>JAXHTL010000410.1:0-1427 GCA_034190095.1 Actinomycetota bacterium
CGTCAACGGCATCAACGCGCCCGCAGCAGCGACCACTGACACCCTCGATGACCAGCACGCATTTCTCTACAACGCGCTTCCGGTCATCACCCAGATACCGCTGGTCGACCTTCTCGTCCAGATCTCGCCGACCGGTCAGCAGCTGCTCGACTTCGCGACATCGCCGCTCAGCGGTGTCCTGCTTGGTATCGCCGGTCCGGTGGTCGGTCCGGCCGTGGTGTTGGCGGCCAACCTCCAATCGGCCATCGACGACTTCACCGCCGACACGCCCGACCCGGCCCGGGCGCTGAATACCCTGCTCAACACGCCTGCGCAGATGACCGATGCTTTCCTCAACGGCGGCGTGCATATGGACGTGACGTCGTTGGTCGAGGCGTTGGGCCCGAGCATCGGCGTGACGTTCCCCGAGGGCACCAAGATCGGCATCGCTTTCGGTGGTTTGCTCAGCCCCGGCGGGTCGGCGTTCAACGCTCTGGACATGGACTACGACCGCGACATCCTCGGACTGCCGATCATCCGGTTCAACCTGGCCACCGGCCAGGGTCCGGGGTTTTTCGGTTCGCTGATCGACATGAACCAGGCCATCGCCAGGGCAATCGGCTGGGACGGGGGCGGCAACCCACTGGCGCCGGCGGAGGAACCGTCGGCCCGCAACAGCCTGGCGCCTGACGACGAGGTGGCCGCTGCGGCGTCGAGTACGACGCTGGCCACCCCGGAAACACCGTCGGGCCAGGACGAGGCGGCGGCACCCGCGTCCGGTGCCGCGGCCCCCGACGCGCCGACTGACGCGGTGGACCCGACCGATGGCGCTGGCGAGTCCGCTGTGGAGACTGCGACGTCGGACTATCACGGTAGACACCGCAAAGAAGATGTCGAATGGGTTGCCGATCAATTGGACTCCACCACCGAGGATCTCGATGGAGAGAACACCGCTGGCGCGGTTGCACTCCAGGACGATGAGCCCGATATGTCAGAGGATGTCGAACCAGCCGACGACGCCGAGGTGGTCGAGGACAGCGCGGCAGACGGAGGTCTCGACACGGTTGCGCAGGCCGACGACGACGAGACCTCCGGCAATCACGAGGACGCCGAAGGGGCGGACGAAAGCGACGCCGCGCCGGGCGCCGACGACACTTCCGGCGATGGCGGCCAGTCAGCAGGGTCCGGTAGTACCCGCGCTGCCGCGTGACCGAGACCGTTTCCCCGCGGCAGGCATTCAGCTGTAGACAATTGACGCCGCCTGTTGCCGTACCAGGTTGTGCCTGGCGGTCCGGGGCTGCGCGACGGCGGTCAGGCCGCCAAAGCCGTGCGTCGGCTCGGCGCCGGACGTCGATGCGGCCTCCTCGGCGAGCCGACGGGGACAGACCCGCGGACCGGCGGCGACTCGGCTCGACGTCGGTGTGCGGCGCGGTCGCGCTCGGCAACGT
>JAXHTL010000411.1:0-1405 GCA_034190095.1 Actinomycetota bacterium
GTTCTGGGCGGTGGTCTTCGCCGCGTCGGTGCTGATCCGCAGACCGGTGGTCGGCTACATCTGGGGCTGGGTGCACGCCCAGGACCGCGGTGGCTGGCGCGACGTACGCCGCGCGGTGCTCGCGTTCGACATCGCCACCGTCGTCTGGGTGCTGGTGTTCACCTCGCGGTTCGTGGTGCAGCACCACCTCTACGACGCCGATCAGACCGGATGGCTGGGGGTGGCGCGGATCGCCATGGGCTGGCCGTTGACCGCGGTGGCTGCCCTGGTGACCTACCTGGCCATCAGGTCCGCCCAGCGCGCGGTGCGCGAACACGCCGACACGGCGCAGCACAGCGCGGTGACCGACAGCGAACCCGGCAGCCGCGACGACGCTCAGCGCTGACCGGGGTTCAGCACCTGGGCCCGCAACTCGTCCTCGACCTCGGTCACCGCGACGAACAACAACTCGTCTCCGCCCTCGAGCGGCTCGTCGCCTTCGGGGACGATGACCCGCGGGCCGCGCAGAATCGTGACCAGGGACGCGTCCCGGGGCAACTCGAGGCGCTTGACCGGTTTGCCGCCCCATGGGGTGTCGTCGGGCAGGGTGATCTCGACCAGGTTGGCCTGCCCTCTGCGGAACTCCATCAACCGCACCAGATCGCCGACGGAGACCGCCTCTTCGACCAGTGAGGCCAGCATCCGGGGCGTGGACACCGCGACGTCGACCCCCCACGCCTCGTCGAAGAGCCATTCGTTGCGCGGGTCGTTGACCCGGGCCACCACCCGCGGTACCGCGAACTCGGTCTTCGACAGCAGGCTGACCACGACGTTGGCCTTGTCATCGCCGGTCGCGGCGATGACGACGTCGAACTCCTCGAGCTTGACCGACTCGAGCAGGCTCAGCTCGCAGGCGTCACCCAGCCGCCAGTGCGCCGCCGGGATCGCGTCGACGTCGATGTGGTCGGGGTTGCGTTCGAGCAGCGTGACCTCATGGGTCTCCACCAGTTCGCGGGCGATGGACCGGCCCACCGCACCGGCTCCGGCGATCGCGACTTTCACAGTGCTGCTCCTCGCGTGCGCGGCATGGCTAGGCCTCCGGATCCTCGCCGGGCGGCAGCGCGGCGATCGCCAGCGCCTCGGCGATGTGCCCGGCGATCGCGGCCAGGTACACCTGGTCGCCGGCCTGCACGACGGTCTTGGCGTCGGGCAGCACCCCGGCGCCGAAGCGGATCAGAAACGACACCCGCCCGGAGGTGGCGGCTTCGAGGTCGGTGATCCGGCGCCCCACCCAGTCCTCGTGCAGCGTGAGTTCGGTCACTCCCACCGTCCCGCTGGGGTCGCGCCACTTCGTGGTCTCGGTCTCGCGGGTCAGCACGTGCAGCAGCCGGTCCGTCGTCCAGGGCACCGTCGCGACCGTCGGGAT
>JAXHTL010000412.1:0-1402 GCA_034190095.1 Actinomycetota bacterium
ACAGCAGCGCCGAGAACGGTTTGGTTCGGTAGACGTGGCCGGTCGGGGTGGTGAGGGTGAGCGTGCCGTCGGGCGATTGGTGTTCGCCCCAGCCGTCCCAGAACGTCTTGAGCAGATGATGCAGACGGCAGTAAGCCTTGATGTTGGCAGGATGGGTTGACCCGGCCGGCCAGGGTTGGGTGTGGTCGAGGTCGGCGTACACCGCCGGGCGGTCACAACCCGGGTGGCGGCAGGTCAGGTCCCGGCAGCGCACGAACTCGTCGAGCGCCGTGAGCGGGCGGTAGCCGGGGTTGGCGGGCACGCTGTCGGGTCCGGCAACAATGCGGAGCGCGGCGCCGCCCGCGATCAGCTCGGCCAGCAGCGGGGCGGGCAGGATCGCGCCGCGCAGCGCGGGGATCAGCGCCGGCCGCAGGGCAGGTCGCGGCGCGGGGTCAGGCTGCGGCGCGGGGTCGGCTGCGGCATCGAGGGAGCCGCGGTCGGCGACGACGTGAACCACGACGCTGGCCGCGCGCGCGTCGGGACGGGTGGCGGCGAGGCAATCGGCGGTCCCGCACCGGCAGGGCAGTTCGAACACCCCGGCGAACACTGCCCCCACCGCGTCGGCGCGTTTCTGTGCCAGGGTGCGCGGGTCCTGGTCGCACACCCCGGCGATCATGGCGTTGATCCGCTGCACCGCGATTGCGGCGTCCACGGTGTGCAGCCGCCCCCATACGCTGGTGGTGCCGGTGGCATCGTCACGTTTACCGACCCGGAAATCCCTGTCCCGCTGGGCCAGCCGCGCCCGGCGGACGGCATCGGGGTCGTGCAGTTCGATCCAGACCGTGATTGCGGTGTCGAGTTTCTCCCCCGACAGCACCCCCCAGGAAGTGGCGCCTTCGGCGAACTGCTCGTCCAGGGCCGCCCACACAGCGTCGTCGACGACCAGCGCGCACAGCCACACGATGCGTGCGACGACCCGCTCGTAGACCTGCCCGGCCAGGAATCGACGGTTCAATTTGGGGAGTCGGTCGCGCAGGATGAGCGCGGTGTCCATCAGCCCGACCGCGCGGCCGGTGGAGACGGTCAGCGCCGCACCGATCTCGGCAGCGGCGGCGTCGGTGTCGTCACAGGCCCAGCGGGCCCGTTGCGGGTCGGCGCAGCGCCGCCGATGGAACTCCGCCAGTGCGGCGAACTTGCGGGCCTCGGCCGCGGCGGCAGCGGCTGCGCAGCCGGTGATCGCGTCGATCAGGTCACCGTCGGAGGCCTGGGCCAATACGGCCGGACCGGAAAGCGCAATGTCGAACATGTGTGCGAATCTAGTGGCCGCCGGGACGGTCCCAGGATGCCGGGCGACGTCCGGGCGCCCGGCTGGGGATGACATCGAAATTGGGGATAGACCAGATGTTGACCTCAACAGGGCTTG
>JAXHTL010000413.1:0-1384 GCA_034190095.1 Actinomycetota bacterium
CGGTCTCCTCGGTCTCGATGTCCTCGAGTTCAGCGGTGTCCAGTGCGCCGTCCTCGGGTTCACCCGCCCCATCCTCGAGCGCCTCCTCCGGCACGTCGTCCTCGACCGGGGCCGTCTCCTCGACATCGGCTTGCCCGGCCGCGTCGACGGTCACGAAGGACGCCGCGGGATCGGGCACGTCGGCCACGGTCGCTTCCTCCGGGACCTGCGCACCGAACGGCGGCGGCGGGCCGGCCATCCACGCCTCGGCGAGCGCCATCTGCGCGGACTCGATACCCGCGACGATGAGACCGGCCCCGGTGCCGAAGGAGGCCACCACACCCTGGGTGGCCTCGATCGCCGCGTTGACGATGTTCTCCAGGTTCAGCGTCAGGATCGCCTGGGCTACCTCACTGGCCCCCTGCAACGACGCGTTGACCACCTCGCCGGCGGCGTTCACCGAGGCCGTGGCCACGTCGATGAACGCTTGCGGCCAGGCCTCGACCAGCGCGACGTCGACCTCCAGGGCGTTCTGCTGGCGCCAGATCCACGAGGTCAGCAGCGGCTCGCCGATGTCGACCACGGCGTCGCTGACCGCGGTGACGAACGTGTTCAGCGCGCCCTGAAAGTCGAGATCGGCCAGCTGCTGGATGATCGTCACCGTGACGTCGGGAAGGCCGGCCACCGTCTCGACCACACCGGCCCCCGACAACGCCAGGCCCTGCAGGAAGACCTCCCACTGTTCGACCCAGTTGCCGATGCGGGCCCGCAGCACGGGCAGGCTCAGGATGTAGGGGATCTGCGAGTCGACGAGCGCGACCTCCGCGCTGACCGGGGTCACGGCGGCGCGAAGCTGCACGTCAGGTGTCGGCGGCGCCACCGGTGCCACCGCGATGGCACCGGCACCGACGAGCGCGATTCCTGTCGTGAACCACGGACGGACGGACAGTTCCATGGTCGGACCCCAAACCTCGAACCGTTAGCCGGACACGACGAACCTAGCGCGAAACCCGGGCCTCGACACTGCGGAATCGGAGATTCGGTTCACAAACCCGTGTCCGCGCCGCACCACGGTGGCGCTCCGCACGTCCACGCGGCCGCCAGGACATTGAACCCTTCCCGGCCCGGCCCGTCGTACGTGATGACGGGTACGCCGACAGAGAGGTAGGACCATGCGCGCAACAATGCTGATGGTCAGTGGAATTGCCGCCGCCGTGGGCGGTGTGCTGCTCACCCCGGCCGCCATCGCGAGCGCCGCCGACAACGCCGCGGTCACCATCGCCTTGCTCGAGGCCCAGGGCTTCGACGTCAAGGTGGACCGGCTCGGTGGCGCACCGCTCGACGAGTGCGTCGTCACCGATGTGCGCAATTCCAGGGAGCAGACGCGGGTCGTTCGGCGCGGAGA
>JAXHTL010000414.1:0-1371 GCA_034190095.1 Actinomycetota bacterium
CACTCCGTCCGAGCGACGGATCCGCGTCCGCACTTTTTCTTTCCACTCGGACTCGTACGGTTGCTTGACCGACATGTCGATGAACTCGAAGGGCGCGCGGGGGTGCAGGGACTGACCCTTCTGAGGGGGACCCGATCGGTGGTCCAGTCGCTATGCGACTTGGGGTTGATGGGTCGTGGTCCACTGTAGAGCGAACTCGGTGGGCGTGAGCTCGCCGTGGGCGGAGTGAGGCCGATTGGCGTTGTAGTCGCAGCGCCAGTCTTCGATGATCACGCGGGCTTCGAGCAAGGAGTCGAAGCGCCACGCGTTGAGCAGCTCATCACGTAGCCGGCCGTTGAACGATTCAATCCAGGCGTTCTGCCATGGCGAGCCGGGATCGATGAACAGGGAACCGGTGCCGTTGAATCGGCACCAGTCGTTGACGGCGTGGGCGATGAACTCAGGCCCGTTGTCGAAGCGCACGTAGACCGGTGCCCCATGGTGCAGGGCCAGACGATCCAGCACAGCGACGACGCCGTCGGCGTCGATGGATCGGTCCACCTCGATCGCCAGCGCTTCGCGGGTGAACTCATCGATGACGTTCAACATCTTGAGGGTGCGACCCTCGGCGGTGGTGTCGAACTGAAAGTCCATCGCCCAGATCACATTCGGACGGATCGGGCACATCGCCCCGACCGGCACACCGATACCGGTCAATCGCTTCTTGCGGCGGTGCTGCGGGACCCGCAGGCCCTCCTCACGCCACAGCCGGCGGATGCGTTTGGTGTTGACCTGCCAGCCCGCCCGGCGGGCCATCTTGGCAGCGCGGCGCCATCCCCACCGGGGCCGATCGGTGGAGAACTTACGCAGCCAGGCACGCAGCTCGGCCTCCTCGGTGCTGATCGGTGGCGGCGTCAGGCGCATCGTGGAGCGGTGCAGACCTACCACGGTGCAGGCGCGCCGTTGGGACACCCCGAACCGGTCGCGCAGCATCGTCACGGCGCTGCGCTTGCGGTTCGGGGTCAGAAGTTTCCCGCCGAGATCTCCTTGAGCATGTCGATGTCGAGGGCCTGGTTGGCCACCATTTTCTTGAGCCGGGCGTTCTCGGCTTCCAGTTCCTTGAGCCGTTTGGCGTCGTTGGCCTTCATGCCGCCGTACTGCGCCATCCAGCGGTGCCACGTCGACTCGGCGATCTCGAGGTGACGGCACACCTCGTCGAGTTCCTGGCCGCCGGCGAGCAGCTTGTTGCCCTCGGCGAGCTTGCGGATGATCTGATCCGGGGTGTGCCGGCGGCGCTTCTTCGATGTCATGTCGTTGCCGATTCTTCCTGCCCGAACGCTCGGGCAACAGAGTCCCACAACGACTGGACCACTCCGAAGGGCTCACCTCAAC
>JAXHTL010000415.1:0-1342 GCA_034190095.1 Actinomycetota bacterium
CCAACGCTCGTGAAAGAACCCGGCCGACCCCTCGACGGCCGTTGATCAGAACATCGCCGAGGGGTGCGCGGGTGTTACACGCCGGTTCTGCACCGGAGGCCGGATCAGAAGTGCGGCACCCACCAGAACCAGTTGATCGGCGGGATGTACGGCGGCGGCGGCAACTGGGGCGGCGGCGGCAACTGCGGCGGCGGGATCTTGGTGATGTCCAACTGCAGCGGCGGAAGCTTGGACAGGTCCAGCGCCGACAGGTCGGGCCCGGGCAACGGCGGCAACTGGGCCCAGTTCACCGCGGGCGGCGGCGGCAGCTGGCTCCAGTCCACAGCCGGCAACGACGACAGCTGGCTCATGTCCAGCGCCGCGGGGGGCGGCAGCTGAGACAGCGGGGCCATCAGCGCCGCGAGCGCATCGCCCGGCTGGGCCGGGTTCGCGCCGTTGTTGAGTGCCGACGCCACGATCGCATCGCCCAGCAGGGTGAACGCACCGGAACCCACCCACGCCGCGGTGCCGGTGACCGCCGCGATGATGGCGTCGATGGACAGCTGCGGCGCCACTGCCGATGCGACGACCTCCGGCGGCAGCAGGGCGGCGAGGTCGACGGTGTCCACCGTCCAGGGCGGCGGGACCGGGTTCGCCGGGGCCGGGGCCGCGGCCACCACGGGATCGGCCGGCGCGGACACGCTCGCCGACCCCGGGAAGAACTGCTCGATGGCCAGTCCGCCGTCGTCGCCGGCGGGCTCGGCGGCCGCTTGCGGTTTCGGCGTGAGGTCCATCATGTCGGCGGCCAGGCCCTCGATCCCCGCGGGACCGGCGGCATCGTCATCCGGCTCGACGGGGGCCTCGACGACCGAAGCGGGCGCCGATGCGGCGGCGTCGGTCTCCACCCGTTCCGCCTGCGTCGCGTCGGTCAGCTTCCCCGCCGTCCAGACCAGCGTGGCGATCGCGGCGACCGACACCGCGGTCGACACACAAGCCAGGGCCCGCCAGGGGTCGACCCGGAAACGGGCGGTGCCGGCGTTCGCCCCGGGTACCGGGATCGGTTGTGTTTGCTCTGCGTCCATCAGCGCCTTCGATTCACTGAGTTTACGTCGGCAAATGCTATCAAAGCCGCGCCCTTCGTGGTTGTCCCCGCACGTCAGACGGCCGCCGGCACGCCCGCGAAAGCAAAAGTGGCACCCACCCTTTCGGGTGGATGCCACTCCTGTTGGCTGAATGCCTAGGTCATCACTTGATGATCTTGGTGACCCGGCCGGCGCCGACGGTGCGGCCGCCCTCGCGGATCGCGAAGCGCAGGCCCTCGTCCATGGCGACGGGCTGGATCAGCTTGACGGAGATGTCGGTG
>JAXHTL010000416.1:0-1338 GCA_034190095.1 Actinomycetota bacterium
CGAGAAAGGTGCCGTGATGACGACACTGGAAGATGTGGCGAAGAAGAAGGCGGCAGAGCAGTCCGCAGAGCAGAAGGCTGCGGTCGAGCTGGTCCGATTGGCCCAGGAACAGGGCCTGTCGCTGACCGGGCCCGACGGGCTGCTCAAACAGCTGACCAAGACGGTGATCGAAACCGCCCTTGATGAGGAGATGACCGAGCACCTCGGCTATGAGAAACACGACCCGCCCGAGGCGGGGGCCGGCAACATTCGCAACGGCACCCGCACCAAGACGGTGCTGACCGACACCACCGGCCCGGTCGAGCTCGACGTGCCGCGGGATCGAGCGGCGACGTTCGAGCCGCAGATCGTGAAGAAACGCCAACGCCGGCTGTCTGGGGTCGACGAGGTGGTGTTGTCGCTGTACGCGAAGGGCTTGACCACCGGGGAGATCTCGGCGCATTTCGCCGAGATCTACGGCGCCTCGGTGTCGAAGGAGACGATCAGCCGGATCACCGACAAGGTGATCGAGGAGATGAACGACTGGTCGGTGCGGCCGCTGGATGAAACCTACGCCGCGATCTTCATCGACGCGATCGTGGTCAAGGTCCGCGACGGCCAGGTCGCCAACCGGCCGTTCTACGCCGCGATCGGGGTCACCTTGGCCGGGGAACGCGATATTCTCGGCTTGTGGGCCGGCGCCGGCGGGGAGGGTGCCAAGTTCTGGATGAGCGTGCTCACCGATCTGCGCAACCGCGGTGTCAGGGACACGTTCTTCGTCGTCTGCGACGGGCTCAAAGGGCTGCCCGAGGTGGTCGGCAACGTGTGGCCGCAGGCGATCGTGCAGACCTGCATCATTCACTTGCTGCGCAACACGTTTCGGCTCACCTCCCGCAAGTACTGGGATGAGATCAAACGTGATGTGAAGCCGATCTACACCGCGGTCAATGCGACCTCGGCCCGGGCGGCGTTCGACGACCTGGCCGAGAAATGGGGGCAGCGCTACCCGGCAGTGATCCGCCTGTGGGACAACGCCTGGGCAGAGTTCATTCCGTTCCTGGACTACGACGTGGAGATACGGCGGGTGATCTGCTCGACGAATGCGATCGAGTCGCTCAATGCCCGCTACCGCCGCGCGATCAAGGCCCGCGGACACTTCCCCTCCGAGCAGGCCGCACTCAAGTGCCTCTACCTGGTCACCCGATCACTGGACCCGACCGGCGCCGGCAGGGCACGATGGACGATGCGGTGGAAACCTGCCCTGAACGCGTTCGCGATCACCTTCGCCGACCGATTCCCGGCAGCCGAAACCTACTGATGAAAACCGCCGGAAACACCGTTAACGAGATAGTCCCGTTT
>JAXHTL010000417.1:0-1323 GCA_034190095.1 Actinomycetota bacterium
GGTCAACGCGATCGTGGTCACCAGTCCAAGTACCGCTCGCCTCAGCATCGCCATTCCCCTCACATCGCTATAGTCCCGACTCACAAACCGTAGCGGACCGCTCCGCTAACCGGTCCCGCTACGGTAACGATTCGCTCACAATGGCTTTGCCGTCAGCCAGCACACTACGCTCAAGCCCGCTGGAAACTCAGCGTTTCCCCCCGCACCCCGCCCATCCACAGATCCTGGCAGGCGGCCGCCATCTCGGGCAGGCCCTCGATGATCTCACCGAACACATTGCCGGGCACCCAACCCTGGTCACCGTTGATCAGCAGGTTGTTGCGCCCGTAGAACAACGCCAGGTCCACGATCGCGCCGGTGGTCCCGGTGCCGGTGGAGTTCTCGTACCCGTAAGCCGGGTTGCCGAGCTGGTCGGAGCTGAACGAGAACCAGCACAGGTCCCCCGGGATCGGCGTGACGGTGGTGTTCTCCAGCCCCGGGTCGGCCGCGGTGAAGGCCGGCAGCAGGGAGTAGATCTCGTTGCGGGCGTACTTGCCATGAAAGACTTGCGAGCACACCGGCCCGTTAGCCATGGCGTCCCACACCGCCGCGCAGGTTCGCGGGGCCTGTTCCTCGAGCAACCGGGCCGTGCAGCTCACGCCCCGCTTGTCCAACGAGACGGTGATCAGTCTGCTCACTTCGCGTCCTCCTGCGTCATCACTGTCGGCGTGCGCCGGTGCCAGTCGGTCACCGTCTGATAGGCCTGCCCCACCCGCAGCACCGTCGCATCGGCGTGCCGGGCCCCGACGATCTGCAGCCCGACCGGCAGCCCGGCGGCGGTGAACCCGCACGGCACGCTCAACGCGGGCTGCTGGGTCATGTTGAACGGATAGGTGTAGGGCGTCCAGCTCGTCCAGTCCGGCGAGAGCGACCCATCGGGCACATCCTGCCCGACCGGGAACGCCGGCAGCGGCAGCGTCGGGGTGACCAGAACGTCGTAGCGCTCGTGGAAGCGGCCCATCAGCTGCCCCAACCGCATCCGGACCGCCATCGCATCCAGATAGTCCGACGCCGAACAGGCGGCGCCGGCCACCGCGGTGCGCAGCAAGCCCGCATCGGCCCGTCCGGTCAGCTCGGCCAGCGATCCGTAGGGCTGCAACACCTTGGCCTCCCCGGAGAACCACAACACGTGGAAGGCCTCGACCGGGTCGGTGAACCCCGGATCGACCTCGTCGACCGTCGCGCCCGCTTCGGCCAGCACCGCCACCGCGGACCGCACCGCGGCCTCGACGTCGGGATCGTTGCGCACGAAACCGAGGTTCGGGGAGAAGCCGACCCGCAGCC
>JAXHTL010000418.1:0-1214 GCA_034190095.1 Actinomycetota bacterium
CCCAGGCCACCGTGGTGGCCGTACAGCCCGGACCGGCCCTGCGCGGCACCGTGCCCAACGCCGGCTACAACGACGACAACCGCCAGGACGTCGTCACCGGCCAGGTCTACTACGTCGACGTCCGCTGAGCGGACATTCAGACCGACGTCCGCTGAGCGGACAATCGGGAGAAGGGGCGCCCACCCGGGTGCCCCTTTTTCGTGTCCGGTCGAAACAGGCACCTACCCAGCCTTGAGTGCTAGCACTCGCGTGTATAGAGTGCTAGGTGGCAGTCGGGCCACCCCGTGTCGACACCCGCGACGACGGCGCGAGGCGGACAACCGGCGGTCACGTACACACACCTACATCAGTAACAGTGAAGGGGCTCCATCGTGGCGAGCGTTAACATCAAGCCACTCGAGGACAAGATCCTCGTACAGGCCAATGAGGCCGAGACCACGACCGCTTCCGGTCTGGTCATCCCCGACACCGCCAAGGAGAAGCCGCAGGAAGGCACCGTCGTCGCAGTTGGCCCCGGCCGCTGGGATGAGGATGGCGAGAAGCGGATTCCTCTGGACGTGTCGGAGGGCGACGTGGTCATCTACAGCAAGTACGGCGGCACCGAGATCAAGTACAACAACGAGGAGTACCTGATCCTCTCGGCCCGCGACATTCTGGCTGTCGTCGCCAAGTAAGCGAATCGTGTTCCGCCCCGGACTTACCCGCATGCACGGGTGATGTCCGGGGCGGCATACGTTGAGCCCTCGATATAGGGAAAGACATCTATGAGCAAACAGATTGAGTTCAACGAAACCGCGCGCCGCGCCATGGAGGCCGGCGTGGACAAGCTCGCCGACGCGGTCAAGGTGACCTTGGGCCCGCGCGGCCGGCATGTCGTGCTCGCCAAAGCGTTCGGCGGGCCGACGGTCACCAACGACGGCGTGACCATCGCCCGCGACATCGATCTCGAAGATCCCTTCGAGAACCTCGGTGCGCAGCTGGTGAAGTCGGTGGCCACCAAGACCAACGATGTCGCCGGTGACGGCACCACCACCGCGACCGTGCTGGCGCAGGCCCTGGTCAAAGGCGGGCTGCGCAACGTCGCCGCCGGCGCCAACCCGATCGCGCTCGGCGCGGGCATCAGCAAGGCTGCCGATGCTGTCTCCGAGGCGCTGCTGGCCTCCGCGACCCCGGTCAAGGACAGCCAGGCCATCGGCCAGGTGGCCACCGTGTCC
>JAXHTL010000419.1:0-1212 GCA_034190095.1 Actinomycetota bacterium
CGGGTTCATGGACACCGTCGATGTGGCGAAGACGATCGCGTTTCTGGCCAGTGATGACGCGGCGGCCGTCCACGGAGCGGTCTACCGGGTCGACAACGGCAAGGGTGCGGGCTGATCTAGATGTACTGACCTGAGAGGTTAGGTACGCGGCTGGCGGGTGGTTGACCGCCGAGTGCGGTGTGGCCGCGGTGGTAATTGTAGGTGTGCAGCCAGATGGGGAATTCTGAGCAGCGTTCAACATCGCTGGTGTAGAGCCGGGCGTAGGCCCATTCATCAGCCAGGGTCCGGTGAAATCTCTCCACCTTGCCGTTGGTCTGCGGGCGGTACGGGCGTGTGCGCCGGTGTTCGATGTCACCAAGAGCGTCGCGGAAGGCATGTGATCGGTAGCAGGAACCATTGTCTGTCAGTACTTTTCGTACGGCGATACCGCATTCGGCGAACCAGGCATTGGCCCGTCGCCAAAAGGCTGCCGCGGTTTCTTTGCGTTCATTGACCAGTAGTTCGGAGTAGACGAGCCTGGAGTGGGCGTCGATCGCGGTATGCAGGTAGTGGTGGCCGTGGAGCGGGTTACCGTGCACAGTCCGTTGACCGGTGCCTTTATCGGCCTGGGAGTTACGGTTGCCGACCGGGCGGCCCAGCATGCGCCAGCCGCCACCGGCGGGGATCTTGCCGAGTTTCTTGACGTCGACGTGCACCAGTTCGCCGCAGTGTGAAGTTTCGATCCTGCGGATCACCCGCCCAGTGGGCCGGTCCAGCCACCGCAGCCTTGCCAGCCCATAGCGGGTCAGTACCCGATGCACGGTCGAGGGGTGGATGCCCAGCAGATAGCCGATACGCGCCGGTCCCCAGCGGCGCAGCACCCGGACCTTGATGATGCGCCGCTCGGTTCGGTTCGGCGTCTGATTCGGGCTGCGATGTGGGCGCGAGCTGCGGTCAGCCATGCCGGCCGGACCGAATTCGCGGTAGCGCGACGCCCAGCGGGCCGCAGTGGTAACCGCGACCTGGAACCGTTCAGCAGCTCGTCGTAGTGACCAACAATCTTCGACGACGCAGCGGGCCAGGCGCAGACGACCGGTTTCGGACAAAGGGGCATTACGGTGGGACACGAAGACCTCCGAAGTGATGGGTGCGTTCCTAGACAGCTCGCACTTCACTCGGAGGTCTTCGTCATGTCACCACGCCACGCCGTACCTAACGTCCGTGGTCAGTACA
>JAXHTL010000042.1:0-28073 GCA_034190095.1 Actinomycetota bacterium
CTGGCCGGTGTGATCGTGGGCGGTGGAGCGTCGACGGGGTTCGACGAACACGCCACCAGCACGCTTGCCAGTGCCGCCACGGCGGGCAGAACCAGCAGCGCCGGTATGTTTATGCAGCGCGACAAGGGGTAGCTCTCGGTTGTGCGGACCAAACCTGATCGAAGAGCCAGTGTATTCAACTCGTAATGGCCGAATCGGCCGAGTCCGCACCGCCAATTGACGTATCCGACGGTATGGTACGGAGCATGACCCTTCTTGCAGATAGCGATATGAATGGTCAGGGGTTTGCTGTCGAGGACATCACGACCGGTGTCCACGCCAGCGGGTTCGGGCAGGTCGGCGACGGACGCAGTTTCTCGTTCCACATCGAGCGGCAGGCTCTGGTCGTCGAGGTGTACCGGCCGCGACTGCGCGGTCCGGTCCCGCAGGCCGAGGATGTGGTCGCCACCGCGACCCGCAAGCTCACCGACATCGACCTGTCCGACGAGCGCAGCATGACCGCGGCGGTGCGTGATGCCGTCGCCGATGCGCAGCCGGTACCGCGCAACGGCCGCTGACCCCGGCTCACGGTACGGTCGTCGTCGTGACGGACGTACCCGCGATGTCCTGGTTGCAGGTCGTCGTCCTGTCGGTCCTGCAGGGCCTGACCGAATTCCTGCCGGTTTCCTCCTCCGGCCACCTGGCCATCGCGTCGCGGGTGTTCTTCGACGAGGACGCCGGTGCGTCGTTCACCGCAGTCAGCCAATTGGGCACCGAGGCGGCCGTGCTGGTCTACTTCGCGCGCGACATCGTGCGGATCGTCAGGTCCTGGTGGGCCGGCCTGTTCGCGGCGGCCCGCCGCGACGCCGACTACTGGCTCGGCTGGTGGGTGATCATCGGCACCATCCCGATCAGCGTGGTCGGGCTGCTGTTCAAGGACGAGATCCGCACCGGAGCGCGCAACCTGTGGCTGGTGGCCGGCGCGCTCATCGTGTTCTCGGTGGTGATCGCCGCCGCCGAGTACGCCGGCCGGCAGACGCGTACCGTGGAGAAACTCACCTGGAAGGACGCCATCATCGTCGGCCTCGCCCAATGCCTGGCCCTGATTCCCGGCGTGTCCCGGTCCGGTGCCACCATCAGTGCAGGCCTGTTCCTCGGGATGCACCGCGAGCTGGCCGCGCGGTTCGGGTTCCTGCTGGCCATCCCCGCGGTGTTCGCCTCCGGCCTGTTCTCGCTCCCGGATGCGTTCGCACCGGTCGGAGAGGGGATGAGCGCCACCGGCGCCCAGCTGCTGGTGTCGACGGTCATCGCGTTCGTGGTCGGGTTCGCCGCCATCGCCTGGTTCCTGCGTTTCCTGGTGGGGCACAGCATGTACTGGTTCGTCGGCTACCGGATCGCACTCGGCGCCGTGGTGCTGGGGCTGCTGTCGACCGGGGTGGTGGCCGCGACGTGACCCCGGTCTGCGAGGAGGTGACATGACCGTCCTGCTGCTGCGGCACGGACGCTCCACGTCGAACACCGCCCACACGCTGGCGGGCCGCTCGGCCGGGGTCGACCTGGACGACCGCGGCCGTGAGCAGGCTGCCGCGCTGGTCGAGCGGATCGGGTCGCTGCCGATCCGCGCCATCGTGCGTTCACCGCTGCTGCGGTGCGGGCGCACGGTCGAGCCGCTGGCCGCCGCTCTGGGCGTGGAGCCGGTGATCGAGGACCGCCTCGCCGAGGTCGACTACGGTGCATGGACCGGCCGAAAGATCGGCGACCTGGTCAAAGAACCGTTGTGGGCGGTGGTGCAGCAGCAGCCCAGCGCCGCGGTGTTCCCCGAGGGTGAGGGCCTGGCCGCGGTGCAGGCCCGCGCGGTCGCCGCGGTCCGCGAACACGACCGCCGGCTGGCCGACGAACACGGCAACGACGTGCTCTGGATCGCCTGCACCCACGGCGACGTCATCAAGGCGGTTCTCGCCGACGCGCTCGGCACGCATCTGGACAGTTTCCAGCGGATCAACGCCGACCCCGCCTCGGTCAGCGTGATCCGGTACACGACGGTGCGCCCGTTCGTCGTCCACGTCAACCACACCGGGGCGGCGCTGAACGCCGCGCTCGCCGCCGTGCCCGAGGCCGGCACGTCCGAAACCGGTGGTGTGCCCACCGGCGACGCCGTGGTGGGTGGCTCCGCGGAGTGAACACCGACGGTGCGATTACGGCTCACGTGGCATAACCGGTATTTTGGACACTGCCATGGCCCGCGAAATCCACGTCTTCCGAACCCCCGACCGCTTCGTGGCCGGCACCGTGGGTCAGCCGGGAAACCGGACCTTCTACCTGCAGGCCGTCCACGACAAGCGCGTGATCTCGGTGATTCTGGAAAAACAGCAAGTGGAAGTGCTCGCCGAGCGGATCGCGGCGCTGCTGCTCGAGATCAACCGCCGGTTCGGCACGCCGATCCCGCCGGAGACCGATGAGGTCGAGGACCTCAGCCCGCTGGTCACCCCGGTCGACGCCGAGTTCCGGGTCGGCACCATGGGGCTGGGCTGGGATTCCGAGGCGCAGACGGTGGTGGTGGAACTGCTCGCCGTCTCCGAGACCGAGTTCGACGCATCGGTGGTGCTCGACGATTCCGACGAAGGCCCAGACGCCGTCCGGGTGTTCCTGACGCCCGAGTCGGCCCGCGAGTTCGCGACGCGCTCCAACCGCGTCATCTCGGCCGGACGTCCGCCCTGCCCGTTGTGCGACGAGCCGCTGGACCCCGAGGGGCACACCTGTGTGCGCACCAACGGGTACCGGCGCGGTGAGCTGGCCGAAGTCGACGATGACGACGGCATCTGATCCCGAGGCCCACGACGCCGCCGCCGAGGAGGTGCTGCGTCGCGGTGAGCTGAACGTCATCGGCCGGATCCGCTCGGCGAGCAACGCGACCTTCCTCTGTGAGTCGGTTCTGGCCGAGCTGACCGTGCACTGCGTCTACAAGCCGGTGGCCGGGGAGGCTCCGTTGTGGGACTTCCCGGACGGCACGCTGGCCGGCCGGGAGCTCGCCGCCTACCTCGTCTCGGCTGCCCTGCGCTGGAACGTGGTGCCGCTGACCATTATTCGCGACGGGCCGGCCGGGCCGGGAATGCTGCAGCGCTGGGTCGACCAGCCCGGCGACGACCCGGCTGTCGACGCCGTCACCGTCGACACCGGTCCGGACCTGGTCGACCTGCTGCCCGCGGGTCGGATCCCGGCCGGGTTCCTTCCGGTGCTGCAGGCCTACGACTACGCCGGCGACGAGGTGACCCTGGTGCATGCCGACGACGAGCGGTTGCACCGGCTGGCGGTGTTCGACGTGCTGATCAACAACGCCGACCGCAAGGGCGGGCATGTCCTGTCCGGCAAGGACGGCCGGGTCTACGGTGTCGACCACGGAGTGAGCCTGCACGTCGAGGACAAGCTGCGCACCGTGTTGTGGGGCTGGGCCGGAAAACCCGTCGACGACGAGGTGCTCGGGGACGTGGCTGCGTTGCGCGACGCCATCGACGGCGGGCTGGCCGACGAGCTGTGCGGCCACATCACCGACCGTGAGGTCGCCGCATTGCGATCCAGAGTCGTTGCCCTGCTGCGTAATCCGGTGATGCCCACCCCCGACCGGCGACGGCCGATACCGTGGCCGGCGTTCTGAAGTGATCTACTGATCCAGTGACGACGCATACCGACGCAGCGCTGGCCGCGGACATGGCCGAGGAGGCGGGCGAGCTGCTGCTGGCCATGCGCGAGCAGATCGGTTACGGGGATTTCTACGACCCCTACTCGCTCGGCGACGCCGGCGACAAGCGGGCGAACACGCTGATCCTGGACCGGCTGCACCGGGAGCGCCCGCATGACGCGGTGCTGTCCGAGGAGGCCCCCGACGACATCTCCCGCGTCGACGCCGATCGGGTCTGGATCGTCGACCCCGTGGACGGCACCCATGAGTACTCGATGCCCGGTCGCACCGACTGGGCGGTCCACATCGCGCTGTGGCAGCGCGGCGCCGAGGGAGCCGGCGGCACGATCACCGACGCGGCCGTGGCCCTGCCGGCCCGCGGCGAGGTGTACCGCAGCGACACCGTCACACCCCCGCGGCCGCGCGCCGACGGCCCGATCCGGATCACCGCGAGCTCGAACCGTCCGCCCGCGGTGCTGTGGCACCTGCGGGACCGTCTCGACATCCAGCTGATCCGGATCGGGTCGGCGGGAGCCAAGGCCATGGCCGTGGTGCGCGGCGACGTCGACGCCTACGTGCATGCCGGCGGGCAGTGGGAGTGGGACTCGGCGGCCCCCGCGGGGGTGCTGTGGGCGGCCGGCATGCACGCGTCGCGGCTGGGCGGAGCCCCGCTGATCTACAACCGGCGCGACCCCTACCTGCCCGACCTGCTGATGTGCCGCCCCGAACTGGCGCCGGTGCTGCTGGCCGAGATCAAGGCGGCCTACCGGCGGTGAACGACCGGGAATGAAACCGCCGTCCGCGATGTCGAATCCGGGGATGTCTAAAGTCGACGGCATGCAATCGTGGTCAGCGCCGGGCGTCCCGACCCTGCCGGGTCGTGGGCCGGCCCTTCGCCTCTACGACAGCGCCGACCGCCAGGTGCGCCCGGTGACACCGGGTCCCACCGCCACCATGTACGTGTGCGGGATCACGCCCTACGACGCGACCCATCTGGGCCACGCCGCCACCTACCTGACCTTCGACCTGGTGAACCGGCTCTGGCTCGACGCCGGCCACGAGGTGCACTACGTGCAGAACATCACCGACGTCGACGACCCGCTGTTCGAGCGGGCACACCGCGACGGCGTGGACTGGCGTCAGCTCGCCGTCCAGGAGACCGCGTTGTTCAGCGAGGACATGGCGGCGATGCGGGTGCTGCCGCCGCGGGACTACATCGCTGCCACCGAGTCGATCGCCGAGGTCATCGAGGTGGTCGAGAAGATGCTGGCCTCCGGGGCCGCCTACGTCGTCGACGACGCGCAGTACCCGGATGTGTACTTCCGCGCCGGCGCCACGCTGCAGTTCGGCTACGAGTCGGGCTATGACCGCGACACCATGCTGACCCTGTCGGCCGAGCGCGGCGGTGACCCCGAGCGGGCCGGTAAGCGCGACCCCCTCGACGCGCTGTTGTGGCGGGTCGAGCGGCCGGGGGAGCCCAGTTGGCCCTCGCCGTTCGGCGCGGGCCGGCCGGGCTGGCACGTCGAATGCGCCGCCATCGCGCTCAGTCGCATCGGAGCGGTGCTCGACATCCAGGGCGGCGGCAGCGACCTGATCTTCCCGCACCACGAGTTCTCCGCCGCCCACGCCGAGTGTGTGACCGGTGAGCGGCGGTTCGCCCGCCACTACGTGCATGCCGGGATGATCGGCTGGGACGGGCACAAGATGTCGAAGAGCCGGGGCAACCTGGTCCTGGTGTCGGGGCTGCGCGCCGAGGGGGTCGATCCGGCGGCCATCCGGTTGGGTCTGCTGGCCGGGCACTACCGTGCCGACCGGTTCTGGAGCCAGGAGGTCCTCGAGCAGGCCCAGGCCCGGCTGCACCGGTGGCGCAGCGCCACCGCGCTTGCCGGCGCACCGGACGCCACCGACGTCGTCGCGCGGGTCAGGCGTTATCTGGCCGATGATCTCGACACCCCTAAAGCGCTTGCCGCCCTTGATGGTTGGGCCACAGACGCATTGTCCTACGGCGGGCACGACGACACCGCCGCAGCGACGGTGGCCGCAGCGGTCGACGCGCTGCTCGGCATCGCGCTGTGACCGCCTGACCGGGTCGCCGGAATCCCGCATCGAGCCGGGGTCGTGCGAGTAGGTTGCCGGACATGGGTTCGGTGACGGGAAAGACTGTCTTCATCACCGGTGGCGCGCGCGGTGTGGGCGCCGAGGTGGCACGCCGGCTGCACGCCCGCGGCGCCAGCCTGGTGCTCACCGACCTCGACGAGGAGCCGTTGGCCGAGCTCGTCGCGCAGCTGGGCGACGAGCGGGTGCTCACCGTCGTCGCCGATGTGAGGAACCTCACGGCGATGCAGGATGCCGCCGCTGCCGCGGTCGAGCGGTTCGGCGGCATCGACGTCGTGCTGGCCAATGCCGGCATCGCCACCTACGGATCGGTTCAGCAGGTGGACCCGGAGGCATTCCAGACGCTGATGGACGTCAATGTCACCGGCGTGTTCCACACGGTGCGCGCGACCCTGCCGGCGGTGCTCGAGCGGCGCGGCTATGTGTTGATCGTCTCGTCGCTGGCCGCCTATGCCGCCGCCCCCGGGTTGGCCCCCTACAACGCCGCCAAGGCGGCCGTCGAGCACTTCGCCAACGCGCTGCGGCTGGAAGTGGCCGCCCGGGGCGTCGACGTCGGCTCTGCGCACATGTCATGGATCGACACCCCGCTGGTGCGCGACGTCAAGGCCGACCTGCCGACCTTCGGCGAGATGCTGTCCAAGCTGCCGTTCCCGCTGAACCAGACGACCTCGGTGCAGGCGTGCGGGGAGGCCTTCGTCGCCGGTATCGAACAGCGCAAACGACAGGTCAACTGCCCGGGCTGGGTGGGGTTGTTGCGCTGGCTGCGGCCGGTGTTGTCCACCGCGCTGGTGCAGAACCGGGTGCTGAGTTTCGTCCCGGACCTGCTTCCCCGGATGGATGCCGAGGTGGCGGCACTGGGCCGGTCCATGGGAGTGCGCACCAAGGAACTCGAGGACCGCTGACCCCCGGGCGCTACCGCCCGCGTCTGCGCAGGTAGCGCTCGAACTCCGCGGCCAGCGCGTCGCCGTCGATCTTGCCGATGGCCTCACTCATGTCCACCTCGGCGTCGCCGCGCTCCTCCAGCGACTGCACGTACTCGGCGATCTCGTCGTCCTCGGAGGTCATCTCGGTGACCGCCTGCTCCCACTCCTCGGCCTGTGCGGGCAGGTCGCCCAGCGGTACCTCGATGTCGAGCACGTCCTCGACCCGTCGCAGCAGCGCGACCGTCGCCTTCGGATTCGGCGGCTGCGACACGTAGTGCGGAACCGCCGCCCAGAACGTCACCGCGGGGATCCCGGCCTGAACGCAGGCGTCCTGGAACACCCCGGCGATCCCGGTCGGCCCCTCATAGCGCGTCTCCTCCAGCCCGAACGTCTTCGCCGAGTCCGCCGAGTAGGCCGCCCCGGACACCGGAACCGGCCGGGTGTGGGGGGTGTCGGCGAGCAGTGCCCCGAGGATCACCACGGTCTGGGCGCCGAGCTTCTCGGCGATCGTCAGCAGTTCGGTACAGAAGGTCCGCCAGCGCATGTTGGGTTCCACGCCGTGCATCAGCACGATGTCACGATCGCTGCCCGGCGGCCGGCAGTACGAGACCCGCATCGACGGCCACACCAGTTCCCGCGTGACGCCGTCGACCTGCCGAATCACCGGCCGGTTGACCTGGTAGTCGTAGTAGGACTCGTCGTCGATCTGCACGATCGGCTGGGCTTCCCAGATCGAGTCCAGATGCTGCACCGCATCGCTGGCAGCGTCACCGGCGTCGTTCCAGCCTTCGAACGCTGCGACGACGATGGTGTCGTGCAGGTCGGGCAGGTCGGATCCCATGGGACCGCGGAAATCCGAGGGGGTCACCACGCCAGCGTAAGCCCTGGGTCGGCGAGATGACGGGCATCGACCCGCAGCCCTGTTCGCGTCGTCCGGCACACCGGGGTCGACAGCGAACTCGGGCACCCGGCTACCCTGGTTGGGTGGTTGCCCTGAACATGGGCGCCGCGATCGCCGAGCGGGCCGGGGGCGATCGTGGCGACGAAGTGGGCGTCCAGACGTCGTCTGGGTGACGACGTAGACTTTTTCCGGTCGAGAGGCGTTGCAACGGTCCTCCGGTCCTGCCGGCTGGCCGCCACGCTCGACAGAGTCAAGGACGCCTTCCGTTACGGAAGGAGCGCACGTGAACGCCGATTCGGACAGGTTCGAGCCGAACATCCGCCCCGACTGCACCGACCAGCTCAGCGCTGAACTGCGCCGGCGGATCGTGGTGATCGACGGCGCGATGGGCACGGCGATCCAGCGCGACCGCCCCGACGAGGCCGGCTACCGCGGCGACCGTTTCACCGAGTGGCCGACCGCGCTCCAGGGAAACAACGATCTGCTCAACCTGACCCAGCCGCAGATCATCGAGGGGATCCACCGCGAATATCTCGAGGCGGGTGCCGACATCATCGAGACCAACACGTTCAACGCGAACGCGGTGTCGATGGCCGACTACGACATGTCCGAGCTGAGCTACGAGCTCAACTACGCCGGCGCCGTCCTGGCCCGCAAGGCCGCCGACGAGTACAGCACCACCGACAAGCCCCGCTACGTCGCCGGCACCCTCGGGCCGACGACCCGGACGGCGTCCATCTCGCCGGACGTCAACGACCCCGGCGCCCGCAACGTCTCCTACGACCAGCTGGTCGCCGCCTACCTCGAAGCCGCCAACGGGCTGGTCGACGGCGGATCCGACCTCATCCTCGTCGAGACGATCTTCGACTCGCTCAACGCCAAGGCGGCGGTGTTCGCCATCGAGACGCTGTTCGAGGAGCGCGGCCGCCGCTGGCCGGTGATCATCTCGGGCACCATCACCGACGCCTCCGGGCGGACGTTGTCCGGCCAGGTCACCGAGGCCTTCTGGAACTCGATCAGACACGCCAAGCCGATCGCGATCGGACTCAACTGTGCCCTCGGCGCGCCCGAGATGCGGCCCTACATCGCCGAGATGGCGCGGATCGCGGACACCTTCGTCTCCTGCTACCCGAACGCCGGCCTGCCCAACGCCTTCGGCGAGTACGACGAGTCCCCGGAACGCCAGGCCAGCTACATCGCCGAATTCGCCGAGGCCGGCCTGGTCAACCTGGTCGGCGGGTGCTGCGGCACCGCGCCGCCGCACATCGCCGAGATCGCCAAGGTCGTCGAGGGCAAGACACCGCGCGAACTGCCGGATGTCCCGGTGGCCACCCGGCTGTCGGGCCTGGAGCCGCTCAACATCACCGACGACTCGCTGTTCGTCAACATCGGCGAGCGCACCAACATCACCGGCTCGGCCCGGTTCCGCAACCTGATCAAGGCCGAGGACTACGACACCGCCCTGTCGGTGGCCCTGCAGCAGGTCGAGGTCGGCGCCCAGGTCATCGACATCAACATGGACGAGGGCATGATCGACGGCGTCGCCGCGATGGACCGGTTCACCAAGCTGATCGCGGCCGAGCCGGACATCAGCCGCGTTCCGGTGATGATCGACTCGTCCAAGTGGGAGGTCATCGAGGCCGGCCTGAAGAACGTGCAGGGCAAGCCGATCGTCAACTCGATCTCCCTGAAGGAGGGCGAGGAGAAGTTCATCCGGGAGGCGCGGATGTGCCGCAAGTACGGCGCCGCCGTGGTCGTGATGGCCTTCGACGAACAGGGGCAGGCCGACAACCTGGAGCGCCGCAAGGAGATCTGCGGGCGCGCCTACCGGATCCTGACCGAGGAGGTCGGCTTCCCGGCCGAGGACATCATCTTCGACCCGAACTGTTTCGCGCTGGCCACCGGCATCGAGGAGCACGCGACCTACGGGATCGACTTCATCGAGGCCTGCGCCTGGATCAAGGAGAACCTGCCCGGGGTGCACATCTCCGGCGGCATCTCGAACGTGTCCTTCTCGTTCCGCGGCAACAACCCGGTCCGCGAGGCGATCCACGCGGTGTTCCTGTACCACGCCATCAACGCCGGTCTGGACATGGGCATCGTCAACGCCGGAGCACTGGTGCCCTACGACTCCATCGACGCCGAGCTGCGGGAGCGCATCGAGGACGTCGTGCTGAACCGGCGCGAGGACGCCGCCGAACGGCTGCTGGAGATCGCCGAGCGCTTCAACAGCAAGGAAGAGGCCGGCGACGCGCAGGTCGCGGAATGGCGCAGCCTGCCGGTGCGCGAGCGGATCACCCACGCGCTGGTCAAGGGTATCGACGCCCACGTCGACGACGACACCGAGGAGTTGCGGGCCGAGATCGACGCCGCGGGCGGCCGGCCCATCGAGGTGATCGAGGGCCCGCTGATGGACGGCATGAACGTCGTCGGCGAACTCTTCGGCGCGGGCAAGATGTTCCTGCCCCAGGTGGTGAAGTCGGCTCGGGTGATGAAGAAGGCCGTCGCCTACCTGCTGCCGTTCATCGAGAAGGAGAAAGAGGAGTCGGGCGCTGCGGCCGGCAAGGACACCAACGGCACCATCATCATGGCGACGGTCAAGGGCGACGTCCACGACATCGGCAAGAACATCGTCGGGGTCGTCCTGCAGTGCAACAACTTCGAGGTGATCGACCTCGGTGTGATGGTGCCGGCCGAGAAGATCCTGGCTGCGGCCGAAGAGTACGGCGCCGACATCATCGGGCTGTCCGGCCTGATCACCCCGTCGCTGGACGAGATGGTCAACTTCGCCGTCGAGATGGAACGCAAGGGCCTGGAGATCCCGTTGCTGATCGGTGGCGCGACCACCTCTCGCGCGCACACCGCGGTCAAGGTGGCGCCGCGGCGCAGCGGCCCGGTGGTCTGGGTCAAGGACGCCTCCCGGTCGGTGCCGGTCGCGGCCGCGCTGCTCGACGAAAGGCAGCGTCCGGGTCTGCTGGAGGCCACCGCGGCCGACTACGCCTCGCTGCGCGAGCGGCACGCCCAGAAAAACGAGCGGCCGATGCTGACGCTGGAGAAGGCCCGCGCCAACCGGACGCCGATCGACTGGGACGGCTACACGCCCCCGGTGCCCGCCATCGGCACGGGGATACGGGAATTCCTCGACTACGACCTGGCCGAGCTGCGTGAGTACATCGACTGGCAACCGTTCTTCAACGCCTGGGAGATGAAGGGACGCTTCCCCGACATCCTCAACAACCCGGCCTCCGGGGAGGCGGCTCGCAAGCTCTACGACGACGCCCAGACGATGCTCGACACCGCGATCAAGGAGAAGTGGCTGACCGCCAACGGCGTCATCGGGTTCTTCCCGGCGAACGCCGTGGGCGACGACGTCGTGGTCTACACCGACGAGAGCCGGGACGAGGTGCTCACCACGCTGCACAACCTGCGCCAGCAGGGCGAGCACCGCGAAGGCGTCCCGAACCGGTCACTGGGCGACTTCGTCGCTCCCCGGGAGACCGGGCAGCCCGACTATGTCGGCGCTTTCGCCGTCACCGCGGGGTTGGGCAGCGCCGACAAGGTCACCGAATTCAAGGCCGCCAACGACGACTACAACGCGATCCTGCTGGAGTCGATCGCCGATCGGCTGGCCGAGGCGTTCGCCGAACGGATGCACCAGCGGGTCCGCGAGGAGTTCTGGGGCTACCAGCCCGACGAGCAGCTCGACAACGAGGAGCTCATCGCCGAGAAGTATGTGGGAATCCGCCCCGCACCCGGCTATCCGGCCTGCCCGGAGCACACCGAGAAGTCCACGCTCTTCGAGCTTCTGGATGTCACCGCGCGGACCGGTATCGAGCTGACCGAGTCGATGGCGATGTGGCCCGGTGCCGCCGTGAGCGGCTGGTACTTCTCGCATCCCCAGTCGCAGTACTTCGTGGTCGGCCGGCTGGCGCAGGACCAGGTGGCCGATTACGCCAAGCGCAAGGGCTGGACCCTGCAGGAGGCCGAGCGCTGGCTGGCCCCCAACCTCGGCTACAACCCCGAGGACTAGTGATGTCGGCGTGACGGGGCCGAGAGGGTGCGCCACACCGCGGCCGGTGTCATCGGCAGATCGCGCACCCGCGCGCCGCAGGCCCGCGCTACGGCGTTGGCCAGCGCCGGCGCCACCGGGTTGTAGGGCGACTCGCTCATCGACTTGGCGCCCTGCGGCCCGAACTGGTCCCAGGTGTCGGCGAAGAGCACCTCGGTGACGGGGACGTCGGCCAGCTGCGGGATGTGGTAGTTGCGCAGCACCTGGCTCAGGACCGTGCCGTCCGGGCCGATCAGTACCTGTTCGTAGAGCGCGGCACCGATCGCCTGGGCGACACCGCCTTCGATCTGACCGCGGCACTGCTCGGGGTTGATCACCACACCGGCGTCGGCGGCCTGCACCGACTGCAGCATGCGGACCTCCCCGGTCTCGGGGTTCACCGCGACCCGGAAGCCCTGCACGTTGAACGCCACCGAACGCGGTGTGCCCTCATGGCGCCCGCGCCCGACCAGGGGGGCGGGCAGTTCGAAGAACTCCACGAGCCGGTCCCCGCACTGCACCCCGTGGGGGGTGAGTTCACAGACGTGCGGCCCGGCTCCGGTGAGCCCACCCGCGGCGGCCAGCATCGCAGAGCGCAGCTCCCGGCAGGCCGCCGTCACCGCTGCGCCGGCCACCACCGTCCCGGCCGAGCCGAACGCCCCAGTGTCGTAAGTCGTTGCTTCGGTGTCGGATTGGTGGATGATCACCCGATCCGGGGTGGTGTTCAGTTCGGTGGCGACCAGCTGAGTGTGCACCGTGGTCGTGCCGTTGCCGAACTCGGCGGTGCCGACCGACAGCAGGTAGTCGCCGTCGGGGGTGACGGCCACCGACGCCTCGGCGTAATGGCCGCGGGGCGGAATCGTCGCGATCATCGCGATCGCCATCCCTTCACCCACCGGCCACCCCGGTGGCCCGTCGATTCCGTTGCCGTCGGCCAGCGCGCGCTGCGTCAGGTCCAGGCACTGGTCGAGGCCGTAGCTGCCGAAGGCGAGGTCGTCGTGACCGACCTGGGCGTCGACGAACTCGTCGCCGGGGACGACCACGTTACGTCGCCGCAGCTCGAACGGATCGATGTCGAGGCGCTGGGCCAGTTCGTCGAGCGCCGACTCGACCGCGAAGATCGTCTGGCTGAGCCCGTATCCGCGGAAGGCCCCCGACGGAAGATTGTTGGTGTAGACCGACTGCGCGTCGACCCGCTTGTTGGGGCAGCGGTACACCGACACCGATTCCGAACAGCCGTGGAACATCACCCCGGGGCTGTGGTTGCCGTAGGCACCGGCGTCGGTCAGCACGTCCACGGCCAGCGCGGTCAGCACACCGTCGGGCCCGGCGGCCACGGTGACGTCGATGCGGAACGGATGCCGGCACGGTGCCATGGTGAACTCGTCGGAGCGGGTGAACTCGTAGCGCACCGGCCGGCCCAGCCGCAGCACCGCCAGCGCGACGACGTCCTCGGTCAGCATCTCCTGCTTGCCGCCGAACCCGCCGCCGATGCGGCGGGTGAACACCTGCACCTCGTCGCGGTCCAGCCCGAACACATGACACAGCTCGTCACGCACCAGGAACGGCACCTGGGAGCTCGTGCGCAGCACCAGTTTTCCGTTCTCGTCACGCCACCCGGTGCAACCGTGCGTCTCGAGGTGGCTGTGCTGGACACGCTGGGTGGTGTAGCGCTGCTGGATCACCGCGCCTCCGGCGGCCACCGCCGTTCCGACACCGGAGAGCACGTCGCCGATGCCGCCGTGCACCTCGGCGACGACATTGCGGGACGGATCGGCGATCCGCGAGTCGGGGCCCTTGTCCGGATGCACGAGGGGCGCGCCGGGCGCGCGGGCCTCCTCCGGGTCGAACACCGCGGGCAGTTGCTCGTAGGTCACCGCGATGGCCCGGCAGGCCTGCTCGGCGAGGCCGACGCTGTCGGCGACGACCGCGGCCACCCGCTGGCCGACGAAGCGCACGGTGTCGTCGAGCACCCTGGTGTCGTCGGGGTCGTCGGTGCGGTCCTCGTGCCGGGCGGTGGAGAAGGCCGGCGCGGGGCTGTCGTGGTGGGTGAGCACCAGGTGTACCCCGGCGATCGCCTCGGCCGCGCTGGTGTCGATCGCGACGATCCTGGCGTGGGCCAGCGGGCTGGTCAACACCGCCAGGTGCAGCAGGCCGGGCGGGGCGAAGTCCATGGTGTACTGCTCGGTTCCGGTGACCACCCCCAGCGCCGCGGGCGCGCCGACGGAGCGGCCGACACCGCCGGATTTCTCGATGTTGACCTCGCCGCCCAACGCGTCGGTGATCGCGCGGTATCCGGTACAGCGGCACAGGTTGCCCTTCAGCGACTGCCGCAGGTCGGCCCGCTGATCCTCGGTCAGCGCCGAGGCCGTCGTGATCATCCCGGCGGTGCAGAACCCGCATTGGAAGCCACCGGCCTCGGCGAACCGCTGCTGCAGGGGGTGCAGGTCGGTGGGGGTGCCCAGGCCGGCGACGGTCGTCACGTCGCGGTCGTCGGCGCGGAACGCCGGGAACACGCACGAGTGCACGGCCCGACCGTCGACCAGCACCGAACACGCGCCGCAGTCGCCGGCGTCGCAGCCCTTCTTCACCTCGAAGTGGCCGTGCTCGCGCAGGTAGGTCCGCAGGCACTGGCCGGGGCGAGGGTCACCCTCGGTGGGCTCACCGTTGACTCGGATGCTCATGCCAGCTCCCGGCGGATCTGCTCGGCCAGGACCAGCGTGACGGCGCGGCGCCAGTCGGGGTCTCCGTGGGCGTCGATCGTCCACGCGGTGCCGGGGATGGTGGCGTGCGCGGCAGCGAGCTCGATGGCGCTCGGCATGTTGGTGAACTCGAAGACGTACGGGCGTACCGTCGCGGCGGTCACCGCCAGCACGAAGCGGCGGCCGTCGGCGACGGTGTCGCGCCGACCGGTGACCACCACCCCCGAGCGGCCCAGCGGGGAGGGCGCCAGCTTGCGGTAGGCGGTCGTCGCGCGCAGCGCCGGCGCGGGCAGCCGGACCGAGCGCAGCACCTCACCGCCGGCCAGGACGTTGGTCGCGGCCCCGGTGACGAAGTCGGTGATCGGCAGCCGATAGTCGCTGCCGTCGGGGCGCCAGACCGTCAGCTCGGCGTCCAGGGTGGCGGCCAGCGAGATCATCGCCCCCGCAGGAAAGGACAGGCAGATGTTGCCGCCGACGGTCGCGGTCTGCCAGATCTTGAACGAGGCCAGCAGCGCGGTGCAGCACTGATGCAGTAGTGGCGCTGCCGGCCAGTCGGGTCGCTGCTCGCGTAGCCGCGCCGAGAGTGCGGAGACCTCGGCCACGGTGGCGGTGGCGGCCAGCTCGACGCCCTCGTCGGTCACGCTGACCGGCTCCCAGCCCAGCCGGGTGATGTCGACCAGCCGGCGGATGTGCGGCTGTGGTTCGGAGAACAGCCAGGTCCCCCCGGCCAGGATCGAGTCGTGCGGGCCCAGCGGCCAGAGTTCGTCGCGGCCGCGCGGTGTCGAGGTCGCCTCGACGGTGTTGAGATCCATTGCGCTGTCAGCTGACCGGCGTCAGCGGTCCACCCATGATGTTGCCCACGATGCCCCGGATGATGTTGGTGCCGTCCTCGTTGCGCAGCTCGTCGTACCACTGGGCGGTCTTCTGCGGGTCCTTGGCGTGGGTCACGTCGCAGCGTTTGCGTGCCCGCAGCACCAGGTCGCCGGCGCGGTCGGCGCGGGCCGCCTGATAGGCCAGCAGGGCGCCCTGCGCATCGCCGGGGCGGTCCTTGAACGCCCACTGCAGCGCCACCGCGTCCTCCATCGCCGAGCAGCCGCCCTGGCCGATGTCGGGGGTGGTGTTGTGGGCGGCGTCGCCGAGCACCGCCACCCGGCCCTTGACCCAGGTGTAGAACGGATCCAGGTCGAGGATCTCCACCCGGTTGGTGGTCATCGGGTCCAGTTTGTCGATCAGGGTCTGCACCCCGGGCGCCCAGTCGCCGAAGTGCCCGCGCAACACCTCGCGAGCGTCGCCGCGTTCGTAGTTCTTCTTCTCGTCGGAGTCCTCGGGCATCACGACGTCGAAGAAGAAGTAGAAGCGGCCGTCGGACACCGGCATCACCGAGACCCGTTTGCCGTCACCGACATAGGTGGTCCACTCGGTGGCGGGGCCGATCGCGTCGTCGGTCTCGACCAGGCCGTTGAAGTTGACGTACCCGGCGTAGCGCCGGGTCACCGGTCCGCCCAGCACGTACTCGCGGGTGATCGAGCTGGCCCCGTCGGCGCCGATGATGACGTCGGCCGAGACCGTGGTCCCGTCGGCGAACGTCGCGGTGGCCTCGTCAGGGCCGTCGGCGACACCGACCATCTTCATGCCGAAGTTGATCTCGTCGATGCCGTAGGCCTCCATCAGCATCGACTGCAGCTCGGCGCGGGCGATGGGGTAGGGGCGCTGTCCGACCTCGTCGATCAGCGGCTGCATGGAGAACCGGCACATCGTCTCACCGGTGTGGGCGTCGACGTAGCTCATCGTGTCGACGATCCCGCCGAGGCGCGCGGTCTGTTCCTCGAGCCCGAGGTGGTTGAGGCACTTGACCCCGTTGGACCACACCGAGATCGCGGCGCCGACCGGCTTGTTCTCGGTGACGCGTTCGTAGACCTCGGTTTCGATGCCGATCTGGCGCAGCGCGATCGCTGCGCTCATGCCGCCCATTCCGGCGCCGATGATGACCGCTTTCACGTATCCGCTCCCATCTTGGTCAACTTCCGCGGTAGGTGGAGTAGGCGTACGGGGAGAGCAGCAGCGGCACGTGGTAGTGCGCGGCCGGCTCGGTGACCTCGAAGGCGATCACCACCTCCGGGTAGAACGCCGGGACGCCGGCGGAGGCGAAATAGCCTGCGGTGTCGAACGTCAGCCGGTAGGTGCCGGGCGACAGATCGTCGGCGAGGTCCTTCACGCGGCCGTCCCCGTCGGTGACCGCGGTGGTCAGCACGCTCGGTGCGGAGTCGGTCAGCGTGACGGTGACCCCGGCGGCGGGGGTGCCGGAGACCGCGTCGAGCACGTGGGTGGACAGGCTCATGCGCGATCCGCCTTCGCTGCGGGCCCGGCTGTCACGGAGCCTCCTTCGACAACAGGCGCTCGAGTCTCAGCCGGTTGATCTTGGCCAGCTCCGAGCGCATCACCCGACGTTCGGTCTCGGGATCATTGTCGAGCCGATCGGTCAGGATGGCCAGCAGTTCCTCGGCGGTGCGCCCACTGGCGCACACCAGGTACACGTAGCCGAACTCGTCCTCGTAGAGCCGGTTCTTCTCGGCGAGTTCGGCTTTGACCGCCTCGTCGGCGTCGGCGACGCGGGCCTGCTCGCGTGCGGAGCTGGGGTTGTCGGCCCGCGCACCGATCCGCGGGTGACCGTCCAGGGCCGCATCCAGTTCGGCGTCGGGCAACTCGGCGAGCACCCGGTCGGCCCGGTCGAACAACGCCTCGGCGTCTCGGAACGGCCCGCCGGCCAGCACCCGGCGCGCCCAGATCGTCGACGAGCAGACCTCGAACAGCAGGTGCATGCGTTGTCGTTCGGACAACCGGTTGAAGCCCTCGATTCCCAGCGCGCCGGTCATCTACAGGAATTCGTTCAATCGGCTGAAGCGGGCCGAGGCGATCGGATTGGCGTCGGAGACCAGGTCGGTGAATCGGTAGTTCACGATCTTGGCGACCTCGATCAGAGCGAACGCCTTCTCGGCGCCCGGCGAGTTGTCGATCCGGGTCCAGCCGTTGCGCAGCACGCGGTCGTAGTGCTCGGTTTCGCGCGCGCAGATCACCAGCGGGAAGCCGAAGTGTTCGCGGTAGGCGGTGGCCAGGTTCACGACGTCATTGTGGTCGGATTCGTCGAGGTTGGACAGCGCCGTATGGTCGACCGCCAGGGCGTGGCCGGTCTCGTCCTCGGCGCCGAGGTCGGGGAACGCGTTGAGCAGCTCGAGCTGTTGCTCCGAGGAGCCGGTGAGCACCGCGTCCTGGAACGCCTCGCGCAGCTCCTTGGTGGAGGCGAAGGGTCGCTGTTCGAAGGCCCGCTCGACGGCCCAGGGCACATCCTGCACGACGTGGCCGAACACCTCGGTGAAGCGTTCCCGGGTCATCGAGTTCACCTCGTCGAGGGTGATGGAGCCGTCGCCGGCTACCCGGGGGCCGCGCGAGCCGATGTGGAAGAACACGATGTTGAGCAGGATCGCGCTGACCGCTCCGATGCTGATGCCGCTGCCGAAGATGAGGCTCAGCCCTGTCGGCATGCCCTGGGCGATGTCGGGGTAGGCCGTGACCCACAGGGCCAGCGCCAGGCTGGTCGTGACGATGATCAGGTTGCGGTGGTCGGTGAAGTCGACCTTGCCCAGGGTCTGGATCCCGACCACGGCGACGGTGGCGAACAGTGTCAGCGCCGCGCCGCCGAGCACCGGGTTGGGGATCGAGGCCACCACGGCGGCCACCTTGGGCAGGAAGCCCAGCAGAATCATGAACACCCCTGCCGCGGCGACCACCCAGCGGCTCTTCACGCCGGTCAACCGGACCAGCCCGACGTTCTCGGAGAACGCGGTGTAGGGGAACGAGTTGAAGATGCCGCCGATGGTGGTGGCCACCCCGTCGGCGCGCAGCACGTTGCCGATGTCGTCGGCCTTGACCCGCTTGCCGACGATCTCGCCGGTGGCGATCGTCGAACCGGTGGACTCGACGGCGATGATCAGCATCACGATGATCATCGTCAGACACGCCACGAAGTCGAACTTCGGCAAACCGAACAGGAACGGCGGGGTGAAGCCCAGCGCCGAGGCCTCACCCACCCGGTCGAAGTCCATGTCGCCCAGTGCATACGCCACGGCGCAACCGACGACCAGACCCAGCAGTACGGCGATGGTGGCCAGGAATCCGCGGAACAGCCGCTGGATCGCCACGATGATCACGATGGTGCCCAGCGCGTAGAGGAACCACCGAATGTTGGTGGGATCCGTCTCGTGGGTGTGCGGGTTGGTGACCGCGTCCATCGCGCCGACGGGTATCAGTGCCAAGCCGATCACGGTGATCAGCGTGCCGGTGACCACCGGTGGGAAGAATTTCAGCAGCTTGATGAAGACCGGTGCGATCGCGAAGGTGAAGATGCCGGCCACGATCACCGCACCGTAGACGTGCAGCATGCTGGCCGAGCCGCCACCGTGGGCCAGCCCGATCGCGATGATCGGCGCGACCCCGGCGAAGGTGACACCCTGCAGCAGCGGCAGTCTGACGCCGACCTTCCAGAACCCGACGGACTGGATGATCGAGGCGATGCCGCAGGTGAACAGGTCGGCGGTGATGAGCTTGACGAGCTCTTCGTCGGTCAGCCCCACCGCGCCGGCGATGATGATGGGGACCAGCACCGCACCCGCGTAGAACGCGACCACGTGCTGGAACCCGTAGGTCGCCAGTTTGGGTACCGGCAGCACCTCGTCTACGGGGTGCACGCGCTTGGGCTTGTCTGCCGTGGTCGGAGCCGCCATCGTCAAAGAATCACGCAGATCACAGCTCTTCGCACGTCGAGCGGTTCGCGTGGGGCGAAGCCGCCGTGGCAGAATTGCGGGGTGCGGGCGGTGCTGTGGGACATGGACGGGACGCTCGTCGACTCCGAAAAGCTGTGGGACGTATCGCTGACGGCCTTCTATGAGTTTCATGGTGGCGTGATGAGCCGCCAGACCCGCGCGGCGTTGGTCGGCGCCTCGGCCCAGGAGACGATTCTGACCGCCTACACCGAGTTGGGGCTCGATCACGACCCGCAGGCGATGGCCGAGTCGATCCGCTGGGTGCACGACTACACCGCCGATCTGTTCGACCACGGGCTGCCCTGGTGTGACGGTGCCCTGGAGATCCTCGAAGCCCTTGCCGCGGAGAACATTCCGATGGCGCTGGTGACCAACACCCAGCGCGAACTGGCCGACCGGGCGCTGGCCAGCATCGGCCGTCACCGTTTCTCGGTGACGGTGTGCGGTGACGAGGTGCCCAGCGGTAAGCCTGCCCCGGACGCCTACCTGCGTGCGGCCGAGCTGCTCGGGCTGGCTCCCGCGGAATGTCTGGCGGTGGAGGATTCGGTGACCGGTGCCGCGGCGGCCGAGAGCGCGGGGTGCGCGGTGCTGGTGGTGCCCAACGAGGTGCCGGTGCCCGGCGGCCGGCGTCGCCGCCACGCCGATTCGCTGGTCGATCTCGACCCCGCCGGACTGCACCGGGTCTACCGCGACATCGAACGGGTGACGCGCGAACGCAGCGCCTGACCGCCACGGACGCGGTGCCGATATCGCTCCTGCCGGCCGGTGTTGTGTGGGATCGTGACTGTGATCTAACTCATACCTCAACGTGGAGGGGGTCGCGTCATGGCCAGAGGACAGGGCGGCGGGGTCGGCGGTGACACCGAGTTCACCTCGGGACGCAGTGCCATGCGCGTGGCGTCGGTGGCCGCGCTGGGCGGGTTGCTGTTCGGCTACGACAGCGCCGTGATCAACGGCGCGGTCAGCGCGCTGCAGGAAGAGTTCGCGATCAGCGACGCGACCCTGGGTTTCGCGGTCGCCTCGGCGCTGCTGGGGGCCGCGGTCGGCGCGCTGACCGCCGGACGGCTCGCCGACGCCCTGGGCCGGTTGTGGGTGATGAAGCTCGCCGCGGCGCTGTTCCTGATCAGCGCGATCGTCACCGGTATCGGCACCGACATCTGGCTGATCGTGGTCTTCCGCATCGTCGGCGGCGTCGCGGTCGGCATCGCCTCGGTGATCGCGCCGGCCTACATCGCCGAGACGTCACCCGAGCGCATCCGGGGCCGGCTCGGCTCGTTGCAGCAGCTGGCGATCGTCTCCGGCATCTTCGTGTCACTGGCCGTGGACTGGATGCTGGCCGAAGCCGCCGGCGGCTCCAACCAGGAACTGTGGTTCGGGATGCAGGCCTGGCGATGGATGTTCCTGGCCGAGGTCATCCCGGCGCTGGCCTATGGCCTGCTCGCCTTCACCATCCCGGAGTCTCCGCGCTATCTGGTTGCCACCCACCGGATCCCGGAGGCACGCCGTGTTCTGACCAGGTTGCTGGGGGAGAAGAACCTGGAGATCACCATCAACCGCATCCAGGACTCGCTGCACGCCGAGAAGCGGCGGTCCTGGCGGGACCTGTCCCGGCCGCGTCCTGACGACGAGGTCGCCTCCGGCCTGATCAACTGGATCCGCGACTACCTGTGGTGGCTTCTGTCGGTGTTCGCGGTGCTGGCGGTGGCGTCGTTCGGATTCGGGCTGTGGCCGTTGGCGGTGGTGTTCTTCGCGCTGCTGATCGGTGTGGCGATCGTCGGTGGTCTCTACGGCATCGTCTGGGTGGGCCTGGGCCTGTCGATCTTCCAGCAGTTCGTCGGCATCAACGTGATCTTCTACTACTCGAACGTGCTGTGGCAGGCGGTCGGGTTCGACGAGAGCTCGTCGTTCACCATCACCGTGATCACCTCGGTGACCAACATCGCGACCACCCTGATCGCGATCGCGCTCATCGACAAGGTCGGCCGTAAACCGCTGCTGCTGGTCGGTTCGACCGGGATGGCCGTCACTCTGGGCACCATGGCGGTCATCTTCGGCACCGCTCCGCTGGTCGACGGCCAGCCGCAGCTCGGCGACGTGGCCGGGCCGGTCGCCCTCGTCGCGGCCAACCTGTTCGTCGTCGCCTTCGGCATGTCGTGGGGTCCGGTGGTCTGGGTGCTGCTGGGCGAGATGTTCCCCAACCGCATCCGGGCCGCGGCGCTGGGTCTGGCCGCCGCCGGTCAGTGGACGGCGAACTGGCTGATCACAGTGACCTTCCCGGGCCTGCGGGATGTGCTGGGGGTGGCCTACGGGTTCTACGCCCTGTGCGCGGTGCTGTCGCTGCTGTTCGTGTGGCGCTGGGTCGAGGAGACCAAGGGCAAGACCCTCGAGGACATGCACAACGAGGCGCACGTCACCCATCCTGCCCCGCACTGAGCACGGCCGATGGCAGCCGCTGCGCCCAGTCGTGACACAATCGCAGGCCGTGAAGACCTTCGACGCGCTGTTCGCCGAACTGAGCGAACGGGCGCGAACCCGCCCGGCCGGCAGCGGCACCGTTGCAGCGCTCGACGCCGGGGTGCACGGCATCGGCAAGAAGATCCTCGAGGAGGCCGGTGAGGTCTGGCTGGCCGCCGAGCACGAGGGCGACGACGCGCTGGCCGAGGAGGTCAGCCAGCTGCTGTACTGGACGCAGGTGCTGATGCTCGCGCGCGGTCTGACCCTCGACGACGTGTACCGCAAACTATGAGCGAGATGCTGCGCGTCGCGGTCCCCAACAAGGGCACGCTGAGCGAGCCGGCCGCCGAGATCCTGTCCGAGGCCGGCTACCGGCGCCGCAACGACGGCAAGGATCTGACCGTCGTGGACCCGGCCAACAACGTCGAGTTCTTCTTCCTGCGTCCCAAGGACATCGCCATCTACGTCGGCTCCGGCGAGCTCGACTTCGGCATCACCGGACGCGATCTGGCCCGTGAGTCCGATGCGCCGGTGCGGGAACGCCTGGCGCTCGGTTTCGGATCCTCGACGTTCCGTTACGCCGCGCCCGCCGGCCGGGACTGGCGGGTCGAAGACCTCCACGGCAGGCGCATCGCGACGGCTTTCCCGAACCTGGTCCGCAAGAACCTGTCCGCCAAGGGAATCGAGGCCACCGTCATCCGGCTGGACGGTGCGGTGGAGATCTCGGTGCAGCTCGGCGTCGCCGACGCCATCGCCGACGTCGTCGGGTCGGGTCGCACGCTCGGGCTGCACAACCTGGTGGCCTTCGGTGAGCCGCTGTGTGACTCCGAGGCGGTGCTCATCGAGCAGGACGACAGCGCCGGGCCGGTCGGCGCGCAAAAGGCCGCTGCGCGAGATCAGTTGGCTGCCCGGGTACAGGGCGTGGTCTTCGGGCAGCAGTACCTGATGCTGGACTACGATTGTCCGCGCTCGCTGCTCGACGCGGCGACCGAGGTCACGCCCGGTCTGGAATCGCCGACCATCGCTCCGCTGGCCGACCCGGCGTGGGTGGCGGTGCGGGCGCTGGTGCCGCGACGTGACGTCAACGCCATCATGGACCGGCTCGCCGCGATCGGCGCCAAGGCGATCCTGGCCTCCGACATCCGCTTCTGCCGCTTCTGATAGCAGCTCGCTCCGGCGTCGCGCGTGCTAGCGTCCGGATGTCCATTCCGCGGTCGGAGGTCCGATGGCTCTGGTTTCCGTTCTCCTGCTGGCTCTACTGATCGGCGTCGTCGCGGGCTTGCGGGCCATGACGCCGCCCGCGATGGTGGCCTGGGGGGCGATGCTCGGTTGGATCGACGTCGACGGCAAGTGGTCGGAGTTCATGGCCCACCCCATCACGGTGACCGTGTTGACCATCTTCCTGCTCGTCGAGCTCGTCACCGACCAGCTGCCGAGTACCCCCAGCCGCAAGGTGCCGCCCCAGTTCATCGCCCGCCTGGTCACGGGCGGGTTCGCCGGCGCGGTGATCGGCAGCGCGTTCTTTCACACCTTCAGCGCCACCGGCGCCGGGGTCGTCGGTGCGGTGGTGGGCACCCTGGCCGGCGCCGCGTTGCGCAGCCGGGTGGCCGCGGCCAACAACGGCAACGACCGGCCGGGAGCCTTCGGTGAGGACGCCATCGCCGTGGGCGGCGGACTGCTCGTCGCGTTCCTGGTCAGCCTGGTGTAGCCATGGGGGCCGCTGAGCATTTCGATGCGATCATCGTCGGCGCCGGTCAGGCCGGGCCGCCGCTGGCGGGCCGGCTCACCGCTACCGGGCAGACCGTCGCGGTGATCGAGCGCAAACTGGTCGGCGGCACCTGTGTGAACTACGGCTGTATCCCCACCAAGACGCTGGTGGCCAGTGCGCACGCCGCACATATCGCCCGGCGCGCAGACGATTTCGGTGTCAGCACCGGTGAGGTCGTCGTCGACATGGCCAAGGTGAAGGCCCGCAAGGACCGGATCAGCGGCGGCGACCGCAGGGGCGTCGAATCCTGGCTCGAGGGCATGAAGGGCGCCACGCTGATCCGCGGCCATGCCCGTTTCGAAGACCCGCACACGATCCGGGTCGGTGACCGGCTGCTGCATGCCGACCGAATCTTCCTCAACGTCGGCGGCCGTGCGGTCGCGCCGGACATGCCCGGGCTGGACGACGTCGACTACCTGACCAATGTCGGGATTCTCGACCTCGACGTCGTACCCGAACACCTGGTGATCGTCGGCGGAAGCTACATCGCGCTGGAATTCGCCCAGATGTACCGTCGCTTCGGGGCTCGGGTGACGGTCGTCGAGAAGGGGCCACGTCTGACCTCGCGGGAAGACGAGGACGTCTCGGCCGCCATCAAGGAGATACTCGAGGCCGAGGGCATCGAGGTCGTCCTCGGCGCCGACGGTATCCGGTTCACCAAGGGCGACAGTGCTTCCCGAGCCTTCGCCGTGGTGCCCCGGGAGGGTGCCGAACCGATAGCCGGCAGCCATCTGCTGGTCGCCGTCGGACGGCAACCCAACACCGATGAACTCGGCCTCGATGCGGCGGGAGTCGACACCGACGGCCGCGGCTACATCACCGTCGACGACCAGCTCCGGACCAACGTCGAGCACATCTGGGCTCTGGGTGACTGCAACGGTCGCGGAGCGTTCACCCACACGTCGTACAACGACTTCGAGATCGTCGCCGCCAACCTGCTCGACGACGATCCGCGCCGGGTCAGCGATCGCGTCACCACCTATGCGCTCTACATCGACCCGCCGCTGGGTCGTGCCGGGATGACCGTCGAGCAGGTGCGGCGGTCGGGCAGAAAAGCGTTGGTGGCCAAGCGTCCGATGACCCGGGTGGGCCGTGCGGTGGAGAAGGGCGAGACCCAGGGGTTCATGACGATCGTCGTCGACGCCGAGACCGAGGAGATCCTCGGCGCCGCGATCCTCGGAGTGGGTGGGGACGAGGTGGTGCACAGCATCCTCGACGTGATGACCGCCAAGCTGCCCTACACCGCGATCTCGCGCACCATGCACATCCACCCGACGGTCAGCGAGCTGGTCCCGACGCTGTTGCAGGATCTCAAGCCGCTGTCCTGATCCCACCCGGCAGCCCACCTTGACTGTGGCGTAGGTCACAGTAGTATGACCACTGGTCATACAGCTTGGAGGCGTCATGCCGACGGTGACATGGTCTCGTCTCGGTGGCGAACGTCGCGCCGCGGTGATCGCCGCGGCCGAGGCGGAGTTCGCCGCGCACGGCTTCTCCGGTGGCAGCCTCAACGTCATCGCCCGCCGGGCGGGAGTCGCCAAAGGCAGTCTCTTCCAGTATTTCGCCGACAAGCGCGACCTCTACGCCCACATCACCGAGGTGGGCAGCCAGCGGGTGCGTGCCCACATGGAAGAGCAGATCCGCGTTCTCGGCCCGGGGCGGCCGTTCTTCGAATTCCTCACCGACCTGCTCGACGTCTGGGTGGCCTACTTCGCCGAGCATCCCCGCGACCGGGCGCTGCATGCGGCCGCCAGCTTCGAGGTCGACACCGATGCCCGGGTCAGTGTTCGTGCCGTCGTGCACCGGCACTACCTGGAGGTGCTGCGCCCGTTGGTCGATGACGCACGCGAACGTGGTGACCTGCGGCCCGACACCGATACCGGCGCGCTGCTGTCGCTGCTGCTGATGCTGATGCCGCATCTGGCGCTGGCGCCGTACGTGCGCGGCCTGGACCCGGTGCTCGGACTCGACGAACTCACACCGGAGCAGCCCGCTCTGGTGGTGCGGCGCTACGTCGCCGTGCTCGCCGCGGCGTTCGCCGCCGCGGCTCCGGTACCGGCCTTCGCCCCCGAAAGATAAGGAAGAACCCATGCACAGGACACGTTCGGATTCGCTGGCCGCGGGTGGACTCAACTGGGAGAGCATGCCGCTGAAGCTGTTCTCGGGTGGCAACGCCAAATTCTGGAACCCGGCTGACATCGACTTCTCCCGCGATCGGGCGGACTGGGAGTCCCTGTCGGACCTCGAGCGTCACTGGGCGACACGCTTGTGTGCCGAGTTCATCGCCGGCGAGGAGGCGGTGACCCAGGACATCCAGCCCTTCATGGCGGCGATGCGGGCCGAGGGTCGCCTCGGCGACGAGATGTATCTGACCCAGTTCGCCTTCGAAGAGGCCAAGCACACCCAGGTTTTCCGGATGTGGCTCGACGCCGTCGGAATCACCGAGGACCTACAGGGATACCTCGACGACCTGCCCGCCTACCGGCAGATGTTCTACGAGGAACTTCCCGCTTCGCTGGAGGCGCTGACCGCCGACCCGTCGCCGGCGGCCCAGGTGCGGGCCTCGGTGACCTATAACCACGTCATCGAGGGCATGATGGCGCTGACGGGTTACTATGCGTGGCACCGGATTTGCGTCGACCGCGACATCCTTCCCGGAATGCAGGAGCTGGTGCGCCGCATCGGCGACGACGAGCGGCGGCACATGGCGTGGGGGACGTTCACCTGCCGGCGACACGTCGCCGCCGACGACGCCAACTGGGGCGTCTTCGAAGCCCGGATGAACGAGCTGATTCCGTTGGCGCTGCAGAACACCGAGGACGGCTTCGCCCTCTACGACGAGGTCCCGTTCGGGCTGACGATGGAGGAGTTCCAGCAGTACGCCGCGGACAAGGGTATGCGCCGGTTCGGCACCATCAGCAGTGCCCGCGGGCGGCCGTTGGCCGAGATCGACGTCGATCATTCGCCGCTGGCTCTGGAGGACACCTTCGCCGACGAGGACCGCAGGTCGCTGGCCGCTTCGGCGTGAACCGAACGGCTACGCGCGGCGCTGCACCAGCAGCGTCTGCGCGCAGGTGCCGAGGAAGCCGTCCCGGTCGAAGATCTCGGCCGAGGTCACCCCGATCCCGTCGGGCCCGATGGACCCCCGCGCGCGCAGCGCGAAGTCGCTGCCCCCGGGCAGCCGGTGCAGGTGCACCACGGTGTCGGTGTTCATGAAGACGAATCTCTCGGGATCGAGTGCCGCGCCGATGCCATTGGCCGAGTCGACGACCATGGCCAGCCGCTGCAGCGCCGTGGTCGGCTCGTCGTCGACGAGCGGGACCAGCGGTGAGAGCCAGACGACCGCGTCCGGGCCGGACTGCGCACCGCTGGTCCCCACCTGCCTGCGCCAGCTCACCGTCTCCAGATAGCCGGCGGCGCCCTCCCAGGCGTGCGCCACCTCGGCGGCTCGCCCCTCCACCAGCGGGGGATGGCGGTCGGTGGCGATGTCGCGGGTGTCACTGGTGGCCAGCAGCCACGCGGTGACCCGGGCCACCGCCCGCCTGCCACCATCGGCCCGGTCTGCGACCATCTCGGCGCACATCAGCGAGATCCTGGCCCCCGGGCGTTGCACCCAGGCCCGCACCCGCACGATCGCCACCGGGATCGCGCCCAGGATGTCCAGCGTCAGCCGTCCGATCCGAAGTCCGGTGCCCGCAGCGAGCTCTTCGATGGCCCTGGTCAGCAACGCCAGCGGAGGCGAACCGTGCTGGATCTGCGGATCCCAGTTGCTGCGGGTGCCGTCGGTCGAGGCGAAGACCGCGAACTCGCCGTCGGTGCCCTGCCGGTGGAACAGGCAGTCGATCACGCGGCCGGTTCACCCTGCAGCACGGCGTCGCGGTCTCCCTCGGCGGGAGCCTCGGGCCAGCCCGGGTACGGCGGTGGCGTCCCCCCGAACACGGGGCAGTGGGCCTGATGGGCACACCAGCCACACAGCCGCGATTGGCGGGGACGGAAGTCGCCCGTCGCGCCGGCGGCCTGGATGGCCCGCCAGATGGCCATCAACGTCTTCTCGAAACGCTCCAGCTCGTCGCGGTCGGGCGAGTAGTCGAGCACCTGGCCGTCGGCCAGATACAACAACCGCAGCCGGGTCGCCAGCACCCCGCGAGCCCGCAGCAGCGCCACCGCGTAGAACTTCATCTGGAACATCGCCTTGAATTCGGCCAGCGCGCGTGCCTCCGGCGGAGCCTTGCCGGTCTTGTAGTCGACCACCCGGAGCTCGCCGGTGGGCGCGACGTCGATGCGGTCGACGAAGCCGCGCAGCAGTGTGCCGTCGGCCAGCTCCACCTCGACGCGCTGCTCGCAGCTCTGCGGGTCGAACCGGGTCGGATCCTCGAGGCGGTAGTACCCGGACAGCAGCGTGCGGGCCTGCTCGAGCAACTCGGCGCGCAGCCCCGGGTCGATCTCGTCGGTCACCGACGGCTGCTGGGCGACCACCCGCTCCCACGCCGGGTCCACCAGCATCGCCGCCGTCTCGGGGATGCGCTCGGCGGCCGGCAGGGCATAGAGCTGCTCCAACGCCGCGTGCACCACCGATCCGCGAACCTGCGCCGCGGACGGGGGCTCGGGAAGCCGGTCGATCGCGCGGAACCGGTAGAGCAGCGGGCACTGCTTGAAGTCGGCGGCCCGCGACGGGGACAGCGCCGGACGG
>JAXHTL010000420.1:0-1184 GCA_034190095.1 Actinomycetota bacterium
ATTCGCAGGCCGGTGGCGATCGTGGAATCGACGCGTGGGCCACGCGCCGTCGTGCTCGACGACGCCGGGCTGCTCACGCCCGACCTCATGCGCCATGAAGTGCTGGCCGTCCTGCCGCCGATCTATCCCGAATGGCTCGGCGACCGCGGCTTCACCGCGGCCCACGGCGTGCGATTCCCTTACGTGATCGGCGAAATGGCGCGCGGGATCGCGACGGCCCAGATGACGATCGAAGGCGTCCGCGCCGGGGTGATGGCCTTCTACGGCAGCGCCGGCCTGGAGCTCGACACGATCGAGGCGGGCATTCGAGAGATTCAGCAAGCCCTCGGCCCCGATTCCGGCGGCTGGGGTACCAACCTGATCCACAATGTGCACAACCAGCGTCTCGAGATGGCGACGGTCGAACTCTTCCATCGATTCGGCGTCCGCAACGTTTCGGCGTCGGCGTTCATGCGGCTCACCCCCGCCATCGTTTTCTACGCAGCGAAGGGCTTGCATCGCGATTCGGCCGGCCAGATCGTTCGGGCCGGCCGGGTGTTCGCCAAGGTTTCTCGCGATGAAGTGGCACGGCACTTCCTGTCGCCGGCACCGGCGGAGATGTTGGGCGCTCTGGTCGCCGAGGGACGGCTCACCCCAGAGGAGGCGGAACTCGCCGGCAGAATCCCGATAGCAGAGGACATCACGGCCGAGGCGGACTCCGGCGGACACACCGACAATCGCGCGCTGACCGTGTTGCTGCCACGCCTGATCGGCCTGCGCGACAGCATCGCCGCCGAGCACGACTATCCCGTCTTGCCGCGCGTCGGCGCGGCGGGCGGGATCGGAACACCAGCGGCCGCCGCGGCGGCGTTCGCTGCGGGCGCAGCATATGTGTTGACCGGTTCGGTCAACCAGTCCGCGGTGGAAAGCGGGCTCTCGGCTGATGCGCGGAGCCTGCTGGCCCTGGCCGAATCCACGGACGTCGCGATGGCCCCGGCCTCGGACATGTTCGAGATGGGTGTGACCGTGCAGGTCCTCAAGCGAGGGACGATGTTCGCCCAGCGCGGCCACCGGCTGGGGGAGTTCTACCGCCGCTACGACTCGTTCGAGTCAGCCCCGGCAGACGAGTTGGCGAACCTCGAGAAGACCGTGCTCGGGCGCAGCGTCGGCGACATCTGGGCCGAGACCGAGGCGTACTTCTCGAA
>JAXHTL010000421.1:0-1172 GCA_034190095.1 Actinomycetota bacterium
GTCACCCAGCGTGAGCGGTTGATCCCTGGTGGCGTGGACGTTTCGAAAGATCGGTCGGTACCAGCGCTGAAGTTCGGCGCGGGTGACCACTGCGTTCGCGATCGCTTCGGTGCCGATGAGTATCTCCATGAGCGCATACTCGGAGCCGGGTCCGACAGCTGGGCGCACTGGTCGCCGAGACTGCAGCTAGGCTGTGGATAACTCGAACTTCTGCTGCTGGAATGCCATTTCGGCGAAAGGTCAGCGCTGGCAGGTGGGGCACCAGTAGGTGACCCGCTCGGTGTCCCGGTCGGTCTCGATGACTGTTCCGCAGCGCCGGCACGGCAGCCCGGCCCGGCCGTACACCCAGACGTCCTGACCGGGTCGGGTGTTGCCGGTGGTGGTCCGGTTGATGCGTAACCTGTTCAGCCACAACATCTGCTGGGCACGATTGGCGACCCGGACCGGGTCGGGCAACTCGCCGACCGCGGTACCGGGACGCAACCCGAACACGAAACACAGCTCGTTGGCGTACACGTTGCCCACGCCGGCCATCACCCGCTGGTCCAGCAGCGCCTCGGCCAGCGGGCGGGCCGGGTCGGCGACCAGGTTCGCCGCGGCCGCCTCGGCTGACCAGTCATCACCCAGCAGGTCGGGTCCGAGGTGCTCGACGGCCGCCATGTCGGTGTCCCGGTCCAGGACCTCGAGCACACCCAGATCCACCCCGGACGCCCGGGCCTCGGTGTTCTCGAGGACGATGCGGACCTTGTGCGGAGCGGCCCGTACCCGACCGATCACCCAGGCCCCGTCCATCTTCAGGTGCGAGTGGATGCTGGCCGCGCCCACCCGGATGAACAGATGCTTTCCACGGCTGAGCACCTCGTCGACGACCTGGCCGGTGAGGTCCACCGCGGCGTACCGCGGAACCCGGATATCGCAGCGCGTCAGCTCGCGCCCCTGCAGCGCCGAGCGAAGCGTGTCGGCAGCACGGAATACGGTGTCGCCCTCGGGCATCAGCGCAGCCGCAGTCCGCGTGGGGTGCGGGCGAAACCGGCGGCCAGCAGCGCGTCGCCGGCCGGCGAGTCCCGCTGGTCGAGCGCCGAAACCCCGTCGATACGTTCCACCAGCAGCGCCGGAACCCGCCGCCGGGTCACCAGTTCGGCCAGCGCCGAGGCCGCCGCGTTGGACGTCTC
>JAXHTL010000422.1:0-1165 GCA_034190095.1 Actinomycetota bacterium
TGTTGACCGTCCCTCTGTGTGACGACCACGGCAGGGGTGATCGTCATTGAACGTGTCGAGAGTCAGAGTTGCGGGCGGTGGTCGTCTGCATCATCAGCGTGCCCATCAACGGCTCGCGCGCTGGCCGGGTTGTCGACCGCTCATGTCAGCTCCGGCGCAGTGCCGAATCCCGGCATCCTCATGTTCGATGACGGCAGGTGCGTCGATTCCGGTGCCGCCCAACACGAACTGACCCCTATGCTCGCCCCTGGTGCTAGACAAGGCTGGTGTGTCATGAACTGGGTCTGCGGTGATCGTCGTTCGCAGCACCGCGGTAGCGGAGCAATTGTTGGCCGCCGGCGAACTACGCTGCCCGCAGTGCCGCGACGGCCGCTTGACCGCCTGGGGCTACGGCCGACGACGCACCGTACGCGATCACGGCGGCGCCACAGTCTGCGTCCAGCCACGCCGCACTCGATGTCGGTCCTGCTCCTCGACGCATGTCGTGATGCCCGCAGCTTTACAGCCGCGCCATGCCGACACCACGGCGGTGATCGGAGCAGCGTTGCTGCACAAGGCAAATGGGCTCGGCTATCGGCGCATCGCGGCGGCCATCGACCGGCCGGTGTCCACGGTGCGCCGCTGGCTACGCCGGCTACCTCCGACCCACCTGCAACGACTCGTGCGCGAGGGCACCAAACACCTGCTCGCTCTGGACCCCGACACCTTCACCACGATCCGCTACCGCGGGAACCTGCTGCACCACGCACTGTCACTGCTGTCGGCAGCGGCATACTGGGAACGTCGCCGATACGCCGTCGCTGACCCGCCGTGGTCCCTGATCGGGATGTACACCCGCGGCCGACTCCTGGCTCTGCCCGGATGACCCCTCACATCGCCCCCGGACTCTCGCCGGGGGCATCATCGACGTGCCTGCAGACAACCATCACCATGACGACCAGCGCGTCATCGCGACGATCAGCCCATCACCGTGCAGACGAACCCCCGAATTCACGTCTACATCCACAGTGACGCCATCGTCTTCATCCTCAGCGACGGTCAACAACCGACACCCCGATGGTTGTTGCCGCTGATGCCGGCATGCTCTCGGCATCGAACCTGGCCGCTCTTGACGAGGCTGGTCTGGGGTTCATCGTGGGCTCCCGGATGACCAAAGCACCTGGGG
>JAXHTL010000423.1:0-1158 GCA_034190095.1 Actinomycetota bacterium
GCCTCCTCACGTCAGCGCAGACGTACCCGGGCTCGAAGCGCCGAAACCCGCCCCCAACGCTTCAGCTAGCCTCCGAACATGGAGCCCGTCCAGTCCTGCCCCCACGGGCCGTGGCCGCCGGAACCGGGGCCCATCATTCCCGGTCCCCAAGGGTTGCCGTTGTAGTAGCCGGGACCCATCCCCGGCCCCCACAGTGGTTCGGGTCCGCAGGCGGAGTTCCAGCCGCTGGGCCCCCAGCAGTGCGGGCCCACCGGACCCTGGGTCGGCAGGTCGACACCGCGGGACACGCTCGGCTGTGGTTGCGCGACCGGATCACCGCTGCCGGGCAATCCGGCGCCGACGGCGAAGAACCCCGCCAGCAGCAGGGCGGCCGTCACTGCGGTCGTTGTGCGTGTGGTCACCATGGCATCTCGCTCCTCACCGCCCGCGCGACCCCGGTGTCCTACACCTGCGCGTCAGCGCCGTTCGTGCAGGACGTTCATCCGTTGACGGAACTCCTCACCGTCGATCTCGCCGCGCGCCAATCGCTCGGACAGAATGGTCTCGGCATTACCGCGCCCGGACCTGCCGCCCCCCTGTGGACCGCTGCTGAGATAGCGGACAGCCACCACGATCACGGTGATGACCAGGGCAAGGAACGCGATTCCCACTATGGTGGCAAAAATCCAGCCACCTCCGGCATATCCGCCGTGCCACATCCAGTCGTTGTCGCCATGCCATCCCATGACGGCGCTCCTTTCGACGCGCTTCGTCCTGGCATCACCAGACTGCGCGTCCGCCCCGGCGGCTCACCAGAGTCGAAAGTCCTCGGACGCACACCCGGCCGCGGCTACCCGAGCGGCGGCGGCTCGGTCCGACGCATACCCAGCGGCAGTACCAGCCAGAATGCGCTGAACACCACCAGCGCACCGATACCGGCGAGCAGCGCCGGGACCATCCCCAGCACGGCGTAGAAGATCAGCACCGTCATTCCCGTCACCGCCAGTCCGAGCAGCAACACCCCGGCATAGGCGCACTTGTGCGACGCCGAGACCAGGCTGCGCAGCCGGTGCCGGCGAAACAGCAGCCGGTGCATCGCCACCGGGGCGACGAGCAGCGCGGTCGAGAGCACCGCGGTGCACACGGTGACCAGATAGACGTTCTGCATACCGCCGTCGA
>JAXHTL010000424.1:0-1126 GCA_034190095.1 Actinomycetota bacterium
TGGCGCAGGTCGACGCGAGACACGGCCTGGTCAACAAGTTCCAGGGCGATGCGGCGCTGGTGGTGTTCGGCGCTCCGCTGAGCGTCGCCGAACCCGCTTCGGCCGCGCTGGCCACGGCCCGCGCGCTGGCGGCCGAACTGCAAAGCCTGCCGCTGGATTTCGGGATCGGCGTGTCAGCCGGTCCGGTGTTCGCCGGCAACATCGGCGCCGAGAACCGCTACGAGTACACCGTGATCGGTGACGCGGTCAACGAGGCCGCCCGGCTGGCCGACTGCGCCAAGGAATGCCCCGACCGCGCGCTGGGCTCGGGCGCAGCCATCGCACGGGCCGACGCGGCGGAGCGGTCGCGATGGGTCAGCCGCGGCGAGGCGACACTACGCGGGCGCTCGGTGAGCACCGCGCTCTACGGACCGATCCTGCCCCGGGCTGACTAGTCGACGGGCCGGGCACGCTGTTCGAAGTCCTCGTAGGCCTGTTGGCCGCGCAGCGTGTTCGCCGCCTCCACGACACAGAAGTCGATGCCGGCGGGGTCGCGCATGACAACCCAGCGGCCCGGATGGTCGGCGAACGAATCGTCGACCACGGTGGCGCCGAGTCCGAGCAGGCGCTGCACCTCGGCCCGCAGATCGTCGGTGTGGATGTCGAAGTGGACACCGGCTCGCCCGGAGCCGACATCCTGCACGACGACCCGGTTGGACGGCGACGCGTCCTCGAGGACCGTGTACTCGGGGATGCGGGTCTGCACCGCAGCGGCGCCCAGGGCACCAGCCCAGAACGCGACGGTCTGGTCACGAACCTCGGCGGGTGCGTCGATGACGAATGTCCTCAACAGGTTTCGGTGCATGATTCCTCTCCCCAGCGTAGTCGGGCATCGGCAACCTCCGAGCTTAGCCCTCCCCCATCGCGGCGGCGGTGGCCTGCTGGATCATCCGGACCGCGTCGTTGCGCGACATCGACCCCAGCAGCTGGGCCGCCGTCCGCATGCTGTCGCCGACGAACCAGGTGGGCCCGTTGGTCAGGTTGGCGAAGGCCTCGGCGATCACCTCGTCGACCGGGGCGGCGTCAGCAGGGCGGTGTTCCAGCGATTCGAGCCGGCCCCGGGCGTGTTCGAGGCGACGCAGTGCCG
>JAXHTL010000425.1:0-1118 GCA_034190095.1 Actinomycetota bacterium
GGCCCGGACAGTTCGCCGCGCACCGCCGCGAGGCGGCCCGTCACGGCCAACAGCAGGGCCTCCCCGGTGCCGCACACCTCCGGTCCCCGGCCGGCCACCCAGCCCACGTCGGTGCCGACCAGCCGGGTGCCTCGGGTGCGTCGGGCGCCCCCGATCACCGGGCTCACCCGTGCATAGTCCAGGCACACCCGCACCGACTCCGGCGGCAGCCCACGTTCGAGCCCCAATGGTCTGCGGATGTCCTGCTGGTGGACCAGACACTCGATGAGTGCCACCCGGCCTCCGTACAGCGCCGCCGCACCGGCCGGCTCGATGTCGCGGGCCATCAGTTCGACGAGGCGCTGGGCCGACAGTCCCGCGGTGCCGGACGCCAGCCGGGCGTTGAGCCGGTCGACGTCGCCGCGGGCCCGGATCATGTTGACTGTCAACCGCGCCAGGCTCTGATCGAGGTAGGAGATCGTGTGTGCGGCGACATCGCGCACCGACCATCCTGAGCACAGGCTCGGCGCATCCCATTGTGCGTCGGTCAGGCCGGCCAACAGATCGGCGAACTGCCGGCGCTCCTGCCGGGCCAGCGCCCGTGCCGATTCGGCCCCCGTACCCATACCGTGGCTACCCGCCCAGCACCTCGCGGGCGATCGTGCAGGCGGAGTTGGCGGCGGGAAAGCCGGCATAGCCGCTGGCGTGGTAGATCACCTCGGCGATCTCGTCCTCGGTCAGCCCGTTGGTCCGGGCGATCTGGACGTGGTAGCGCAGTTCGTCGTTGCAGCGCAACGCGATCAGGATGCCCAGCGTCACCAGGCTGCGATCCCGACGGCTCAGCCCGTCGCGGCCCCACAGCCGTCCGAAGACGTTCTCCATGCCGATGTCGAGCAGTTCGGCCCCGAACCCCTCGCTGATGCTGACGTCCTCGTCGGGGAGCACACCCGGCAGCAGCTCACGGAACACCTGGAAACCCTTAGCGCGCGCATCATCCATGCCCTCAGCCTGTCATGGGTCAGCGCGGGGCCAGGAAACCGACCGGCCCCGAGGCCATGCACACCGACAGCGCAGCGGTGCCGGCCCGCACCGTGATCGCGTCTCCGGCGCCGGCCAGCCGGACGAACACGCGGTTGAGG
>JAXHTL010000426.1:0-1109 GCA_034190095.1 Actinomycetota bacterium
TCCGATCTCGACCAGGACCCAGACGCAGACCCAGACCCCGCAGCCCACCAGGACCCAGTCCCAGGCGCCGCAGGTCCCGCAGGTGCCCCAGGTGCCGCAGTTGCCGGGCATGGGGTCAGGTGGCTCAAGTGGCTCCAGCGGCAGCTCGGGCGGCTCGGGCAGCAGCGGCTCGGGCAGCAGCCGGTCCGGCGACTCGGGATCCTCGCGCGGCGGCTCCAGCCGGGTCCCCGGCGACCTCAACGGCGACGGCTGCTTCCTCGTCTTCTGCCGGTAGGGCCGGCGTGGCACCCGCCGCCGGTTGGTCACCCGCTGTTGGTCTGGCGCTCAGTGTCGCGTAGCGACGCGCTCATCGCGGCTGCCTATAGAGGGCGGTATGCGATGCACTGTGTTCGGGACGGGATACCTCGGTGCCACCCACGCCGTCGGAATGGCCGAACTCGGCCATGAGGTGATCGGTGTCGACATCGACCCCGGAAAGATCGCCAAGCTCTCCGGCGGCGAGGTGCCGTTCTACGAGCCCGGGCTGCGGGAGATGTTGGCGCGCAACGTCGCCGCCGGGCGGCTGCGGTTCACCACCGACTACGCCGAGGCCGCCGAGTTCGCCGACGTGCACTTCCTCGGGGTGGGCACCCCGCAGAAGAAGGGCGAGTACGGAGCCGATCTGCGCCACGTGTACGCCGTGGTCGATGCGTTGGTGCCGCAGCTGCGCCGCGACGCCGTCATCGTCGGCAAATCCACCGTGCCGGTGGGTACCGCCGCCGAACTCGGCGCCCGCGCCAGGGAACTGGCCCCGGACGGTGTCACCGTCGAGGTGGCGTGGAACCCGGAGTTCCTGCGCGAGGGGCTCGCCGTCCAGGACACCCTGCACCCGGACCGCATCGTGCTGGGTGTGCAGCCGGACTCCACGCTCGCCGAAGCCGCCGCGCGTGAGCTCTACGCCGCGATCCTGGCCGACGGTGTGCCGTTCCTGCTGACCGACCTGCAGACAGCCGAACTGGTCAAGGTGTCCGCCAACGCCTTTCTGGCCACCAAGATCTCATTCATCAACGCGATCTCGGAGGTGTGCGAGGCCGCCGGGGCCGACGTCACCCTGCTGGCCGACGCACTCG
>JAXHTL010000427.1:0-1096 GCA_034190095.1 Actinomycetota bacterium
GGCCGATCTGATCGACCGCCGGCGGCTGCTGATCGCGACCCAGGGTGCGATGGCCGCCGCGGTCGGGCTGCTGGCGACGCTGACCGGCACCGGGCTGACCACCCCGACGGTGCTGCTACTGCTGTTGTTCGTCATCGGCTGCGGTCAGGCACTCACCGCGCCGGCCTGGCAGGCCATCCAGCCCGATCTCGTTCCGCCCAATCAGGTTCCGGCGGCCGCGGCGCTGGGCAGCATGAGCATGAACGGGGCGCGCGCGATCGGCCCGGCGATCGCCGGGGCGCTGGTGTCGCTGTCGGGTCCGACGGTGGTGTTCGCGCTCAACGCGGTGTCGTTCCTCGGCATCGTCGTGGTGCTGGTGCTGTGGCGCAGCCCGGCCGCCGAACAGAACTTCCCGGCCGAGCGCGCGCTGTCGGCGCTGAGCGCCGGTGGCCGGTTCATCCGCAGCTCGCCGATCGTGCGGCGCATCCTGCTGCGCACCGCGTTGTTCATCGCACCGGCCAGCGCGCTGTGGGGACTGCTCCCGGTGATCGCCGACCATCAGCTGGGCCTGTCCGCCTCGGGGTACGGGGTGCTGCTGGGTGCGCTCGGCCTGGGTGCGGTGCTCGGCGCGGTGGCGTTGTCGCGGCTACGGGCCCGCTTCGAGGAGAACACCCTGCTGGTCGTCGCAGCCCTCGGGTTCGGCGGGGCGACAGCTGTTCTGGCGTTGGTGCACCACTTCGCGGTCGTGCTGGTGGTATTGGTGCTGGGTGGGGCGGCCTGGCTGCTGTGCCTGTCGACGCTGAACGCCGCGATGCAGCTGAGCCTGCCGGGCTGGGTGCGCGCCCGTGGGCTGTCGGTGTATCAGCTGATCTTCATGGGCGGGCAGGCGCTGGGGTCACTGCTGTGGGGGCTGCTGGCCGGGGCGACGTCACCCGTCACCAGCCTGCTGGTCAGCGCCGCGATGCTCGGGGTGTGCGCTCTGTCGTCGATCTGGTGGCCGCTGCACGCCAAGACCGGCAACATCGACCTGACCCCGTCGACGCACTGGCCGGAGCCGACGCTGATCTTCGAGCCCGAACCGCTCGACGGGCCGGTGCTGGTCACCACCGAATACCAG
>JAXHTL010000428.1:0-1092 GCA_034190095.1 Actinomycetota bacterium
GCCGGCGCCGAGGTCTTTCCAGGCGTCTTTGAAGCTGTCCAGCCCGTCTTGTCCGGTCAGCCGGTGAACGGTGTCTTCCATGCTGCGCCATGCGTCGCCGAACCCTTCGCCGAACCCGGGTTGGGGCAGTGGCGGTTCCCGTGGCGGGGTGTAGGGGCCCAGCGGCTTCTGCGCCGCGGTGACGATGTCGTCGAGGCGTTGCTCGATCTGGTCGGCCGGAACGCCGTCCTGCTGCATGAGCTTGCGTGCCAGGTCCTTGAACTTGTCGACCTTGGCGGGATCCAGGCGTGGCGCCGCTGCGGCGGCGGGAACCGGCTCTCCGGCGACCTCGTCCAGCGCGTCGTCGAGGTTCGCGGGTTGGTCCGGGTCGGTCGTCTTCCCCGGGACCAGCATGTCGTCCAACGCCGATGACGTTGCCCCACCAACACCCTCGGCGGTCTCGCCGGTGTCGGTGCCGCCGGCCTGGTCGGTCGAGGTCCCCGACGGGCGCAGCATGTCCTGCCAGGATTTGTCGCCCTCGCTGTCGGTCTTGTGGTCCACCAGCCGGATCGACTCGTCGCGGCCCTCGCCCTCGAACTGGATCCCCTGCAATTCGAGCGCCTTGGCCTGCAGTTGTTGGCCGATCAGGGAATCGGTGGCGACGAGTTGTTCGGCGCGCCAACGAATGTACTCGGCGTGCTCGGTGGCCGCGGTCGCCCGCGCGGCGGCCGTGGCCGGGTCGTAGTCGCGGGTGTCGGTCACCGAGAGGTCCTCACCGACCGCGAAGTCGTCGGCCTCAGCCTCGGCGATCGCGTCGAGCACCGCACGCCGAGCAGACGAAATGTCCTCGCTCCCGCGCGCGGCGACATCGGCAGCAGCCCGCTGCACATCGCCTTGGCGGCGCGCCACACCCAGGTCGCCTGCCACCCGGTCCAGTGCGGCGTCTTTGGCGTCGCCCTCCCACTCGGTGCCGCCGGGCGCGGCGATGTTCTGCCGATGCTGCTCGAACGCCGTCTCCGCCGCAGTGGCCGCCCCGCGCCACCGCGGGGCGGCGTCGTCGAGGGCGGTGGTGTCCCAGCTCTGCACCTGTGAGCGGGTCGGCACCGCCGATGC
>JAXHTL010000429.1:0-1080 GCA_034190095.1 Actinomycetota bacterium
CGACGTAGTTGATGTCGGCGTAGGCGCCCGGTTCCCCCCAGACCTCGTAGCGCACGATCTTCGGGTCGGACGTGTCGGAGTCTTCGGTGATGTTTCCGGAGTAGGTCGGCAGCGGGTCGGCTGCGAACATGTTGCGCAGCCGCCAGACGGCGAAGCCACTGACGACGAGCACGATCACCAGGACGAGCGGTAGCCAGGCTCGGGTCAATCGGGTGAGAATCGGGGGTCCCTTCTGTGCCGGCCCACGGCCCCTGACGTCAACATCGACAAGCTAGCTGAGCTTTGTAGGGCAGGCTAACCTACGTCACCGGCACTCGGTGAACCACCCTGGTCAGTCCGGTTGCCACCGCTTCGTCAACACGCCCAATGCGCCCAGCGCCACCGCCGCGGCGGACGAGGTCCGCAACACCGTGGGCCCCAGCCGGACCGCCACCGCCCCCGCGTCGCACAGCGCGGCGAGTTCGTCGTCGGCGATGCCGCCCTCCGGCCCGACCACCAGCGTCACCGCATCCGCATCGGCCAGGGGCACCTCGGTCAGCGCGACGCCGGCCGATTCGTGCAGCACCAGCGTCGCCGGCCCCGCCCGCCCGGCCAGTTGCGCGGTCGACATGACGCCGTCCACCGCGGGGATGTAGGGCCGCCGGGACTGCCGGGCCGCGGCACGGGCCACAGCGCGCCACCGGCGCAACCCCTTGTCGACCTTGGCCGCACCGTCCCAGCGCGCCACGCACCGGGACGCCTGCCAGGCCAGGAAGGCGTCGGCGCCCGCCTCGGTGGCCAGTTCGACGGCCAGTTCGGAACGGTCGGACTTGGGCAGCGCCTGCGCGACGGTCACGGTCGGGACGGGTGGGGGCACCACGCGCCGGTCCTGCAGCCGCGCGGACAGCCGCCCTTTGGCGACGTCCTCGACGACGCAGTGCGCCACGGTGCCGGCGCCGTCGCTGAGGTCGAGGTGTTCGCCGGGCCGGATGCGGCGGACGTTGGCGGCGTGGAAGCCCTCGTCGCCGTCGACGTGCACGAGGTCACCGGCCTCGGGGAGCGCGTCGACGTAGAAGAGCGACCGCACGCGATCAGCGGCCG
>JAXHTL010000043.1:0-27867 GCA_034190095.1 Actinomycetota bacterium
CTACCTGGGGACCAGGCGGGTCAACGCGTCGTCCTGGTACATCTGCGAGCACGCCGAGCGGCGGACCTTTCCGCTGGTCGTGATCGGGATCGACCCGCGGGGCACCAACACCAGATCGGCTGCGCTGAGGCCGTGCGAGCGAGACAGCGCCGAGGTGACTTCACGCTCCTTGCCGCGCATGTGCTCGATCGCGTCGGCATCCGGGTCGGCCGGGGCCTTCAGCTCGGCGATGACGACCAGTTCCTCGGTGTGCTCGCTCTGCACCGAGATCGCCGCGACCCGACCGCCGGTGATCTCCTGGATCGTGGCCTCGATGTCGTCGGGATAGTGGTTGCGGCCGCGCACGATCACGACGTCCTTGATCCGGCCGACGATGAACAGCTCGTCTTCGGAGATGAAGCCCAGGTCGCCCGTCCGCAGCCACGGACCGGCCGGGGTTTCGGATGCGGCGCCCTCGATGTACGCGTTGAACGTCTCCTCGGTCTGCTCCGGGTTCTCCCAGTAGCCGGCACAGACGTTCTCGCCCATCACCCAGATCTCGCCCAGAGTGCCGGCCGGGCACTCGGCCCTGGTGTTCGGATCGACGATGCGCACCAGCGGTGACTCCGGGGTGCCATAGCCGACCAGCGGCGTCCCGGACTCGTTGTCGCAGCGCTTGGCGTGGCCGGCGGACAGTTTCTCGCCGGCGAAGTGCACGATGTGCGGCGGTCGGCCGGGTTCGCGGGTCGCGACATACAGCGTCGCCTCGGCCAGCCCGTAACTGGGGCGCAGAGCCTCCTCGGCCAGGTCGAAGCGGGAGAACCGCTCCACGAACCGCTTCAGGGTGGCGTGGTGCACCCGCTCGCTGCCGCTCAGGACGCACCGGACCCCGCTGAGGTCGCGGCCGGCGAGGTCCTCGTCGGAGGTCCGCCCCGCCGCCAGCTCGAAGGCGAAGTTCGGGGCCGCGGTCACCGTGGACGGGTAGGAGGCCAGCAGCTGGATCCACCGGGCGGGACGGGTGAGGAAGGCCGCCGGCGTGGTGAACACGGTGTGCCAGCCGCCGAGGATCGGTGCGCAGACACCCAGCATGAGGCCCATGTCGTGGTAGAAGGGCAGCCACGAGATCGCGGTGGTGTCCGCCGGGGCCACCTTGTCCGGGAAGAACCCGGCCATGATCTGCTCGAAGTTGGCGCTCAGGTTGCGCTGCGTCACCATCACCCCGGCAGGTGTGCGGGTCGAACCCGAGGTGTACTGCAGGTAGGCCGTGGTCGTCTTGGGACGCCGCAGCGTACGCGGGCTCGGTCCGTCCAGGTCCAGCGCGTCGATCTCGATGATCGTGGGTTTGGCCTGGTCCTCGAGCGGGGCGGTGTACTCCGAGAGGTAGCCGGCGGCGGCCGAGGTCGCGACGATCACCGTCGGCGTCGCGTCCCGCAGCACCGCGCTGACCCGCTCGTCGTGGTGACCCGGGAACGGGACCGACAGCGGAGCGGCGATGAGACCGGCGTGCAGTGAGCCCAGGAAGGCGACGATGTAGTCCAGGCTCTGCGGGAGCAGGATGACGGCACGGTCGCCGACCGCACCCCGGGCCCGGAGCTCATGGGCGAAGTTGAGCACCCGCCGGCTCAGCTGGGACCAGGTCAGGGCGACGGCGACACCGTCGGGGTCGCTGTCGTAGTCGATGAAGGTGAACGCGACGTCGTCGGGCTGCAGGCTGGCACGCTCACGCAGAACGTCGGTCACGGCGGAATAGGCCACAGAAGTCAACCCTTCTAGTCGATCACGCCGGAGAGCTCGAATTCAGCCAGCGTTTGGGCCGCGACCTCGCGCAGGCGGGCCTTGGAGTTGTCGGAGTCGAGCTGGTAGGCGGTGATGCCGATGGAGATCTTGCCGTTGACCCGGCCGGCCACGACCACGAGCTGGCCGCCGGCCTCCTCCATGTCGTGGCGCCTGAAGTCCTGGTCGACTCCGCGGAACAGAACGTATTCGGCGTCGGTGCCGTCAGGCCGCCCGACCGCCGCGTCGAGGTCGCCGAGATTGGAACAGTACACCGAGAGATCTTCGGTGGATCCGTGGAACTGGGAGGCGTATCTCGCGAGCAGCCCCTTGGGCACCCACGGCACGACCGGGAGCAGCTCCAGCGAGGCGTCGGTGGCCTCGCGCGCCTCCTTCAGGGCGTGCCGAAGCGTGGTGCGGGTACCGCTCAGGTCGGTGGTCACCGCGGCGGGGTCGACGCTCGCCTTGGCGAAGGACAGTGCCAGCGCGCGGGTGTCGTCCAAACCGGTGCGCTCGTTGAGCGCGATCGACAGGGTGACCGCGCCGTCGGAGGCCCGGGCCCGCCCCATCCGTTCGCCGATCTTGGCCGCCACCCCGGCCAGCAGGGAGTAGCTGTTACCGGCGAGCGCCTCGGCGCGTGCGTCCCAGGACGCCACGTCGACGACGATCGAGATCGCCGGCACGGCGACGGTGCAGTCACACCGGCCCCGGTCCCGGCGCCCCGCGGAGCCGGCCGCAGCCGGGCCGGGCTCGCCGCGGGAACTGAGGATCAGCTTTCCCGCGGCCGCGGCGACCCGCGCCGCCTCGGGCAGCTCGCGGGCGGCGAGCCTCAGGTCAGCGGCGGCCGCGCGCAGGCGGGAACGCGAGCGCGGCGGTGGATAGCCGAAATCCGGCCGGGTTCCGTTGACGGCCTGCAGGACCGAGAGGACGCCGGCGATGCCGTCACCCAGATTGTGCGAGCCGACCATGGTGATCGCGGTCGAGCCGTCGGTCATCGGCAGCACACCCACATGCCAGCCGGGGCCACGCTCGGGGTCGACCGGGATCTGGGCACGTTCGTCCAGCCAGTCCGACAGCTCGCTGCGGTCCCGCCGGCGCGGGGAGACCTGCAGTGGCGCCTGCGGCCCCGGCACCGACACCCAGCGATGGCGGCCGAAGGGGAGCACAGAGCGCTCGACCCGGCGCCCGGCCAGGCCGTAGCCGAGCCCGCGGTGGAACTGTTCGAGCCGCTCGTAGTCGACCGGGTGCTCGTAGATCCAGGCGACCTGCATCAGCTGTTTGCGCCCGGTGGCGCGTACCAGCTGGATACCCGCATGATCGAGCAGGCTCAGGCGATTGTCCGGTCCGGACCCATCGCGGCGCGTCGCGCTGTCGGCATGGGGGCGGAGACCGGTGTCGGTTGCCATCTGCGCACCTCCCCTCGTCATCGTGGCCCAGCCGCGAAGTCCACGACACCCACGATGCCAAATTCGTCCAGCGTTTCCGCCACCAACGTGCGCAATTGTTCCCTGGTGAACTTCCCGCCCGGTGGGTACGCGACGACCGTGATCGCGATCTTGCCGGCGAGGCGGCCCGCCAGCACCGTGAGCAGGCCCCGCCGTTTCTCCAGGAAATCACGGCTGACCCGCCGGTCCACTCCGCGCAGCATGACGTAGTCGGCTTCGGTGCCGTCGACGCGGGCCACCATCGGGTCGACATCGCCGAGATTGGAGCACGAGACCGGCAGGTCGGCCAGCCCGAACACCACGTCGGACCCGCGCCGCACGGCCCACTTCGGGATGAACGGGGTCAGCGGCAGGAGCTGCAGGGTTTCGTCGGGGGTGTCCCGCAGCGCTCCCAGCGCCTCCTTGACCGCGCGCCGCGCGCCCGACAGGTCCGTCGTCACGTCGGTCGGGTCGATCGTGGCGTAGGCCAGCGAGGCCACGTTGGCCCGGGTGTCACCGGGTTCGCGATCGCTGATCGGGATCTGCAGCGTCACCGCGCCGTCGCCGGCCCGGCGGCGCCCCAGGCGCTCGCTGATCTTCGCGGCGAATCCGGCCACGAAGGCGTGGCTGGTCCCGCCGAGCGCGGCGGCCCGCGAGTCCCACTGTTCGAGGTCCACATGGGCGGTCACCGACGGAAGGATGACGTTGCTGTCCCCGCCGGATGTCGGTTGCGCCGCGCCGTCGCGGGGGCCTTTCGAACCGGTGATCTCGTGCCGGCGGCCGAACCCGATCCGGGCGGCCGCCACCAGCGTCCGGCCCACCTCGGGCATGTCGCGCACCGACTGGGCCAGGTCGTCGCGCAGCGCGCGGGCCCGGGGCCGCGCATGCGGCGGTTGATAGCCGAAGTGGTAGACGTCGCCCCGGACCGTCTCGGCGACCGTCAGCAGCGCCCCCATCCCGTCGGACAGGCAGTGCGACATCACCAGGCTGACGGCGGTCGAGCCGTCGTCCATCTCCAGCACGGCCATCCGCCAGCCCGGTCCACGCTCCGGGTCGACGGGCTGTTGCGCGCATTCCTCGACCCAGTCGGACAGCTCTGACCGGGGTCGTGTGGTCGCGGCGATGTCGAGGGCACAGCCGGGCCCAGGTGCCGCCACCCAGCGATGCCGCCCGAACAGCAGCGGCGAGCGCTCGACCAGCCGACCCAGCAGGCCATGGCCGAAATCGCGGTGGAAACGCTGCAGCGCGTCCCGGTCGATCGGGCGCTCATAGAGCCACATCACCTGCATGACCAGCTCCTGGCCGGTGGCCCGCTGGCCGAGAACCAAGAGCTGATCGGTGAACGACAGCAGGTCGTCGGCAGGTCCGACCACCGACTCAGTCACCGAGGAAACCACGCCTGAAGTCCCCGCACGGTGCTCATGCCATCCCGGACCCCAGCGGCGCGCGGTGCGAGATCGGCGCCGACGCGGCATCGCGGCGACCGTCGGCCACACCGACGAACGCCGACCGCATCGCCGCCAGGTACCGGGTGACCGATTCACGCGCGATGGGATTGTTCGGGAACGCCACCGTCACCGTCGTTCCGGTCCCGAACCTGTTGACCCACATGCCGACCTGGTTGGCCGCACCCATCTCGCTGTAGATCTTGCCGCCCACCGCGTTCCACTGATCGACGACGGCCGGGGAGAAGGGTGAGACGGTGGCGTCGAGGTAGGAGATCATCGGGACGCCGGCGTCGGGCCTGCGCACCTCGCCTTCGTGCATGGCGAGCTCGAGCACCCGGTCGAACGGGACGAAACCGAGACGCTGGCCGGAATCGAACGAGGCCTGCGCGGCCCGGACGGTCTCGGCGAACGAGTACGGGAAGACCGGGACGGTGATCGGAACGGTTCCGGTGAACCAGCCCGTCGTCATCGACTCCTCCGGAGCACGGGTACTCGTGGGAGTGATGGTGTGGTAGACCGCGCTGCCGGTGAGCTGATGCTCTGCGATTGCGGCACAGGCGAACACGCCACCGATGAAGCGGGCTCCCGCAGCGGTGCAGACCTGTTCGAAACGGTCGGACTGCACCTCGTCCATCAACTGGAACGTCATCAGGTCGCCCTCACAGGGCACCGACGGGTCCCCGATGGGCAGCGGGAAACGCGGCAGCGTCCCGTCGTTGCGCTTGGCGAATTCGATCCATTCGCTCACCTGCGGGGAGTCGATCGTCAGCGCCGAGGTGAACTGCCGCTGCCGCAGGCAGTAGTCGTCGTAGCTGCCGGCCTGGGGCAGCGGGATCGGCCCACCGCCGGCGATCAGCGCGGCGTACATCATGTGGATCTCGACGAACAGCAGACCGATGAACATCGCGTCCACGTGGACGTGGTCGACGCTCATGTAGAACGTGAAATGGTCGTCGCGCTGGATGATTCCGAACCTGAAGCAGTCCCACTGCAGCGGCCCCGGCGTGGCCAGGATGTCCTCGCACCAGTCCCGCGACGTCTGCTCACCATGCTTCTTCGCGACGAACTTGATGTCGCTCGGGCTCGGCAGCGTGCGCCGCACGACACGGTCGTCCTCGGTGAACTCGAACCAGCTGCGGTAGGTGTCGTGGCGCCGCAGATAGGCGTTGATCACGTAGGTCATCGCGCGGACGTCGCACTGCCCGTCGATGTTCCAGGACAGGATCGTCAGCCGAGCCATCTCGGTGCCACGGGCCCGGTGCTCGCGATAGCTGCGAAGGTGCTGCGCCTGCTGGTAGCTGACGGGTACCGGGCTGACGGGAGCTTGCTGAGCCTTCGCCAACGACGCGGACGAAGCGTTCCACGACACATGCGCGCCGGGCTCGCCTTCCCACTCGTGGATCGGTGCCAACTCGAACAATGAACTGCTTCCCTTCTTGCGGATGTGGTCGCGGCGGCTCAGGACGGAGCCGAGGTGACCTCGTCGACGGTGAGGGAGTCACACAGGACCTGAGCCAACGCGCGAACGGTGGTCAGATCCATCGAGCTCACGCGAACGCCTGTCTCGGCTTCGATTCGCGTGCGCAACTCCAGATTGCCGAGTGAGTCGAGACCGTATTCCGCTAGCGGACGGTCGGGATCGATCGGACGGCGCAACAGCAGACTGACCTGTTCGGAGATCAGCCGGCGAAGATGCGTCGCCCATTCTTCTTTCGGCAGCGCTGCCAATTCAACGAGCAACTTCCTGGATTCCATCGCCCCTTCGGACGCAGACTTGAACAGCTCGGCGAACGGGCTGCGTTCTGCGAACGCGGTCAGCCACGAAGCACCGAGGATCGGGGCGTAGCCCGTGTAGACGCGGTCGTAACGGAGCAACGTCTCGAAGGCTGCGGCGCCCTCGTCGGGCAGGATCGCGGCGTCCTCTTCGGCCATCGCGGTGCCCCGGCCGATCTCGCCCCACGCACCCCAGGCGATCGAGCTGGCCGGCAGGCCCTGCCCGCGACGCCAGCGCATGAACGCGTCCAGCCAGCTGTTGGCCGCCGCGTAGGCGCCCTGCCCGGGCGAGCCCACCAGCGCTGCGGCCGAGGAGAACGAGCAGAACCAGTCGAGCGGTTCGTCAGCGGTGGCCAGGTGCAGATTCCACGCCCCGTACGCCTTCGGTGCCCAGTCGCGCTCCACGAGCCCGTCGGTGATGTTGGTCAGCGTCGCGTCCTCCACCACGGCCGCCGCGTGCAGCACGCCGCGAAGCGGCAGGCCGGTACGCGTGGCCGAGGCGACCAACCGCTCGGCGGTGCCGGCGGTGGCGATGTCACCGCACTCGACGACGATGTCGGCGCCGGTCGCCCGGATGAGATCGATGATCTCGAGCGACTTCGGCGACGGGTCGCTGCGCGAGGTCAGGACGATGCGCCCACAGCCCGCCGCGGCCATCTTCTCGGCCAGGAACAATCCGAGACCGCCGAGACCGCCGGTGACGATGTAGGCACCGTCGCTGCGGAACACCGGCACCTGCTCGGGGGGCAGCACCGCATCGCTGCTGCCCGACTGCGGCACGGTGAGCACCAGCTTGCCGGTGTGCTGCGCGCCGGCGATCTGCCGAATCGCGTTCGCCGCATCCGTCAACGGGTACTCGGTGATATCCGGCAGCGGCAGGGTTCCCTCGGCGGTCAGCCGGTACACGACGTCCAGGAGCCTGCGGACCTCACCCGGGTGGGTGACCGTCATCAGCGCGAGGTCGACGGCGTGGAAGGACAGGTTCCGCCGGAACGGGAAGAGCCCGATCCTGGTGTCGCCGTAGATGTCCCGCTTGCCGATCTCGATGAACCGCCCGCCGAAGGCGAGCAGCTCCAGACCGGCCCGCTGCAGCGCGCCGGTCGCCGAGTTGAGCACCACGTCGACGCCGTAACCGTCGGTGTCCTGGCGGATCTCGTCGGCGAATGACGTGGTACGCGAGTCGTAGACGTTCTGGATGCCCCAGTCACGCAACAACTGTCGCCGCTGCTCGCTGCCCGCGGTCGCGTAGATCTCCGCGCCCGCCGCCCGCGCCACGGCGATGGCGGCCTGCCCCACCCCGCCGGTGGCGGAGTGGATCAGGACCTTGTCGCCGGTGCGGATCCTGGCCAGCTCCTCCAGACCGAGCCACACGGTGGCGTAGGCCAGACCGACGGCTGCGGCTGCAGACTCGGAGAGCTGGTCGGGGAGTTTGGTCGCCAGCTCGGCCTCGCAGAGCACGTAGGTGCCCCAGCACCCGTTGGGCGAGACACCACCCACCCGGTCACCGACCTGGTGTGTGGTCACCCCCGGACCGACCGCCGTCACGGTGCCGGCGAACTCCGACCCCAGTTCGGGCAGTCGCCCGTCGTAGCTGGGGCAGCGGCCGAACGCGACGAGCACGTCGGCGAAGTTGATGCTCGACGCGGTGACCTGGACCTCGATCTGGCCGAACCCCGGCGAAACCCGGTCGAAAGCAACGAATTCCAGCGACTCGAGGTCACCGGGCGTGCCGACGCGCAGGTGGATGCCGTCGCGCGAGTTGTCCGCGACGATCTTGTGCCGCTCGTCGTTGCGCAACGGAGAGGGGCACAGCCTGGCGGTGAACCACTGCCCGTCCCGCCACGCGGTCTCGTCCTCGGGCGAGTCGAGCAGCAGCTGACGCGCCAGCAGCTGGGTGTCGGTCGCGTCATCCATGTCGATCTGGGTGACCTGCAGACGCGGGTACTCCATCCCGATCGCCCGCATCAGACCCCGCACACCCGCGTGCTCGAGGTTGAGCACATCGTCGTCGAGCACACTCTGCGTGTTGCGGGTGACGACGTAGAGCCGCGACGCCGCTTCGGTGATCTCCTTGGTGATCCGGACCAGGAGCCGGACGAAATCCCCACCGCGCGAAGGCGTCCGGTCATCCGGACCGCCTTCGACGGGTCCGCTGAGCAGCGCGACACCGGCGAAGGTCCGCTCCCGGAGCAGTGCGGTGAGGGTGTCGACGTTGGTGGCGTGGTCACAGCTACCCGACCAGGCCAGCGTCACGCAGTCGGCGCCGCGTGAGCGCAGCGCCTCGGAGAGCTCGGAGCTCACCGCGTCACCGTCGTCACCCAGCTCGATCAGCAGCCAGTCACCCTGTCCGGCGACGTCGGACTCGGGGAACGGGCGCCGCTGCCAGTCCAGCGCCAGCAGGCGCTGGTTGAGCAGCCGGTCGGCCTGGGCCTGTTCGGACACACCGGCGCCGAGCTGCAGACCGGTCACGCTGAGCAGCACCTCACCGTGCTCGTCGAGCACGTCGAAGTCCGCCTCGACTCCGCTGGAGTCGGCCTTGATGATGTGGCTGTAGCAGTACCGGGCACTGCGCGCCGAGGCGAAGGCGCGCAACCGGCGAACGCCCAGCGGCAGCAGCAGCCCGGTCACCTTCTGGACATCGGGATGGGCCATCACCGACTGGAAGCAGGCGTCCAGCAGGGCCGGATGCACGAAATAGCCACCCTGATGCGACCGCAGCGGGCCGGGCAGCGCGACCTCGGCGATCACGGTGTCCAGCACCTCGTCCGAGGTGTAGACATTGGCCAGGCCGGCGAATGCCGGGCCGTGGTGGATACCGACGGCCTTGAACGCCGAACGCAGGTCGGCGCCGTCGATCTGGTTCTGGTGCAGGGCAAGCAGACCGTCGAGATCGCGGCTGAGCGGCTTGTCCAACGCCTCGTCGACCCGCAGCTGAGCGCGCGCCCGGGTCGAGCGTTCGCCGTCGTTGTGCGTCTCGACCACGAATTCCATAGCCCCGCTGGGCAGCTGGGATGCGGATGCGGCGACGGGGGTGACGTCGTCGAGCAACAGCATCTCCTCGAAGGAGACGTCGTGCACGACGCTGGCCTCACCGAGCGCCTGACGCGCACCGGCCAGGGCCATCTCGCAGAACGCCGCACCCGGCAGCACCGCCACGTTGTGCACGAGGTGGTCGGTCAACCAGGGGTGCGAACCGGTGCCCACTTCGCCTTCCCACACATGCCGTGCCGGCTCCTCGGGAAGCGCCACATGCGAACCCAGCAGCGGATGGACCGGCACCATCGAGCCGGCACGGCTCGAGACGTGCGTCGCGTCGGCCTCGAATTCGAACCGGCGGTGCGCCCAGGACGGCAACGGGACATCGAGCAGGCGTCCCGCGGGATAGAGCGAGGAGAAGTCCACCGCCGCCCCCACGCTGTGCAGATCGGCGATCAGCTCGAGCAGCCCGTGCGGCATCTCCTGCTGACGGCGCATGCCCGCGATGGCGGCGAACGGCACATCGGTCGACCGCGCGATCTGTTCGACCGCGTGGGTCAGCAGCGGGTGCGGCGACAGCTCGGCGAAGACCCGGTGGCCGTCCTCGAGCGCGGCCCCGATCGCGGCACTGAACCGCACGGTGTGCCGCAGGTTGTCCGCCCAGTAGTCGGCATCCATCAGCGGGATCTCACGCGGGTCGTACAGCGTCGCGGAGTAGTACGGGACCACCGGATCGGTGGGTTCGATGTCCTCCAGCGCCTCGACCAGGTCGTCGAGGATCGAGTCGACCTGCGGGGAGTGCGACGCGACGTCGACGGCCACCTCACGGGCCATGACCCCGCGGGCATCCCACATCGCCACCAGGTCCCGGATGGCCTCGGTGGCGCCGCCGACCACCGTGGACTGCGGCGAGGCCACCACGGACAGGACGACGTCCTTGATGCCCTGGGCGGCCAGCTCGGAGAGCACCTGCTGGGCCGGCAGCTCGACCGAGGCCATCGCCCCGGAGCCGGAGATGGTCGCCATCAGCTTGGACCGGCGGCAGATGACCTTCACGGCGTCCTCGAGCGTCAGGGCGCCCGCGACCACCGCCGCGGCCGCCTCGCCCATCGAGTGCCCGACGACGGCCCCGGGGGCCACCCCATGCGCCTTCATCGCAGCCGCCAGCGCCACCTGGATGGCGAAGATGGTGGGTTGCACCTTGTCGATGCCGGTGACCACGTCCGGCGCCGACATCGCCTCGGTGACCGAGAAACCGGACTCCGCGGCGATCAGCGGCTCCAGTTCGGCGATCGTGGCGGCGAAGACGGGCTCCTTGGCCAGCAGCTCGGACCCCATGCCGGCCCACTGCGAGCCCTGCCCGGAGAACACCCACACCGGCCCGGTGGCGTCCTGGGCCACCGCGGGCTGGTAGGGAGCCTCGTCCTCGGCGACGGCCCGCAACGCCTGGATCAGGCTGTCACGGTCCTCGGCGATCACCGAGGTGCGCACCGGACGGTGCCCGCGCCGACGAGTCAGGGTGTAACCCACGTCGGCAAGATCGATCGCGGGCCCCCGACCGTTACCGTCGCCGCTGTTGGCCAGCCATTCGGCCAGCCGGCTCGCGGTGCGGCGCAGTTCCGGCGCCGAGGTCGAGGACAGCGGGAACAGCAGCGGTCCGGCCGCCCGTTCACCGGCCGGCTGGTCGGTCGCCGGCGCCGGGGCCTGCTCGACGATCGCGTGCACGTTCGTGCCGGACAGCCCGTAGGCCGACACCGCGGCGCGGCGCGGATGGTCGCCGAAGACGGGCCACGCCGTGGTCGCCTGGGGCACGAACAGCTCCGTCTCGACCGCTTCGAGCTGTTCGGGCAGCTTGCTGAAGTACAGGTTGCGCGGGATGACGCCGTGCTGCACCGACAGCACCGCCTTCATCACGCCCAGGACGCCGGCGGCCGACTGGGTGTGCCCGAAGTTGGTCTTGACCGAACCCAGCGCGCAGGGGCCGTCGGTGCCGTACACCGCGGCCACGCTGGCGTACTCGAGCGGGTCGCCGACCGGGGTGCCCGTGCCGTGGGCTTCCACCAGCCCGACGGTCGAGCCCTCGACGCCCGCGGCCGCCAGCGCGGACCGGTACACCGAGGTCTGGGCTTCCGAGGACGGGGTGGAGATGTTGACGGTGTGGCCGTCCTGGTTGGCCGCGGTTCCGCGGATCACCGCCAGGACGCGGTCGCCGTCGGCGACGGCGTCGTCGAGCCGCTTGAGGGTCAGCACGACCGAGCCCTCCGAGGAGACGAACCCGTCGGCGGCCTCGTCGAAGGCGTGGCAGCGACCGGTGGGCGAGAGCATGCCCGCCGCCGAGCCGCCGGCCGCCTTGCGCGGTTCCAGCAGCACCGACACCCCGCCGGCCAGCGCCATGTCGCTCTCGCCCTCGGCGAGGCTGCGGCAGGCCAGGTGGATGGCGCTCAGGCCGGACGAGCACGCGGTGTCGACGGTCATCGCCGGGCCGTGCACGCCGAGCGCGTAGGCCACCCGGCCCGACGCGAGGCTGAAGCTGGTTCCGGTGAATCCGTAGGGCCCCTCCAGGGCCTCGGCGTCGGCGGCCAGATACGCGTAGTCGTTGTGGGTGAGGCCCATGAAGACCCCGCACAACGAGCCCCCGAGGGCGGCCGGGTCCATGCCGGCGTGCTCGACCGCCTCCCAGGCGGTCTCGAGCAGCAGCCGGTGCTGCGGGTCGATGGCGACCGCTTCACGCTCGGAGATGCCGAAGAAATCGGCATCGAACGCCGCGGCGTCGTCGAGGAAGCCGCCCCACTTGGACACGGAGCGACCCGGAACGCCCGGCTCAGGGTCGAAGTACTCCTCGGCGTCCCATCGCCCCGGCGGGATCTCAGTGACCAGGTCATCCCCCCGCAGCAACGCCTGCCAGAGTTGCTCGGGCGAATCAATTCCACCCGGCAGCCGGCACGCCATACCGACAACCGCGACCGGCGTCACACCTACACGAGCCACCTTGCACACCTCTCAATGCACCTCTCGACGAGAGCATGAGTGTAGTTGGTACCACGGGAATCGACCTGTCGGCGAGCGAACGAACGAACCTCGCGGAGATACGCATCCCACGGCCTCAGCGCTACCCCCAGCGCCGAGCACGAAATGGAGCAAATATACACCGCAATCGAGCTATTTCGAAGTTTCAAGATCATAACAGCGTGGAATCCGGGTAGTTCGGGACTGACTACCCCGGGCAAATTGAATCCAGGCCGTTTCCGCCCGGCCCCATCAGCAATGCCGGACGTTCCCGCAGTTTCGCTGAGACCGACATCGTCAGCAACATCGCGGCGCGGGCCGCCCAGGCGGCCTCCAGCGCCGTCCGGACCGGAAAAAATTTCCTTGAACAGGGCCGTTGCAAAGTCCCGCGGGCCCCGTGCTCGAGCGGTACGCGGTCGCGTGGCGAGGCCACCGACCCGGGGGGTGTCCCAAGTCACTCTCCGGCGCGCTGGCAACACCGCACCCCACCCGGGAAGTGAATGAGCCACCGAACACCACATGCGGGGTCATGCTCTCAGCCGGGCCCGCGGCCCGCCAGGCCTCCGTCGCCGCGCGGTCTCAGGCCGGTAGCGGGCCCGCCTATCCTGGGCGAGGACAGGCGAAGGGCGGCGAAGGGGCGCGCATGAACCAGCAACCCGCTACCGGCCCGACACCGGAGCGGATCACGTTTCCCGGCATCAGCTCGCGGGCGTGGGAGCACCCTGCCGACCGGGTGGCGCTGAGCGCCCTGCGCCACCTGAGGGGCTTCGACCAGGTTCTCAAGGTCATGTCGGCCATGCTGCGGGAGCGCCAGCACCGGCTGCTGTACCTGGCCAGCGCCGCGAAGGTGGGTCCGCGGCAGTTCGCCGATCTCGACGCGCTGCTCGACGACTGCGTGGCCGTGCTCGACGCGCAGGACAGACCCGACCTGTTCGTCTACCAGGACCCGCAGCCCAACGCGTTCTGCATCGGGATGGACACCCCGTTCATCGTCGTCACCTCGGGCCTCTACGACCTGATGGACCACGAGGAGATGCGCTTCGTCCTCGGGCACGAGCTCGGGCACGCGCTCAGCGGGCATGCGGTGTACCGCACGATGCTGATGCACCTGATGCGGGGTGGCCGACTCGTTCGGGTTCCTCCCGCTGGGCGGCTGGGCGCTGCGCGCGATCGTCGCCGCACTGCTGGAATGGCAGCGCAAGTCCGAGCTGTCCGGCGACCGGGCCGGCCTGCTGTGCACCCAGGACGTCGACACCGCGATCCGGGTGGAGATGAAGCTCGCCGGCGGCCGACGGCTCGACAGACTCGACTCCGAGGCCTTCCTGGCCCAGGCCCGTGAGTACGAGCGCACCGGAGACATGCGCGACGGTGTGCTCAAGCTCCTCAACCTCGAGCTGCAGACCCACCCGTTCTCGGTGCTGCGTGCCGCCGCGGTGATGCAGTGGGTCGATTCCGGCGGGTACGGCACGGTGCTCGCGGGTCACTACCAAACCCGCGACGAGGACGCCGCGCGGTTCGCCGACGAGGTCGGCGCCGCGTCCAGCCACTACCGGGACGGTTTCGACCAGTCCGAGGATCCACTGGTCAAGGGCATCCGCGACGGCGTGGGCGGCATCGTGACCGGCGTCGGGCAGGCGGCGACCACGGCGGTCGAGGGTGTGGGACGCAGGATCACCGAATGGCGGCGCGGCGCCTCGGGTCAGCACTAGTTCCAGCACAGCACCGCGGGTCACTCCCGTCACTCTGGCAACAGCTTGCGTACGCTGGGGTGATGCAGGCTCGGCTGGTCGTCACGGCAGTGATCGCAGCATGCGCGGTGCTTGCCGGCTGCTCGGCCTCCATCGACGGCACCGCGACCCGCAGTCCCGACTCCTACGACGAGCCCGAGTTCCCCACCACCCGGCCGAGCCGGCCGCTGCCCGCACCACCGACACCGTCGACGATCGAACCGCGGCCGGACCCATCGGCCACCCGTCCGCCCGGCGCCGAGGTCCTGCGCCCGCAGAACGGCTATGTGTTCATCGAGACGAAGTCGGGGAAGACGCGCTGCCAACTCGACACCCAGGAGGTGGGCTGCGAGTCGTCGTTCGTCAACGCCCCGGAGATCGAGGGCATGCCCGCCAACGGGGTCCGGCTCAACACCCGCGGCGACATCAGTTGGGTGCTGGGCAATCTCGGCGCGATCCCGACAGTCACCCTGGACTACCGGACGTACTCGGCGGTCGGCTGGACGATCGATGCGGACGTCAACGGAACCCGATTCACCAACGACCGCACCGGACACGGGATGGTCATCAGCGTCGAAGGCGTCGAGGGGTTCTGACCGCAGGTCAGAGTTCGTTCACCGACGACCGGGTTTGATCCCGATCCCCGGCCGGGAACAGCACTGGTGTGCGCACACACGATCTGATCGTCATCGGGGCGGGCTCGGGCAACATGGTGGTCGACGACCGCTTCGCCGATCTGCGCGTCGCGATCGTGGAGGAGCGCAAGTTCGGCGGCACCTGCGTCAACTACGGCTGCATCCCCTCGAAGATGCTGTCCTACACCGCTGAGCGCACCGACAAGGTGGCCGGCGCGGGCGCGTTCGACATCGATGTGCGCACCGGCGGTCTGGACTGGACGGGACTGCGCGACAGGGTCTTCGGCCGCACCGATGCCGTCGCCACCGAGGGCGAGCGCGGCCGCCGCAAAGCCGACTTCGTCGACGTCCACTCCGGGCACGCCCGGTTCACCGGTGAGCGCCGCATCGAGGTCACCACCGCCGACGGCGCCGCCGAACTGAGCGCCGAACGGATCGTGGTGGCCGCCGGAAGCCGACCGATGGTGCCACCACCGGTCGCCGAGTCCGGACTGCCCTTCGAGACCTCCGACACCGTGATGCGGTTGGACCGCGCCCCACGTCGGCTCCTCGTGCTCGGCGGCGGCTACATCGCCGCCGAGCTCGCCCACGTCTTCGCCAGCGCCGGGACCGAGATCACCATCGTGGAAAAGGCCGGCAGGCTACTCGGCGGCCCGCAGGACGAGGCGCTGCGCAGCAGCTACACCGAGATGATGCGCTCCCAGTACGACCTGCGGTGCGGCACCGAGCTGATCGGAGTCACCGGTGAGCCCGGTGATCTGGTCTGCCACCTCGACGACGGCACGCAGGTGCAGGCGGACACCCTGCTGGTGGCGGTCGGCCGGACATCCAACAGCGACCTGCTCGAGGTCGACCGCGCCGGCATCGCCACCCACAACGACGGCCGGATCGTCGTCGACGAGTACTGCCGCACCACCGCCACGGGGGTGTTCGCGTTGGGCGACGTGAGCACGGCGATCCCGCTCAAGCACGTCGCCAACCGTGAAGCAGCCGTCGTCAAACACAACCTGCTCAACCCCGACGACCTGCACCAGGTGGACCACGGCCTGGTGCCCTCGGCGGTGTTCACCAATCCGCAGATGGCCTCGGTGGGCGCCACCGAACAGAGCTGCCAACACGACGGCCGGGACTACCGGGTCGGAGTGGCCCGCTACGAAGACGTCGCCTACGGCTGGGCGATGCAGGACCATACCGGGCTGTGCAAGGTGATCACCGACGCCGAGTCGGGCCACATCCTGGGTGCGCACATCCTCGGTGAGCAGGCCGCCTCGATGATCCATATCTTCGTGGTGGCGATGAATTTCGGCATTCCGGCCGGCGACCTGGCCCGCCGCCCGTACTGGATCCACCCGGCCCTCAGCGAGGTCGTCGAGAACGCGCTGCTCAACGTCGGGAAGCCCACGCCATGAGTGAACCGCTGGTCCTCGTCCTCTTCGGCGCCCGCGGCGACCTGGCGCGGCGGATGCTGTTCCCGGGCCTGTACCGCCTCGCCGCCGCCCGCCGGCTCCCCGACGGTTTCGCCGTCGTCGGCACCGGCCGCACCGCACCGGACAGCGACGCCGCGTTCCGCGCCGAGATCCGCGAGGCACTCACCGGCGACATCGCTTCCCCCGACCGCGACGTCGTCGAGGATCTGCTGTCCCGGTTGTCCTTTCAGACCTCCGACGATCAGGACGGATCCGACCTCGCGCGCGTCGTGCGGGAGACCGCCGCGCGCCTCGGAGACGGTGCGCGCACCCTGATCTACCTGTCGGTGCCACCGCCGGCGATGCGGCCGATCATCGCGATGCTGGGCCGCGAGGGCCTGGCCGCCGGAGCCCGGCTGGTCGTGGAGAAACCGTTCGGCACCGATCTCGCCTCGGCCCGCGAGCTCGACGAGACGATCAAGTCCGTCACCGACGAGGACCACGTCTACCGCATCGACCACTTCCTCGGCAAGAACGCCATCCACGCCCTGATGGCCCTGCGCTTCGCCAACGGAGTGGTCGAATCCCTCTGGAACCGAGAGCATCTCGAGTCCGTCCAGATCGATGTGCCCGAGCGGCTCGGCATGGAGGGCCGCGGCAGCTTCTACGAGCAGACCGGCTGCTTTCGCGACATGGTCAGCACCCACCTGTGCCAGCTGCTGGGGGTCGTGGCGATGGAGCCGCCGACCGCGCTGGACGCCAGAGCCCTGCGCGACGCCAAGTCGGCGGTGTTCGAGTCGATGCGCCCGCTGGACCCCGACCGCGTCGTGTTCGGCCAGTACCGGGGCTACCGCGACGAGGACGACGTCGCCGCCGACTCCGACGTCGAGACCTACGTCGCGCTGGAGGCGTTCGTCGACACCCCCCGCTGGCACGGCGTGCCGTTCTATCTGCGCACCGGCAAGGCCATGCCGGCCGACCGGCGGGTGGTGACGCTGACCTTCCGGGACCGCGCGCCGGCCACGTTCGGGTCCGTCCAGGCCAACCGGCTCACGCTCGACCTCACCGACGCCCCGATCGCCGGCTTCGAGCTGAACAGCAGAAGGCCCGGACCCGACCCCGTGCTGCACCGGTCGACGCTCACGGCGGGTCTGACCGAGCCCGAACACGAGGGCGATGCACTCGACGCCTACGAACGTCTGTTGTTCGACGCGATGCGCGGCGATCAGACGTTCTTCGCCCGGTCCGACGAGGTGGACCGGCTCTGGCAGGTGTGCACCCCGGTGCTCGATCACCCACCGGAGCCGCAGACATACGAGAGGTGCTCGTGGGGGCCGGATTCCGCGCTGCGGTTACCCGGGCAGACCGGCTGGCGGCTGGCCGATGACTGAGTTCGCCGCGGCCGCCGATCACGGTCTGATCGGCGACCTGCGCACCTGCGCACTGGTCGGCACCGACGGCAGCATCGACTGGTTCTGCGCGCCCCGGTTCGACTCGCCCAGCGTGTTCGGTGCGATCCTGGACCCCGAGCGCGGAGGAAGCTGGCGAGTGTCCACCGCCTGCCGACAGAGCCGCACCCACCAGTTCTACTTCCCGCAGTCCGCGGTGCTGATCACCCGGTTCCTCACCGAGAACGGGGTGGTCGAGGTGCACGACTTCATGCCGGTGCTGCAACCGCGCGACGACGCGCACATCCAGCGTCTGGTGCGCCGCGTCATCGCGGTGCGCGGCAGCACCACCGTCCAGATGGCGCTCGACGCCCGCCCGGACTACGGCCGGCAACGGTTCGACATCGAGAACGGCGGCACCTCAGCAGATCTGCGCTCCGACGGGCTCACGATGCGGTTGACGTCGTCGGTGCAGCTGGCCGTCGCCGACAACGAGATCCGCGCCGAGTTCGAGCTCCGGACCGGGCAGACCGCCGAATTCGTGCTCGAGGTGCGCGATCCCGACCGATCCGGCGACGCCGACGAGCACCGCACCGATGTCGACACGCTGTTCGACGCGACCATCGACTTCTGGCGGTCCTGGGTCGCGCACTCCCGCTACGAGGGACGCTGGCGGGAGATGGTGGAGCGGTCGGCGATCACCCTCAAGCTCCTCACCCACGAACCGAGCGGCGCCGTCGTCGCGGCGCCCACCACCAGCCTGCCCGAACACATCGGCGGCGAACGCAACTGGGACTACCGCTACGTATGGATGCGCGATGCCGGTTTCAGCCTCTACGCCCTGCTGGCACTGGGATTCAACGACGAGGCTCACCGTTTCATCGAGTGGTTGTCCAAGCGGCTGGGCCGCGGGGAACGGGACAGGGACGGCCTGGGCCCGCTGCGGGTGCTCTACGACATCGACGGCAACGAGCCCCCGCAGGAAACCGAACTCGGCCATCTGCGCGGCCATCTGGACTCGACCCCGGTGCGGGTCGGCAACGCCGCGGTCGAGCAGCTGCAGCTCGACATCTACGGGGACCTGATCGATTCGGTGTACCTGTTCGACAAGTACGGGCCCGGGATCAGCTACGACGCCTGGTCCGACGTCGTCTTCGTCATCGACTGGCTGATCGACAACTGGGAGCGCGAGGACGCGGGAATGTGGGAGATCCGCGACGCCGACCGGGCGCACACCACCTCGCGCCTGATGTGCTGGGTCGCGCTGGAGCGGGCCATCCGGATCGCCCGGCACCGGGGGCTGCCGGCCGACCTGGTGGCGTGGTCGGCGGCCCGCGACGCCATCTACCACCGCATCATGACGAAGTCGTGGAACACCGACCTACAGGCCTTCACCCAGGTCGAGGGCGGAGACGAGCTGGACGCCGGGCTGCTGCTGATGCCCATGGTGAAGTTCATCTCGCCTGCCGACCCGCGCTTCCTGTCGACACTGGCGGCCATCGAGCGCGAGCTGGTCACCGACAGCCTGGTGTTCCGCTATCACCCCGCGACCGACGGCCTCGACGGCGACGAAGGCACGTTCTCGCTGTGCACCTTCTGGTACGTCGAGGCGCTGACGCGGTGCGGGCGGCTGGCCGACGCCCAACTGGCACTGGAGAAGATGTTCACCTACGCCAACCACGTCGGGCTCTACGCTGAACAGGTCAGCGGCACCGGTGCTCAGGTCGGCAACTTCCCGCAGGCTTTCACCCACCTGTCGTTGATCAGCGCGGCCATCAACCTGGACCGCGCACTCGGTTGACGGCGTTTCCACAGGACCGGACAGGGGAAGGTAGTCCACATGACCGTTGCACAGCGCGAACGCGCCGCCCTGGTGGCCACGATGCGCGAACTGCCGCCCGACGCCCCGACCCTGTGCGAGGGCTGGGACGCCCGCGACCTGGCCGCACACCTGGTGGTGCGCGAGCGGCGGCTCGATGCAGCGCCGGGCATCCTGATCCCCGCGCTGGCCGACTACACCGAGCGGGTCCAGAAGAAGGTGTCGGCGTCCTCGGACTGGGATGAGCTGGTCGGCCAGGTGGCCTCCGGACCGCCGCTCTTTTCGCCGTTCAAGCTGCTGGACCCCATCGCCAACGTCGCCGAGATGTTCATCCATCACGAGGATGTGCGGCGAGCCCGGCCCGGCTGGGAGCCCCGCCCGATCGACGACCAGACCACCTCGGCGCTGCGCCGGCCGGTGGCCATGATGGCCCGGATGACGCTGCGCAACCCTGCGGCCACGGTGGTGTTCGCCACCCCGGACGGCCAGACGCTGGCCACCGTCGGCAAGGGTCCCCAGGTCGTGGTGACCGGGGATCCGGGTGAACTGCTGATGTTCGCCGCGGGGCGCGATGAGGCCAGGGTCGACGTGGACGGGCCCGCCGACGCGGTGGAGGCCGTGAAGACGTCCCGGGCCGGACTCTAGGCTGGCGAACCGTGGACCCCGTGGATTTCCGTGTCTTCGTCGAACCTCAGCAGGGCGCCGGCTATGCCGATCAGCTCGCCGTGGCCCGTACCGCGGAGCGCGCCGGATACTCGGCGTTCTTCCGCTCGGACCACTACCTGGCGATGAGCGGCGACGGGCTGCCCGGCCCGACGGACTCGTGGGTGACGCTGGCCGGCATCGCCCGCGAGACGTCCTCGATCCGGCTCGGCACCATGGTCACCTCGGCCACCTTCCGGCATCCGGGCCCGCTGGCGATCTCGGTGGCCCAGGTCGACGAGATGAGCGGTGGCCGCGTCGAATTCGGTATCGGCGCCGGATGGTTCGAGGCCGAGCACCGCGCATACGCGATCCCGTTCCCGGCGCTGGGCGAGCGGTTCGACCGGTTGACCGAACAGCTCGAGATCCTCACCGGACTGTGGGGCACCCCGGTGGGCGACACGTTCGACTACACCGGCGCGCACTACAGCGTCGCCGACTCCCCCGGCCTGCCCAAACCCACCCAGACCCCGCACCCGCCGATCATCCTCGGCGGGCTGGGCGCCAAGCGGACCCCGGCGCTCACCGCGCGGTTCGCCACCGAGTTCAACATCCCGTTCGCCCCGCTGGACACCCTCACCCAGCAGTACGCCCGGGTGGCCGCCGCGGTCGAGGCAGCCGGGCGAGCCCAGGACTCCCTGACCTATTCGGCGGCCTTCGTGCTGTGCGCCGGGCGCGACGAGGCCGAGATCGCCCGGCGGGCCGCGGCCATCGGCCGGGAGGTCGACGAACTGCGCTCCAATTCCCCGGCCGTCGGGACCCCCGACGAGATCGCCGACAAGCTCGGCCCGTTTCTGCAGGCCGGGGTCCAACGGGTCTACCTGCAGGTCCTGGATATGTCCGATCTCGAGCACATCGAGTTCGTCGCCGACGAGGTGGTCTCCCGGGTGCGCTGACCCAGCGTCGCGGGTCAGGTCATGGTTACTATCGGTGCCCGTGACTGGCCGCGATCGTGACGATGCGCCGCCGGCGGCGTGGCACAACCGGACCTCGACGCTGCTGGGAGCCAGCGTGGCGGCGCTGGTGGTGCTCGCGGTGCTGGTGTGGTCGATCAGCTATGTGGTGCGCCAGGCCGGTGAACCCGAGCCGGCGCCGACCAATTTCGTCGAGCCGACGTACTCGGTGACCGACCGCAGCGTGTCGACGCCCACCACGACCGCGACGATCACCAGCACCAGCCCGCCGGTGACCACCGACATCAACCCCGAACCCGTCATCACCGAGACCACCGAGTCCGGGCCGTCCACGCTGACCACCCGGCCACCCCGGACCAAGGAAACCGACCTGACCGCCACCACCACCCGGCAGCGGCCCAGGCTCACCCAGAGAACGACGTCGGATCCCTAGCCGCAGCGCCTACCATCGGGTTTCGTGGCACGTTACGGACCAGACGACCCGAACCACCCCGACGACGATCCGACCCGGCGCCTCGACGGCGGCTACGGTTACGGCGACTACGGCGACCCCGGCGGCGAGGTGCCGTGGTACCGCAAGCCTGTCGCCCTGGTGTCCTTCGGCGCACTGGGTGCGGTGCTGATCGCGTTGGTGGTGTACGGCCTGGCCCGTGCGATCACCGGCGACTCCGGCCCCGGGACAGACCCCACGACGACCCCGCTGACGCCGCTGACCTCGGCTTCCTCTCCTGCGGTGGCGCCGCCGTCCACGGTGACCGAGACCGTCACCGCCGAGCCGACGACCACCACGTCGACCACCGAAACCACGGCCCCCACCTCACCGACCACGACCGAGACGACCACCGAGACGACGACCAGCCCCAGCATCTCGGTCAGCACCAGCACGAGCACCGTCACCCAGACCGAGACCCAGACCGAGACGGTGACCGAGACGCCCTGATCTCGCGCGAATCGGGCGCGCTCAGGCACCACAGCGGGCAGGTGTCGCATTGCGCGCCGGATCCGGTCAGGACCGCGCGGAATACAGCGCGACGATCGCTTCGGCGCTGCGCACCGCGGCCCGGCAGGCCCGGGTGGTGAAGGGATCGTTGAGCGGATGATCGGCGCGTCGCCGCCAGCGCTGCGTCGCGGCGAAGGCCGCACGCGGTCCATCGTGGGCGTCGCCGGGGCCCAGGCCGAGCCGGCTGGCGGCGTCGGTGCCCGATCCGCCGATGATGCGCCGCAGCGAGACCATTTCCTCGTCGGTCAATGTCGTTGTCCGGGAACGTAGCTGGCTGAGCAGCCGCAGTTCCTCGAAGGCGTGGGTGTCGGCGAGCAGCGGGTCGATGTCGGCGATGATGCGCGCCGACGCGGCCAGCGGGTTGGCCTGGACCATCTGGCGTAGCGACAGCAGTGCGGTGTGCGCCTTCAGCGAGTCGGAACGCTGGGCGAACTGCTGATCGACGACCTCGCGCAGCGCGACCAACCCGCTGCGTTCGAGCAGTTCGTCGGCCAGCGCCACCGAGTCGGTCACCCCGGACTGCAGCACGATCATCGAGATCCGGATGCCGAACATGCCGAACCGGTCCAGCAGCGCGCGGCGCACCGGGGCCGGGACCGGCAGCGGGCTGTCCTCACGGACGAACCTGTCGGCCGACAGCATCGCCTTGGCCAGTTCGGCCGGCTCGACAGCGGCCAGCTTGCGCAGCGCCGCGAACTCGTCCTGGCGCAGGGTCCGGGCGGTGAGCGCGAGCAACCCGGACACCGGCACCACGGCCTGGCAGATGCCGGTCTTGTCCATCTCGGCGGTGAACCGTCGGGCGACCTCGTCGGCCGAGAGCATCGCATCGACGCGCCCCGCACCGATCTCGTCGGCACGTGCGGCCACCCCGATCACACCGAGTGCGCCCGTGGCGCCGCCGACGAGTGATCCGATCTGTTTGAGCAGGGCGATGTCGGTGGCATTGAGCGTGCGCAACAGGAACACCACCGCGTCGACGCGGGGGACACCGTCCTCGGGCACCAGCAGCCGCAGGGTGCGTTCGGAGACGTCCCGCGACAGCGACGACGTGCCCGGGGTGTCGATGATGGTGGTGTCGACCAGTTCGGAGGCGGGCCACTCGACGTCGAGGTCGACGACGTCCTCGGCGTCGAGGCCGGCGAAGTCGAAGCTGAGCCCCTCTTCCCGGACGATCGGGACGTTACGTCGACGTCCGCCCCGTTCGTTGGCCGTCACCCGCGGTGTGGGCCCGTACCGGAACCAGGTCACGATGCGGGTCGCCTCGGTCGCATCGGTGGGCGCGATGTCCTCCCCCACCAGTGCGTTGACCAGAGTGGACTTCCCGGCCTTCAAGGTGCCGGCCAGCGCGATGCGGATCGGCTGGTTCAGCCGGCGACCGATGCGCTCCAACTCGTTGTGCACATCGGCGCGCTGACGGTAGGCCGGGTCGGCCTGGTAGGCCCGCACGACGGCAGCCAGGATGGCGCCGACCTGGTCACTGGCGCTCATCGCCCGGCGGCGAGTTCGCCGCTGCGGTCGAGCACCTGACGCAGGATGCTGCGCTGGCGTTCGAGCTCTTTGATCCGCGAATTTCGTTCGTTCTCTTCGACTTTGGCTGCGGCAATGGTGGCCTGCAGCGATTCGTTGAGCGAACGGGTGGTCTGGTTGGCGATGTCGCGGTAGTGGTCGCGCAACTGCCGCTGGATCTCCTTGAGGCGGTCGCGGGATTCCTTGGCGACCACGAATGCGACATCGTCGACGAATCGGCGCACGTTGAGTTTGGCTTCGCTGCGAACCCGCACCATGCGGTTCTCCATGTTCTCCTTGTAGGCCGCGCGCCCCATCAGCGCTCCGGCGCCGATCGAGACCGGGTTGAACATGCCCAGCCCGGCCAGTGAGGTCATCATGCCGAACATCAGGACACCACCGTAGGAGCCCTGCAGCCCGATGGTGGCTTTGCGCCCCTTGCCGATCGGCTTGGCCTCGAGCTCGGCCAGCGCCTTGAACTCGGCGACCTCGGCACCCATGATCCGGGCGTCGATGACGGGCACGTCCACGGCGTCCATCCCGGCGTCGAGGAAGGTCCGGGCGACCTCCTCGGCCAGCACCTCGGCCCGCTGGAAGGCCCAGACGAAGTTGTCACCGACCGCGGTGGCGACCGCGTTCTCGAGTTCGGCGCCGATCTCGGCCCAGGCGCGGGTCGGATCGCCGGCGTCGATCACCTTCTCGGTGTACTGGGTGATGGCGCGGAACCGGCCGCGCAGGTCGTGTTCCACATCGGCGGACAGATCGGCGATACCGTCGTTGAGGATCTGCTGCCACAACGCCGTCTGCGCCAGGGCGTCCTGGGCTTCGGCCTTGCGCCGCTCCAGCTCGGCGCGCAGCGCCTCGCGGGTGGCCGGGTCGTCGAGCGCTTCCAGTTCCGAGCCCACGGCGAGGTGCAGATGTTCGGCGACCGAACGGATCTCGCCGAGAACCTGGTCGCGAATCCGGTCGTTCTCGCGCGAGGCCACCTGCTCGGAGAGAAAGCTCACGATCGCGGGAAAGTTCGATTCGGAGTTCAGTTCCTTGTCGTTGGTCTTGATCGCGTGGCTGCGCAGCACCGAGGAGACCGGCGTGACCGCCACGTCCAGTCCGGCTCGCTGCAGGTGATGCTCGTCGGCGGCCACCACATCGCGCCAGTACGGGTAGAGGTCGGTCTTGGTCGCCACGATCCTGGCCACCGGGCAGATCTGGATCGCCTGGCGGACGAACGTCATCTCCGGCTCGGTGAATTCCTGGCTGGTGTCGCTGACCATCAGCAGGGCATCGGCGTCAGGCAGCAGACCCAGCGTCGCCGACAGGTGGGGCTGGCCGTGCCCGCCGACCCCCGGGGTGTCGATGAACGCCAGGCCACCCTTGAGCAGCGGGCTGGGCGCCCGGACCTCGGCCCGGATCACCCGGCGCCCGCCGGCCAGCGGGTGGAAGCGCAGGTCGGTCTTGACGTCGGCGGTGGGGATCTCGACGGCTTCGGGTGCGGCCCCGTCGGGACGTTCGACGATGATCTGGGCCGAGGGCTCGTCGCCGTAGGTCACGACGGTGGGCAGCACCGTGGATTCGTCGTCGGCGACGCGCGCGACGGGCACGTTGAGCAGCGAGTTCAGCAGCTGGCTCTTGCCCTGTTTGAGCTGTCCGGCGATCACCACCCGGATCTGCGGGTCGGTGATGCGGGCCTTGGCGCGCGTCATCCGTTCGACGAGGTCGGTGCGCTCATAGGTGCCGGCGATCGCGGCGGTGTGGTCGATCAACTCGACGATGACCTTGACGTTGCGGCGCTCGGCGCCGGTGCGCTGACTCATAGATCTCCTAGCGAATCAGGACCATATCGCGACGGTGTGGCGGGACCTTCTCGATCCCGCCACACCGCCTGGCAACACCCGTTCGATCAGAACAGGCTCATGTCGTTGTCGAGTTCGGCGCTGATCTCGTTGCTGATGTCGGTGTCGACGGACAGCAGGTCGTCGTCGGAGTAGTCCCGGTTGTCCGAGTAGTCCCCATTGTCCGAGTAGTCGCCGTTGTCGGAGTTGTCCTGGTCGGAGTTGTCCGACATGTCGAACGCGTCCCCACCGGTCACGACGTCGCCGTCGACCACGGTGGTGGTGTCGGTCGTGGACTCGCCGGCGTCGATCACGACCGCCGGCGACTCGCCGGCGAGGGAGTCGCCGGTGGTGGTCTCGACGTCGCCGATCACCGGGCCGTCGTTGTCGGAGATGACGTCACCGTCGCCGGTGGCGGTGGTGCCTTCGTCCTCGACGTCGTTCTCCTCACCGATCACCACGTTCGAACCGCTGCCGGCCAGCACGTCGCCGGAGTTGGCGGTGTTGCCCTCCCCCTGCACGGACTGGTCGCCGGTGAGGATGTCGCCCTCGTTGTCGTCGCCGGTTGCCACCGCGTCGTCGCCGGTGGCCACGGAACCCGACATGTCGCCTTCGGTGATGACCGCGCCGTCGGTCGCGGTGGTGGTGGACTTGTCGCCGAAGGTGATGTCGCCGAAGCCGAGGTTCAGCCCGCCCTGCTGGGAGTTGGCGCCGGCGGCCTGATTCGGGCTCATCAGCGAGGTGTCGTTGTTGCTGGCCCAGTCGGTGTCGTTGCGGCTGGCGAACTCGGTGGCGTTGTTGCTGGCCCAGTCGGTGTCGTTGCGGCTGGCGAACTCGGACTGAGTCTCCGGCGCCCAGGTGGTCTGCGGCGAGAACGGCGAGGCGATGTTGTGGTGCTCGGCGACTGCACGCTGCAGACCGACGATGGGGTCGCCACCGCCCAGGACGGCACCGGCGGGGGCCGCGGTGGCAGCGACCGCCTGCAGCTGGGCCGGGTTGACCGGCGGCAGACCCGCGGTGCGCATGGCTTCCTCCGGATCGGCGACGAACTGCGCGGCCGAGGCCGGGCTGCGGAACAGGTTGATGATGAAGTCGATCAGGGTGTTCATGTCGGGGTCCTTTCCTGTCTTTCGACATCTCGCCGGTCACTGGCGCCGGGCGATGTGAGAACCACGCTATGGATCCCCGGAGTCGCTCGAAACGGGGCGGCCACCCCTTCTTGGGGGCTCGCGGCCAGGGGTATAGGGGGGTGGCTGGTTAGGGGATTAGGGGTGGGAGCCGGGGGTGGGCCCGGACACCGGCGTCACTGCCCGAAAACGTCCAGGTCGGAGGGACTATCGGGCAGATCCCCCGGATCCCCCAGGTCCCCCAGTGCGCCGATCCCCGAGTCGGCGGCGGTCTCGGCCCAGTCTTCGCCGACCGAGGCCTCGCCGAACACCGGGTCGGGTGCCACCAAGTCGGGTTCGGGGCCGGGTTCGGGACTCGGGTCGGGGGCGTCGACCGTGGGAGCCTCGATCACCGGGCCGTCGCCGATCGGGCCGTCGACGGCCCGGTCGGCCAGCCCCGGCAGTTCGTCACCGAACGCGTCGAAGGCCGCTACAGCCTGTCCGCTGGTCCAGACGTTGTCCTCGACCCCGCCCGCCGAGATGGATTCGGACACCACCGGGATGAGACTGTTGACGTCGAGTCGGGTCACATCGGCGAGATGGGCCTCGGCGATGGCCTGTTCGGGGTTCGCGGCGTAGCGCGCCGCCGCCTCGGGGTCGCGCACGAGGGACAGCACGAACTCCAGCAACGGGTTCGCCATGAAACGTCCTGCCTTCACTTCCAGATGAACACATCGGCCACTCACCGCCGCAGGATCGAGGGTAGCGGCGTCACCGCCCGCGGAGATCGGTGCTGGCACCCACGCCCGACCCAGGGCGATTAGGGGCTATGCGTTAGGGACTCCGCGCCAGTAGGGGATATCCCGGATCTGCGGGGCGGTGCCGTTAAGGTGAGGACCGGCCGAACACAGCAGGAGGTGCGGGTGAGCGAGTCACTCGGGTTGTCCGTCGGGACGACCAATTTGGTGGCCGGCGCCACCGGCCGATCGGCGGTGATCCGGCGCTCGGTGCTCACCGTCCAGCCGGACCGGCCGGCCGAGGTGGGGGTCCCCGGGGAGAACCCGAACCTCGAGCAACCGCCCCATCCGGACAGTCTGGTCCTCACCGGCTTCGTGGAAAGGGTCGGCGACCCCATCCCGTTGGTGGCCGCGGACGGCTCGGCCCATCAGGCCGACCGCGTGCTGGCCGAAGCACTGGACGCGATGGCACGGGCGGCCGGGGGCGGATCCCCGGTGGCGATCGCGGTCCCGTCCTACTGGGGCCCGGCCGCGGTCGGAGCGCTGCGGGGAGCGTTGCGCGCGGTGCCCGGGCTGGCGCCCGGTGGCGTGCCTGCCGCGCTGATCCCCGATGCCGCGGCAGCGTTGACCGCGCTGGCTGCCGACCCCGGGCTGCCGACCACCGGGGTGGTCGCGCTGCTGGACTTCGGCGGCACCGGCACCTCGATCAGCCTGGCCGA
>JAXHTL010000430.1:0-1077 GCA_034190095.1 Actinomycetota bacterium
TCGACCTCGTCGACCGTCGCGCCCGCTTCGGCCAGCACCGCCACCGCGGACCGCACCGCGGCCTCGACGTCGGGATCGTTGCGCACGAAACCGAGGTTCGGGGAGAAGCCGACCCGCAGCCCGGCCACCCCGTCGTCCAGCCCATCCAGGAACGAACGGGTCGGGGTCGGCATCGCCGCCCAGTCGCGGGCGTCGAACCCGGTGATGACGTCCATCAGCGCGGCGGTGTCACGCACCGTGCGCGTCATCGGCCCGGAATGCGCCAGCGTCCCGAACGGGCTCGGCGGATAGTGCGGGATCAGCCCGAAGGTCGGCTTCAGCGCCACGGTGCCGGTGAACCCGGCCGGGATCCGCACCGAGCCACCACCGTCGGTGCCCACCGACCACGCGCCCATGCCCAGCCCGACGGCCGCGGCGCTGCCCCCACTGGAGCCCCCGGCTGTGGTCGCCGGGTTCCACGGGTTGCCGGTCGGGCCGTAAGCCAGTGAGTCGGTGACCCCTTTCCACGCGTACTCCGGGGTGGTGGTCTTGCCCAGGATCACCGCCCCGGTCTCGCGCAGGCGCGCCACACACGGCGCGTCCTCGTCCCACGGGCCGGCCGGGTCGATCAGCGCGCTCCCACGAAGCGTCGGCCAGCCCTCGGTCAGGAACACGTCCTTGATCGACGTCGGCACCCCGTCACCGGGCCCCAGCGGTTCCCCGGCCTGCCAGCGGGTCTCGGACTCCTTGGCAGCGGCCAGCGCCCCCTCGGGGTCGACGAGCACGAACGCGTTGACTGCGCCGTTGTGGGCCTCGATGGCGTCCAGCGCGGCCCGGGTGGCCTCCACCGGCGAGATCGTCTTGTCCCGGTACCCCGCAACCAGTTCGGTCGCCTCGAACATCACTGTCCTCCTGGGATGTAACCGAGCTTCTTGTCCACCACATTCTGCAGTTCGTCACCGGCCAGCCAGCGCCGGGCGTTGGCGGCGAACTGCGCCGCCAGCTCGTCGCGCCAGCCGACGACGTCGGCGGACATGTGCGCGGTGATCGTGACGTTCGGCGCCTCCCACAGCGGATGGGCGGGCGGCAGCGGTTCGG
>JAXHTL010000431.1:0-1074 GCA_034190095.1 Actinomycetota bacterium
GAGGGCATCGTGTTCGACTCCCCACTGCCTACCAGCGATTCCTTCCTCGTCACGGTCGACGACGGCCACGGCGGGGTATCCGAGGTCGACGTCACCGTGCCACTCACACCACCGGCGAACACGCTCTGAGATTCCCTGGCGTGCAACGCTAGACAGCCACCAGGTCGTCGGCATGCACGGCGGGGCGGCGCATCTCGGCCGGCAGGTCCGACGTGGACCGACCGAGCATGGTTGCCAGCTCCGCAGCGTCGTAGGCGACCACACCGCGTCCCACCATGGTGGCGTCCTGGGCACGCAGTTCCACCACGTCACCGCCGTAGAACCGGCCCGACAACGCGGTGATGCCGGCGGCCAGCAGTGAACGGCGCTGCCGGACAACGGCGTTGACCGCGCCGTCGTCGAGTGTCAGCGCTCCCGCGGCCTCGGCGGCGTAGCGCACCCAGAACCGCCGTGCCGACATCCGCTCGGCGCGCGGGGCGAACACGGTGCCGACCGACGCGTCGGACAGCGCTGCGGCCGCATCGGCCGCGGCCGCCAACAGCACCGGAACCCCGGCGTCGGCGGCCAGCAACGCCGAGGACAGCTTCGAGACCATCCCGCCGGTGCCCAGGTGGCTGCCCTGGCCGGCCGTGACGTCAGCCAGGTCGTCGGGTCCGGCGACCTCGGCAACGAAGCGTGCCGGATTGTCGGCGGGAGCCTTGCGCGGGTCGCCGTCGTAGAGCCCGTCGATGTCGGAGAGCAGGATCAGCGCATCGGCCCCGATCAGGTGGGCGACCAGCGCCGAGAGCCGGTCGTTGTCCCCGAAGCGGATCTCGTTGGTCGCCACCGTGTCGTTCTCGTTGACGATCGCCACCGCGTGCAACGCCCGCAGCCGCGCGAGCGTGCGCTGGGCGTTGGTGTGCTGGGCCCGCATCGAGATGTCGTGGGCGGTCAGCAGCACCTGGCCGACGGTACGCTGATAGTGCCCGAACGCCGCACTCCACGAGTTCACCAGCGCCACCTGCCCGACGCTGGCCGCGGCCTGCTTGGTGGCCAGATCGGTGGGCCGCCGGGGCAGTCCCAGCGGTTCGATGC
>JAXHTL010000432.1:0-1045 GCA_034190095.1 Actinomycetota bacterium
CTGACCCCGGTGTGGGCGCTGGCGGACGTGGCGATGGGGTTGATGGCGCTGGTCAACCTGACCGCGATCGTGCTGCTGGGCAAGTGGGCGTTCGCCGCCATCAAGGACTACCACCGCCAGGCGGAGGCCGGGGACGACCCGGTCTTCATCGCCGAGGAGGCCGGACTGCCCGGACACCTCGACGGCGACATCTGGCAGCGGCGCTCCGCCGTCAGCAGCGAGGGCTGAGGTCGCGCCGCCGGCATGGGCGCGGTCCGAGCCGCCGTGGTCGGTGCGGGGATCGTGGGCCTCGCGGTCGCCAGGGAGCTGCTGCAGTCCGTGGCCGGGGCCCGGGTCACCGTGTTCGAGAAGGAGGACGGTGTGGCCCGGCACCAGACCGGTCACAACAGCGGTGTCGTGCATGCCGGGCTCTACTACCCGCCGGGCAGCCTCAAGGCCACGCTGTGCCGCCGCGGTGTGCACCTGCTGCGCGACTACGTGTCGACCCGCGACATCCGCTATCAGGAGTGCGGGAAGATCGTCGTCGCACTGACCGACGCTGACGCGCAACGGTTGTCGGGGATCCGCGAGCGCGCCGTTGCCAACGGTGTGCCGGGCATCCGGATGCTCGACGGCGACGGCATCGCCGAGGTGGAGCCGCACGCTGGCGGGATCGCCGCGCTGCACTCGCCGACGACGGCCATCGTCGACTATCCCGCCGTCGCGCAGGCCCTGGCCGCCGACGTCACGGCCGCCGGCGGGACGGTGCTGCTGAGTCAGCCCGTCACCGCCGTCACGCCGCGGGGCCGGGAGGTGACGGTGTCGACGCCGACCAGCAGCGAGGCGTTCGATCTGGTGATCACCTGCGCGGGGCTGCAGTCCGACCGGGTGGCCCGGCTGTCCGGCGACGCGCCGTCGCCGCGCATCGTGCCGTTCTTCGGCGACTACTTCCTGCTCGACCCGGCCAAGGCGGGGCTGGTCCACGGCCTCATCTACCCGGTGCCCGACCCGCGCTACCCGTTTCTGGGCGTGCATCTGACCCGGCATGTGGATGGCCGGGTGTCGC
>JAXHTL010000433.1:0-1044 GCA_034190095.1 Actinomycetota bacterium
TCTCGTGGATCACGGTGATGGCCACCTCCTCGACGACATGCTGCTCGCTGTCGCACATGTCGAGCAGCGCGTCGCGATAGATGCTGATCGTGTCCGGGAGGGACCCGGCGTAGAACGAATCCCGCTCGGTCAGCGCGACACCCTCGTAGAGGCCCAACAGGTCGGGTTCCTCGGCGTTGCGATCGGCGACCAGGATCACCACGTTGTCGATCGCCGAGGCCAGCTGCGGCGGCAACAGGTCCAGCGCATCGCCGACGAGCTCCTCGAACCGTTGCGGGCTCATCCGCACGGTCACCGGGCTAGACCCCCGGGGGCGGTGGCGGCAGTACCGGTGCCGGCGGAGGTGGGGGCGGTGCCGGGGCGGGTGGCGGCGGCAGGCCCGGTGGCGGTGGCGGAGGCGGCGCGTCGGCCGGCGGCGCGCCCGGTGCCGGTGGCGGCGGCGCCATCTCGGCGGGTGGCAGCGCCGGTGCGGGCGGCGGACCGTTGAGGAACGTGTTGCCGGGCGGCGCCGGCTCCTCGGCCGGCGGCGGTCCCTCGGGCTGTCCTCCGGTGGCCAGCTGCGGCAGGTGCTGGGTCTGATCGCTGTCGCTGCCGCTCGACGACGAACCCGATGACGACGAACCCGACGACGAGGAACCCGACGAGGACGAGGGCAAGCTCACGTCCGGAACCGGGATCGGCGGCAGGTTGAGCCGCTCAGCCGGGATGTCCGGAGGCGGTACCGGCGGTTGGCCGTTGATCAGCAGCGGACCCTTGGCACTGTTGAGCAGTGTCGACCAGCCGCCGTTGCCCAGGGTGGCGCCGATGCTGCAGGAGACCTGGCGGCTACCCGCCGACCAGCTCGGCAGGGAGATCGTGCTGTAGACCAGCGTCAGCGTGGTGTTGCGCAGTTCGATCGGCGCGAGGTAGTCGTCGGTGATCTCGGTGCAGGTGTCCTTGATGAACGTGTCCTGCTCGGGTTCGGGCGGCAGGGCGTCGGGGAAACGCTCGGCGAGGTTGACCGCGCCGGTGACCTCCATCGCGTGGGGCGCTGCGCAGTCCACC
>JAXHTL010000434.1:0-1012 GCA_034190095.1 Actinomycetota bacterium
TCGACCAGCGCGGACAGCGGCATGCTGGAGAACACCACCCCGCCGGAGACGGTCTGGCCGTCGGCCAGCTGCAGGGTCCAGCCGCGGTGATCGCAGCGGGCGCTGACCACCCGGGCGTTCATCGACACCTCGACGCCGGCCGCGTGCAGTTTCGCCGCGGCGGCTACCCACGGCACGGTCCCGGCCAACTCTGGGAAGCCGCCGCGGCGAAACTACACGCGGCCGGCGTCGAGGTGTCGATGAACGCCCGGGTGGTCAGCGCCCGCTGCGACCACCGCGGCTGGACCCTGCAGCTGGCCGACGGCCAGACCGTCTCCGGCGGGGTGGTGTTCTCCAGCATGCCGCTGTCCGCACTGATCGAAGCGCTGGAACCGCAGCCGCCGCGCCACATCCGGGCGGTGGCCGCCCGGCTGCGCCACCGCGGGCTGATCACCGTGGCCGTCGCGCTGCGCAGACGCTACGACATCCCCTACAACTGGGTGTACACCCCGGGGGCGGACTGCCGGGTGGGCCGGATCCAGAACTACACCCGGTGGTCGCCCGACCTGGCCCCGCAGGACTTCGCCGGGACCCACCTGGGCTTCGAGTACTACTACGACGCCGACAGTGACCTGCGCGGCGCCAGCGACCAGAAGCTGCTGAAGCTGGTCGAACGCGACCTCGAGGTGCTCGGCTGCGCGGACAGCCCCGTCGAGCACGTCATGATCTCCCGGTCCCCGTACGCCTATCCGGTGCACAACGCCACCCGCGACCGAAGCGTCGGGCAGATCCGCGAGTATCTGCGCCGGCACTACCCGCTGCTGTATCCGGTGGGCCGCAACGGCATGCACCGCTACGACAACCAGGACCACGCCATGGCCAGCGCCCTGCAGAGCGTCGCGCTCTACTTCGGGGCGAACGTCGACCCGTGGCAGGTCAACACCGACACCCTCTACCACGAGTCCGACCTGACCAAGGGCTGAAGGGGCCCCGCCTGCGCGGCGTCGTCCCGTGCCTTACCGTCAGAGCGTGG
>JAXHTL010000044.1:0-26908 GCA_034190095.1 Actinomycetota bacterium
TCCGCGCCGATACGTTGCAGCGCCAGCTCTACACGCGGATCAACTCCGAGACCGGGCACACCTGGGGCAAGACCGAACCGGGCTGGAATGCCCGCACACCGGAGCGGCCCCGGCTGCTGCGTCGGTGGATGGAGGAATGCTACGGCTCGGTCAGCGTTGAGGCTTTGGCCGCCCACGACCTGATCTATCCCACAGACTTGTTGGCCGACATCCTGGCCGGCCAGCGCGAGGCCCCCGCCAGGGTTACCGCGGCGCCGGAAACCGCTTCGGCGGTGCTCGATGACGGGGCGATCCTGGACCGCGGGGACACGGTGGTGCAGCTGCGCCGGCCTCGCCGGCAGGCCTAACACGGAATTGCGGGGGCGGATCGGGGATGGCACGGACACAACGGGTCGCGCTGACCGGCGCCCCGGACACCTACACCGTGCTGGGCCCTGATCACCTGCCGATCGAGGCGGCCGAGGAGTACCTGCAGTTCCTGCGCCATGACGGGTCCTCACCGAACACGGTGAAGGCGTATGCGGCCGGCCTGGCGGCGTGGTGGACGGTGCTGGAATACACCGGCACCGACTGGCAGAACATCAGCACGAGCCTGTTCGGGCAGTTTCTGGCCTACCTGCGCACCGGGGACCTGCCGGGCACCGCCCGGATCGGGGCCCCCGAGGTCTGGTTGGGCCCGGCGAGCACCCAGCTGCGGGCCGCGGCGGTGCTGGCGCTCTACCGCTACCACGCTGATGCCCATGGGCTGGCCGGCCCGTATCAGCGGCTGTTCACCAGCCGCGGCAAGCGATCACGGTCACGGTATATCCCGATGCTGGCCGGCGTGGGCCGCCCACCACGGTCCAAGGACCGGCCCATCTACACGGTGCGCAGCGGCAACAAGTCCGCCACTCCGGTGCTGCTGCCCACCCAAGTTGCTGCGATCCTTGATGGCTGTGCAACCCAGACCGGACAGGACTGGTCGGGGCCGCCCTCAGGGCTGCGGGACCGGCTGTTGTTCGCGGTGCTCGCCGAGACCGGGATGCGACTGGGTGAAGCGCTGTTGTTGCGGCACCACGATTTTCACATCGGCGCCGGCGGGACACCGTTCATCGACGTGGCCGCCCGACAAGACCATCCGCGCGGGGCCCGCGGCAAGACGCTACTGGCACGGCGCATCTACATCGGTGACGATCTGGAGGCGCTGTATTCGGCCTACGTGTGGCATCTGGTCGACCAGGGCGCCGATCTGGACGTGCCCGACCTGGACACCCATTTTGTGTTCGTCAATCTCTCCCACGGGGTGCGTTTCCGTCCCATGCGTGCCGAAACCGTCTACGCCAAAATCGATTCGGTGACCAAACGTGCCGGCGGGGTGCTGCCCGATCGGTGGTCACCGCACTGGCTACGCCACACCCACGCCACCGCGCTGCTGCTCTCCGGGGCCCCGCCGCACGTGGTGATGCGTCGCCTGGGCCACGCCGATATCCAGACCACGCTCTCGACCTACGGATGGGTCACCGAGGACGCCGAGATGCGCACCCTGGCGCAATGGCGCAGCTACGTCGCTGGTTGGAAAGGGCTGCACCATGACCACACCGACTGACCCGCCCGCACCCACGCTGGCCCCCGCCCCCGCACTGGGGTCATGGGCGACTCAATGGGCGCAGGTCCCCGAGGCGTGGCGCCGGCCGATCTACGCGATCTACAGTGCTCCGTTTGATCAGGTGTTTCTGCGCAACCAGTTCTACCTGCAAGCACACCGCGCCGGAGCCGGCCACGATTTCACTCCCGAGGCCCCTGCTCGATTCGGCGACGAGATCGCCTGGTGGGTCTGGACGTGCTGGGACCAGCAGCTACGCAAGATCGAACCCTCCCTGCTGGCCTGGCTGACCCGCACCCTGCCGGCCGCGATCGCCGAACACCGCGCCCGCACCGGAAGGGCACCGGCCAGCATCGCCGACCTGGACCCCAATGCCGTGCTCCGCCAGGCGGTCCTGACCTTTCAGCGCCGCAACATGCGGCTCCCGTCGGCGGGATCGCGGCGCAACATCCGCCATGTCATCGAGCATCTGCACCTGTGGGTATCGGTGCGCTGCACCGATATCCCGTGGTGGGAGCACGACATCTGGGATCTGCGCACCGACCCACGCATCCCGCGCCGCGACCACGAACCCCGCCACGACACCGCCGTGCGGCTGCGCGATATCGAACCGGCGTGGCTGCGCGAAGGGCTGCGGTTCTGGCTGCGCAGCGCGTTGACCTACGACCTGCTGGTCTGGTCCTCGGCCGCCGACCGGGCCCGCAACCTGGGCTCGCAGCTGGGCCGGTTCGCCCGTGACCACGGATATCACGATGATCCGCTGATCAGCACCGATCCCGATCAGCTACGCACAGTGTTCCTCGACTATCTCGAGTATCTGCGTTCCCCCGCCGCGGCCACCCATTCCGAACACCTCACCGCCGACACCGTGGCCACACTGCAAGCCCAAACCCAGGCGTTCTACACCTTCATGCACGACAACGCCGCCGATGCGGCGACCGCGACGGCCAACCCCCGCTGGCGCGATATTACGCTGACCCACACCGCGCTGTGGTCACCGCTGCACGCGCCCAAACAGCGCCGCCGCGAACGCGAACTCACCTGGTATGCCACCGCCGACCTGCAGCGCATGCTCACCTACCTCGACGTCCTGGCCGCCCCCGCCGGGCACAAAGTGGTGCTGACCAAAGCCGACGGCACGATCACCGTCGCCGCCGGCCTCGGTGACCCCCAGGCCGCACGGATCTGGCTCCTGCAAGCCCTGACCGGGCGCCGGGCCTCAGAAATCCTGATGCTCGACCATGATCCGCTGCAAGCCATCCCGGGTCAGGAACGCCCCACCGACGGCGACCCTGACACGTTCGTGGCCCGGCTGCGCTACCAGCAGACCAAAGTCGATGACGTCACCCCCACCATCCTCGTGGAGCAAGCCATCGTCGACATCATCACCGAGCAGCAGAGCTGGCTGAAGACGACATACCCCGACCTGGCACCCCGATACCTGTTCCTCGGCGTGAAGAATCAGCACCGCGGCCAGCAGCCCCGCTCCTACAACACCTACCGCACATCGCTGGCCAAGCTCGACGACTGCCACGACCTCACCGACAGCGCCGGCCGACCACTGCGCTTCACCCAAACCCACCGCCTGCGCCACACCCGGGCCACCGAACTGCTCAACGACGGTGTCCCGTTCCACGTCGTACAGCGCTACCTTGGTCATAAGAGCCCTGAGATGACCGCCCGCTATGCGGCCACCTTGGCGGCCACCGCCGAGGCAGAGTTCCTCAAGCACAAGAAGATCGGCGCCAACGGCACCGACATCTCCATCAGCCCCAGCGACATCTATGAGATGACACAGCTCGGTGCCCGCACCGACCGGATCCTGCCCAACGGTGTCTGCCTGCTCCCTCCGCTCAAACACTGCGACAAGGGCAATGCCTGTCTGGGCTGCGGTCACTTCGCCACCGACGCCACCCACCTCAATGAGCTACGCCAGCAACAAACTGCGACCGAGGCGCTGCTAGCCGCCCGCCGTGACCAGTATCGCCGACGTAGCGGACGTGAACTCGGCGAGGACAACATCTGGGTGATCGAACGCCGCCGCGAACTGCGCTCGCTGGAAGCGATCATCGAACGCCTGTCGGCAACCGCAGACCAAGAGGCGGTATCCGGTGCCGGCACCGGGGCAGGAAGGCGACTGCCGCTGCTACAGATCCAGACTCGCGGCGCCCACCAGTCCGCCCTCGACAAAGCCCAGCAACCCCGCACCACGGATCAATGACCGCTGCCCGCTCCACTGCCGGCCTCAGAAAAGCCAGCACCAAAAGCCGCAACGACGCCCGCCGCAAAATCAAGAAGGCCCTACGCGAAATGCAGCGCGCCGGAATGAATATCAACCCCAATGCAGTCGCCCGCCACGCAGGGGTCGCCCGCAAAACGATCTACAACCACACCGACCTCTTCGACCAAATCCGCGCTGCCTCCGCTACACCACGGCCCCAGATCGCCGACCCTGAACCGACAGCATCAAACTCCCGTTCGCCAGTCGATGCTGCGTTGCGCCAACAACTACGCACCCAGAAACGCCAGTACGACGACGATATCGCCGCCCTCAAATCAGAAATCAGAGACCTTCAACAACAGCTCGCCGCAGCCCACGGCGAGATCCACCGTCTACGCGGCAACGGCAACAGCGGCTGATGAGCCATACCAATCGAATCGCATGGGGTACCCCCAAAAAACGGGCTCGCTCGTCAGTTACACCGTTACAGATAACACTGTGTTCCTCGTAGATCCCGCGCATTCAAACGCACCTCGGTAACTGTCTTACACACAGCTATTACCGTTACAGATAAGATCGCCGCGGCGAGTTGACTGTGCAGCGCCGCACGGTCGAGGCCGCCCAGCGCCGCCAGCGCCTCGAACCGGGCCGGAACCTCGGCCGGGCTGTTCGCGTGCACGGTTCCGGCACCACCGTCGTGGCCGGTGTTCAACGCGGTGAGCAGATCCACCACCTCGGCGCCACGCACCTCCCCGATCACGATCCGGTCCGGCCTCATCCGCAACGCCTGCCGGACCAGATCACGCACCGTCACCTCCCCGGCCCCTTCCACATTGGCGTTGCGGGCGACGAGCCTGGCGACGTGCGGGTGCTCGGGTGCCAGCTCCGCGGCATCCTCGACGCACACGATCCGCTCGGTTTCCGGAACGGCCCCCAGCAGTGCCGCCAGTAGCGTTGTCTTTCCGGCCCCCGTACCGCCCGAGACGATGAACGCCAGCCGTGCGTCGAGAACCTCCGCCAGCAGCCGGCGCGCCGCGGGATCGATCGCCCCCGCGTCCACCAGCGCGTCCAGGTTCTGGGTGGCGGGCCGCAGCACACGCAGCGACAGATGGGTGCCTCCGACAGCAATCGGCGGCAGCACCGCGTGCAGGCGCACCGCCAATGGCCCATCGGAGCCACCCGCACAGCTGAAATGCCCGTCCACCCATGGTTGGGCTTCGTCGAGGCGTCGTCCGGCGCTGAGGGCCAGGCGCTGCGCGAGGCGGCGCACCGCCGCTTCGTCAGCGAATCGCACCGCCGTTCGTCGCAAACCGTGACCGTCGTCCACCCACACCGCATCGGGGCCGGTGACCAGCACATCGGTGGTGCCCGCGCCGCGGACGAGGGGTTCGAGGATCCCGGCCCCGACCAGTTCGGTCTGCAGTTCCCGCAGACTGTCCAACACCTCGGTGTCGCCCAGCACCCCGCCGGACTCGGCGCGGATCGCCGCCGCGACAACGCTGGGGCGCAGCGTGGCCCCCTCGGCGGCGAGCCGTTCCCGCACGCGCTCGACCAGCGACCCGGTCATGCCGCCTCCCCGACCGACTCCGGCTGGGGGCTCTCGCCGAGCACCGCGAGCACGCTGCGGGCCGCCCGGGCCAGCGGTGAGCGGCGGCGCATCCGCAACCCCCCGCACTCGAGCTGCCGGTCGATGCCCGGCTGGGGCCGCATGGCCGCGAGGACCGGCAGCCCCACGATGCGGGCGGCGTCGTGGCGGGTCAGCCCGCCGGGCGCCGGCCCACGCACGACGAGCCCGGTGTTGGGGTTGCCCGCCACCGCCCACCGCGCCGTCGCCGCAGCCGCCGCGCAGGACCGGACATCCGCCGGAGTGATCAAGATCACCAGATCGGCTGCCGCCAGTGCGGTTTCGACCGCCGCCGTCGGTTGTCTGGCCACATCGCAGACCACCGTCACACCGCCGCGCGAGCCGGCGTCGATCACCGCATTCAGCGCGACCGCGTCGATGTCGTTGCTGGATCTGCCCTCAGGAAACACGCGGCCGCCGGAGAGCACGCGAACCCGCTGCCGACCCGGAAGTGCGTCACGCAGTGCCGGATAGTTCAACCGACCCCCGGCCACGGCCACATCGGGCCAGCGCAGGCCCGGCTGCCCCTCCCCGCCGAGCAGCAGGTCCAGGCCGCCGCCCCACGGGTCCCCGTCGACCAGAAGCGATTCGGTGGCGGTGCAGGCGAGCGCCGCGGCGAACACCGATGCGCCGGCACCGCCACGGCCGGACAACACGGCGACCACCGGACCGCGCGCGCCGCCGTCGCGAGCCACGTCGGCGGCGTCGGCCAGCACCGCCATGAGGTCACGCTCGCCCGTGGGCAATGTCACAACATGTTGCGCCCCCACCGCGACCGCTGCCTGCCATTCGCCGGCACCCGGCTGGTCACCGCTGACCAGCAGCACCCGTGTGCGCCGCGGCATCCCCAGCTCGACACAGCGCTGCGCGGCGGCCGCGTCCACCAGGACAGCCGCCGCGCCCGTCCACACCCGGCGACTCGACGGGGCGCCGGTGCGGACGACTGCGAGCCCGACGGCGGCCGCCACGCGATCGATGTCGGCGTGCAGAGCCCGGTCCGCGACCAGGACGAGGATGCCCGCTGCAGTGCTCATGGACCTCAGCGTGCGGTGCAGCAGAGCCGGCGGAAAGACCCCGGACACGGGGGCCGCAGAATCTGTGGATCAACGCCGATATGGGGATGACACGCGCAGCGAAAACGACGTTCCGCAACCGACCGTGAAGGGGTGATCTATCCGCGATACGAAAACACCCCAGAAAAGGGACGACCCCCGCCAGGGGGGGAGGAGGCGGAGGTCGTCGTGTATCAGCCCCGGGGGGTCGGGCTGATGCACACCCGGCATAAGCCGAGTGATGCCCACTATACACACGCACGAGCGGGCCGGCGCAAGTACCGCGCCGGGAACAAGTTGGCCACAACCAGGAATGTTTACAGTCACGGACACCTGTCGTGAACTGCCATTTTGTACGATCCGCCGCGATTTGTCACAGTGCCCACCCCTATGCTGGCTGTGTGACCTCACCCGATCCGGCGGCAGCGGGTCGACCGAGCGCCGGCGGACCCGACCACACCGGCCAGCCGGTACGCACCGCGGCCTTCTTCGATCTCGACAAGACCGTCATAGCGAAATCAAGCACCCTGGCTTTCAGCAAACCATTCTTCAGTCAGGGGCTAATCAATCGCCGGGCGGTTCTCAAGTCGTCCTATGCGCAATTTCTGTTCCTGATGTCCGGCGCCGACCACGACCAGATGGACCGGATGCGGTCCTACCTGACCAACATGTGTGCCGGCTGGGACGTCGAACAGGTCAAGTCCATCGTCGGCGAGACCCTGCACGACATCGTCGATCCGCTGGTGTTCGCCGAGGCGGCCGAACTGATCGCCGACCACAAGCTGTGCGGCCGCGACGTGGTCGTGGTGTCGGCCTCGGGCGAGGAGATCGTCGCCCCGATCGCCCGCGCGCTGGGGGCCACCCACGCGATGGCCACCCGCATGGTGGTCGAGGACGGCAAGTACACCGGCGAGATCGAGTTCTACTGCTATGGAGCGGGCAAGGTGGAGGCCATCCGTGCGCTGGCCGCTCGCGAGGGTTACGCCCTACAGCATTGCTATGCCTACTCCGACTCGATCACCGACCTGCCGATGCTCGAGGCCGTCGGGCACCCGACCGTGGTCAACCCCGACCGCGCGCTGCGCAAGGAAGCCACCGCCCGCGGCTGGCCGGTGCGCGCCTTCTCCAAACCGGTCTCCCTGCGCGACCGCCTCCCGGCGCCGTCGACCGCCGCGGTCGCCACGTCGGCCGCGGTCGGGATGAGCGCGCTGGCCGCCGGGGCACTGACCTACTCGCTGCTGCGACGTTTCGCGTTCTGAGAGCGCTACTTCCGAGTAACTGACCGCTCCGCCGCAGCGTCCGGTAACGATCGGGGATCGCGGCCGTTTTGGCCCTTGATGTGACTGGGGTCACGTAGTACAAAGGAAGCACGGAAGCCGGGTGAGGCCAAGGCCGAGCCGGAAGAGAAGGCTCGTTCTCCCGACCTCGGCTCCCAGCACGGGTCCCGGAACCCACGCGGAGCACATACCGCGGAATAGGTAAGAGTGTTGCGGGCCTGCGTAATTGCGAAAACCGAGCAGCCAAGACCGCCCTTTGGGTGGGGAGGGTCGGCTGTAGCGATTCGCAAGGACGCCGAGGCCACCCACGCAACCCCCAACGCACGCTTGGTAACCGGACACCCGTGCTAGCGGGCGGCGAGCCGCAGCGATGAGAATCGCTGGGAGCGCCGCCCGCTTTGCGTGGCAGCATGTTTGCTCACCCGCAAGCCGTCCGCCGGAGAATCAGGATGACAGGGCGACGGCGATCGACAGGGCCTCGCGAGCCCCCGCATGCAGCGCCTCGTTGCTGAGCACCAGCCACGCCGCCAGACCGTCGGGCGTTCCCGAGGCGAAACCGCGCGCGGCCGCCCGATAGTCGCCGGAGCGGCGCATCCAGTGCACCTCGGGAACCCCCAGACCATGCGGGTCCAGTCCGCTGGCGATCGTGATCAGGCGCGACACCGCCCGGGCCACCACGCCGTCGGCGGTACCGAAGGGCTGCAACGTCAGCAGCTCCCCGTGGGCGACGGCGGCCAACACGGTGGCCGGCACCCGGGTCCCCCCGGTCGCCAGACCGGCGAGCAGCTCGAGGCGGCGGCCGGTCTCGACGTCGCCGCGGGGCCGGCCCAGGAGGTCGTCGTCGACCAGGTCGCTGGCGGCCAGCGCGTGCAACCGTGCCATCGCCTGCAGCGGCGCCCGGCGCCACACCCCGACCAGGGAGCCCTCGCCACCCTCGAGCGCCTCGGCGACGCGCAGCGCCCCGGCCAGCACCGGGTCGGCGGGCTCTGCTGCCGAGGAGAACTGCAGCGGCCCCCCGTCGAGGACCGACGACGCCCGGGCGGCACGGACCGCTGCCTCGGCGGCCGACTTCGGCCAGCCCCGCAGATTCACCCGGTGGCGATGGGCCCGGCCCAGCGCTTCGCGCGCCTCGTCACCGGCCTGCTGCACACCGGGCAGATCGACCAACGGAGCCAGCGGATCGGACACGGCGCACACGCTAGCCCACCCCGCACCGGCGGCGGAAAGGCAGTATGGTGCCGTTGGGCTCGCCAGCCGCGACGTTCGTCGCGTCGCAACCGCCGCCCGCAGCCCGAGATGTGAGTTGCCAACCTCAATGCAACGTTGGGTGACTACCCTCACAGTCATGACCGAGACGCATGTGGAAGCCCCGTCTTCGTACCCGCCCGCCCCCGAGTTCGCCGCGAACGCCAACGCGACCGAGGCACTCTACGAGCAGGCCGAGGCGGACCGGCTGGCGTTCTGGGCCGAACAGGCCAATCGGCTGGTGTGGGACACGCCGTTCACCGAGGTGCTCGACTGGTCGGAGGCCCCGGTCGCCAAGTGGTTCGTCGGCGGCAAGCTCAACGTCGCGTACAACTGCGTCGACCGGCACGTCGAAGCCGGCCACGGCGAGCGCGTCGCGATCCACTGGGAAGGCGAACCCGTCGGTGATGCCCGCGACATCACCTATGCCGAGCTCAAGGACGAGGTCTGCCGCGCGGCCAATGCACTGGCCGAGCTGGGCCTGAAATCCGGTGACCGCGTGGCGATCTACATGCCGATGGTGCCCGAGGCGATCGTCGCGATGCTGGCCTGTGCACGGCTGGGCGCGATGCACAGTGTCGTGTTCGCCGGCTTCTCGGCCTCGGCACTGCGGGCCCGCATCGACGACGCGCAGGCCAAGCTGGTGATCACCTCCGACGGTCAGTTCCGCCGCGGCAAGGCGGCCCCGCTCAAGGCCGGAGTCGACGAAGCCATCGAAGGTCTCGGCGCCGACAACCCCGTCGAGCATGTTCTCGTGGTGCGGCGCACCGGAATCGACGTGCCGTGGACCGAAGGTCGCGACCTGTGGTGGGACGAGACCATCCCCAAGGCCTCGCCCGACCACACCCCGGAAGCGTTCGATTCCGAACATCCGTTGTTCCTGCTGTACACCTCCGGAACCACCGGTAAGCCCAAGGGCATCATGCACACCTCGGGTGGTTATCTCACCCAGGCGTCCTACACGCATCACTACGTCTTCGACGTCAAGCCCGACAGTGACGTCTACTGGTGCACCGCCGACATCGGCTGGGTCACCGGCCACACCTACATCGTGTACGGGCCCCTGTCCAACGGCGTGACCCAGGTCGTCTACGAGGGCACCCCCGCCTCTCCCGACGAACACCGGCACTTCCAGGTGGTCGAAAAGTACGGTGTGACAATCTATTACACGGCCCCGACGGTGGTCCGCACCTTCATGAAGTGGGGTCGCGAGCTGGCCTACGAGCACGACCTGTCGAGCCTGCGGCTGCTGGGTTCGGTGGGCGAGCCGATCAACCCCGAGGCGTGGCGCTGGTACCGGCTGGTGTTCGGCGGCGACAAGACGCCGGTCGTGGACACCTGGTGGCAGACCGAGACCGGCGCGGCGATGATCTCCCCGCTGCCCGGCGTGACCACCTGCAAGCCCGGCTCGGCGATGCGCCCGCTCCCGGGTATCTCGGCCAAGATCGTCGACGACGACGGCAACGAGCTGCAGCCCGCCCCCGACCACGGGGAGCACGTCACCGGCTACCTGGTGCTCGACAAGCCGTGGCCGTCGATGCTGCGCGGGATCTGGGGCGACCCGGAGCGGTTCAAGGAAACCTACTGGTCCCGGTTCGCCGAACAGGGCTGGTACTTCGCCGGCGACGGTGCGCGCTACGGCAGCGACGGCGAGATCTGGGTCCTGGGCCGCATCGACGACGTCATGAACGTCTCCGGGCACCGGATCTCCACCGCCGAGGTGGAGTCCGCCTTGGTCGGGCACGCCGGCGTGGCCGAAGCGGCCGTGGTGGGCGCCACCGACGAACACACCGGTCAGGGCATCTGCGCCTTCGTGATCCTCAAGGCGCATGCCAAGGAGATGTCCCACGAACAGATGGTCGACGAGCTGCGCGCCGAGGTGTCCAGCGAGATCTCGCCGATCGCCAAACCGCGCGAGATCCATGTGGTGCCCGAACTGCCCAAGACCCGCAGCGGCAAGATCATGCGCCGGCTGCTGCGCGACGTGGCCGAGGGCCGCGAGCTCGGCGACACCTCGACACTGGTGGACCCCAGCGTGTTCGAGGCGATCCGCGCCAGCAAGTAGGCTCGCGGGACCTCGTCGCCGGCTCAGGCAGCGGCACCCACCGGGACGAAGCCGCTGCCCGGCCGGCCCTTGGCGGTGATGTCGGCAAGCTGGGTGTTGAACGACATCGTGACCGCCGGGGTGTGCAGCGGGATGAACTTGACGACGCAGGTCGGCAGCTTCTCGGAGAATGCTCCGTGGATCATGCCGACCAGCCGGTTGTTGACGGTGACCGGCGCTCCCGAGTCCCCCGGGCCGCCGCACACCTGATTGACGATCGTGCCGGCCTGCTCACCCGGGCCCCAGGTCACGCCACAGGAATAGCCGGTGGTGCGGCCCAGTTTGCACGCCACGTCACCGAACTTGGGGTCCGGGCCGAGGCCGTCGATGCGGAATCCGTCGACGGTGCTGACCGGTGCGACCTTGGCCGGGTCGAACTCGATCACCGCGTAGTCGAGCATGTCGTTGCCGGCCACCATCACGCCCACCACACCGGCGCCCTCGGCGCCCTCGGCGGCCACGGTGGCGCCCGGGCCGCCGCAGTGCGCGGAGGTGAATCCGATCAGGCGGCCCTGATTGTCGGTGCCGATCGCGGTCAGCGTGCAGAACGTCTCACCGTTGACGACCAGCCCGGACCCACCGCCCAGGGGCACCTGTGCCTGCGCGACGGCAGCACCGGCCGGAACCATCAGGAACATCACCAGCGCCGCGATCGCGGCACGCAGGGCCAGGCAGCGGCCACTGAACCTCACCTATCGATCCCCTATCCACCTGCCCGACCCGCCAGACCATCTCCGGCCCCGGCAGTCTATCGTCGGCCGGAATCGTTTCGTGGGACGCCACGTGGCAACATGAACCCGGACAGCAGAGGCGGGAAGGAAGCTTGCGTGAGCGATCGCAGAGACGGCGTACCGACCACCGTGACGTCGATACCGCTGGTGGACCCGCACGCTCCGAAGCCCGACCCGTCCATCGGTGACCTGGTCAAGGACGCCACCGCACAGGTCTCGACCCTGGTTCGGGCCGAGGTCGAGCTGGCCAAGGCCGAGATCACCCGCGACGTCAAGAAGGGCCTGACCGGCAGCGTCTTCTTCATCCTGGCGCTGGTGGTGCTGTTCTATTCGACGTTCTTCTTCTTTTTCTTCGTCGCCGAACTGCTCGACACCTGGCTGTGGCGGTGGGCGGCCTTCCTCATCGTGTTCGGCATCATGGTGGTGGTCACGGCGGTGTTCGCGCTGTTGGGGTATCTCAAGGTGCGCCGGATCCGTGGCCCCCAGAAGACGATCGAATCGGTGAAAGAGATTCCGGAGGCGTTCGGCTCCGACAAGCCGGGCAAGTCCGTGGCGGCGACGACAGGCGCCGAGAAGGCGGCCACCGACCCGTCCGGCTGGTAATGCCCCCACCCGACCCGTCGGTCGTGCGTATCGACGGTCCGTGGCGGCATCTCGATGTGCACGCCAACGGAATCCGCTTCCACGTCGTCGAAGCCCACCGGCAGGCCGGTGCCGATGACCACTCCAGACCGCTCACCGACCGTCCGCTGGTCATCATGCTGCACGGCTTCGGCTCGTTCTGGTGGTCCTGGCGCCACCAGCTGACCGGGCTGTCCGGAGCCCGGGTCGTCGCCGTCGACCTGCGCGGTTACGGAGCCAGCGACAAACCGCCCCGCGGCTACGACGGCTGGACGCTGGCCGGGGACACCGCCGGGCTGGTCCGTGCGTTGGGGCACAACAGCGCGACGCTGGTCGGCCACGCCGACGGCGGCCTGGTGTGCTGGGCCACCTCGGTCCTGCACCCGCGGGTGGTCAACGCGATCGCAGTGATCAGTTCACCGCATCCGGCCGCGCTGCGCGCCTCGGCGCTGCGGCGCCGCGATCAGAGCCGCGCACTCCTGCCGCATCTGTTGCGCTACCAGGTGCCGCTGTCGCCCGAGCGGGTGCTGACCCGGGGTGGCGGCGCCGAAGTCGAACGGCTGGTGCGCAGCCGGTCGTCGCCCAAGTGGCAGGCCAGCGAGGACTTCGCCGAGACCATCGGCCATCTTCGGCAAGCCATCCAGATTCCCTCGGCCGCGCACTCGGCGCTGGAGTACCAGCGGTGGGCGGTGCGCAGCCAGCTACGCGCCGAGGGCCGCCGGTTCATGAGGTCGATGAAGCGGCCGATCTCGGTGCCGGTGCTGCATCTGCGGGGCGATTCGGACCCGTACGTACTGGCCGACCCGGTGTACCGGACACAGCACTACGCACCGCACGGACGGTATGTGTCGATCGACGGCGCCGGGCACTACGGCCACGAAGAGGCCCCCGCCGCGGTCAACGAACAGCTGTGCCGTTTCCTGCGCCAGGTGTACTCGCTGCCCCCGGGCTAGCCGATGCAGGTGCCGGTGGTCACCCGGTCGACATTGCCCACCCGGGCCATCTGCCGGGCCACCTCGTCGGCGGTGAGCACGAACCCGGTGTCGGCGTCGTCGACCGCGGCCCCGAAGACCACCCCGAGCACCTTGCCGCTGCGGTTGATCATCGGCCCACCCGAGTTGCCCTGCCGCACCGTGCCCCTGATGGTGTAGACCTCCCGGGTGACGGTGGTCGTACGGTAGATGTCCGGCCCGTTGAGCTCGATGATCTCGCGCACCCGTGCCGGGGTGGCGGTGAATTCCCCGCCGCCGGGATACCCCATCACGATTCCGTCGGTTCCCGACGGCGCCTCACCGTCGGCGAACTGCAGCGGCGCCGCCGGCAGGTCGGGGACATCGAGGATCGAGATGTCGGCGTCCGGGTCGTAGCTGACCACGCCGGCCTCATAGCTCTGGCCGCCCACTTCCACGGTGACGCTCTCCGAGCCGGCCACCACGTGGGCGTTGGACATCACCCGGTTGGGGGCGACGACGAAACCGCTGCCCTCGAGGACCTTCTGGCAGCTCGAGGCCAGTCCCCGGACCTTCACCACGCTGGGGCTGATCGCCCCTACGACAGCCGATTCGGCCAGCGCGGCGTCAGGGGCGTCCACCGAGGCGACCGCGGTCGGTCCGAAGGGTTTGAGCACGTCGTGCAGGCCGGCGGTGTCCCACAGCGAGGACATCCGATTCGACGCCGTCCGCAGCCACGTCGGAGCCACCGCGTCGACCTCGGAGATCACCTTCGAGTCGCGGACCGCCGCGGCCAGGCTCGGTTGCGGCGAGGAACTGAGCGCGGTTCCGAGCAGCCAGGCCGCCGTGAGCACCAGGACGAGCTGCAACGCGACACCGACCACCGAGTCCGCGATGCGCAGCACCGGGTTACGGATCGCCCCGCGCACCGCACGGCCGAGTACGACACCGGCGATCTCGCCGATCACCACCAGGACCAGGATCAGGAACAACGTCACGAACAGCTGGGTGCGCGGCCCCTCGATGTGGCTGACCACATGCGGAGCCAGCAGCACGCCCGCCACCGCGCCGAGCGCGACCCCGACCAGAGCCAACAGCGAACCCGGCGCCCCCGATCGCCAGCCCGAGATGGCGGCGATGAGCGCAACGGCGAGAATGGCTATGTCCAGCCACTGTGATGATGTCATCGTTGGGCTTCACCGTAGCTGTCTTGGGCGTCCAGGCGCGCCATTGCGTCGCTGAGTTCGACCACGTCGTCGGAGTCCCACGGTGCCGACCAGCCGGCGACGTCGAGCATCGCAGCGATGACCTGCCCGGTGAAACCCCACACCACCATCTGGTTGAGCAGAAAGGCCGGCCCGGCCGAGCGGCGGGTGTTCTCGCTGCGGTAGACCATGATGCGGTTCTCCGGGTTGACGAACGCCCGCACCGGCACCCTCGCGACCAGCGCGGTCTCGGCCTCGTCGACGACGGCGACGGGCCCGGGGTCCGGCGAGTAGGCCAGCACCGGTACGACGTGGAAACCCGAGGGCGGGATGAACATCTTCTCCAGGGTGGCCAGCGGTTGCAGCCGGCCGGTCTCGAGCCCGGTCTCCTCGGTGGCTTCCCGCAACGCGGTGTGCACCGGCCCGTGGTCGCCCGGATCGGCCGCACCACCGGGGAACGCGGCCTGTCCGGCGTGGTGGCGCAGCGTCGAGGCGCGCACCGTCACCAGCAGGTCGGCGTCGTCGGGCAGCGTTCCGGGGGCGCCGTCGGGCGGCCCGGAGAACAGCACCAGAACCGCGGCGTCACGGCGCGAACCGGTCACCGCTGCGGTGGTGTTGGCAGCCATGACCGCCGCCAGAACCTCGGCGGGGACGCGGCGGCGGTAGGCGTTCTTGACCGCGCCGGGGCGTTCCACCAGCGGGGCCAACCACGGCGGGGCGGCGTCAGGAGACAGGTCGCCGATGCGGCTGTCCCAACTCACCTCGTCACTCCAATCTCCGGGTCGACCGCCGCGGCGATTTCGTCGGCGTTCGAAAACGACCGCGGCAGGATCTCGGCAACGCTACCGTCCGCGCGCAGCACCACCGTTGCCGGCATGACGTTGGGTACCCGCAGCGCTGCGGCGATGAGCCTGCGGCCGTCCTGCAGCGTCGGCAGGTGAACACCGAGTTCAGCCAGCCGCAGCAACGCCGCGCTCTCGTTCTCGTCCTGGTGGACCGTCAGCACCGTCACGTCCGGTCCGACACGGCGCTGGTACTCGGCCATCGCCGGTAGCTCGTCGGTGCACGGGCCGCACCAATAGGCCCACAGGTTCAACACCACGGTCCGGCCGGCCAGCGCCTCGGCGACGTCGACCAGCGATCCATCGCCGGCGCACTCGAGCACGATGCCACGCAGCCGTTCGGGGCCGCGTCCCTGTCCGGGGCCCGGGCAGGGGTCCAGGTCGGCCCGCGCCCGCGGCACCGTCAACGCCTCCGCGGTATCGGCGTCGCGGCGGTCCCGCGCGGTGATCGTCTCCGGGGAGACGGCGCCCGAACGGTCGGCGGCCTGATCGTCGCCCAGTTCGGTCCACAGCGCCGCGCCGAGCGCGACGACGATCACCATCGCCACGATGCTCCAACGGCCCGACACACTCATCAGCGGAGAACGGTCTACAGTCCGGCCAGCGCCAGCAGATGCTCGGTCTCAGGCCCCTTGACCAGCGGCGCGGCAATCAGCGGATCGGTGGGCCCGGCCCCGAACGACGGGCAGTCCTTGGCGAGCACGCACACCCCGCAGGCCGGTTTGCGGGCATGGCAGACCCGTCTGCCGTGAAAGATCACCCGATGGCTCAGCAGGGTCCATTCACTGCGCTCGATCAGTTCGCCGACCGCGTGTTCCACCTTCACCGGATCTTCCTCTGCGGTCCACCGCCAGCGGCGCACCAGCCGGCCGAAGTGGGTGTCGACCGTGATGCCGGGGACGTCGAAGGCGTTGCCGAGGATCACGTTGGCGGTCTTGCGGCCCACCCCGGGCAGGGTGACCAATTCGTCGAGCGTCGCCGGGACCTCACCGTCGAACCGCTCGACGAGCTCCTGGCCGAGCCGGATCAGCGAGTTGGCCTTGTTGCGGTAGAACCCCGTGGGCCTGATCAGCTCCTCGAGTTCGGTGCGATCGGCACGGGCGTAGTCCAGCGCGCTGCGGTATTTGGCGAACAGCGCGGGGGTGGTCAGGTTGACGCGCTTGTCGGTGCTCTGCGCCGACAGGATGGTCGCGACCGTGAGCTCGAGGGGATCGGTGAAGTCCAGCTCGCAGTAGACGTGCGGGAATGCCTGAGCCAGCGTGCGATTCATCCGGCGCGCCCGGCGGACGAGGCCCAGCCGGGTTTCGGCCTCCCATTTTCGGGCCGTCGCGCGACGAGCGGGTTTGGCGGCGGCGCGGCCGCCCGCCGACGGCTCGTTCACGGTCATCAGCCAAGCCTACTGAGGCCGTGCGACACACCCGGGTGGCGACCGGTGCATACCGACGACAAGTCGTGACCCGGCTGAGATGTTGGACCTGTTAACTACTGCTTCGTGTCGTGGTTGCTCGTCGGGCTGATTCCCGGGTTGCTGATGGTGGCGACCTTCGGGTTGCAGCGCGTGGAGTCCTCGTTGAGCCGGGACACGGTCTCGGCAGCCGACGTCGCCGCATTCCTCGACCATGCCAAGGCCAATGGTGTCGGCGGACGTTCCGGCACCGAGCCGCAGCCACCCGTGCGGGGGTTCGCACCGCGCATGTCGGTGCCGCTGACCGCGCTCGGCGAATCGGTCGGAGAGCACCCGCCAGGGCCTTTGCCCACGCCCCGCTACCTCGTCCCCCACCCGAATACGGAGTTTCACCAGACCCGGCATGCCGATCGTGTGTAGCGTGAGCTGGTCACGCTAGGGTTCATTGCCGACAACATCGGCAAGGCATACCTCTAGACTGATCACACGATCTTTCGAGGTCGGCTTGCGCATGTCTGAACACCGAACAGCTTAAGAGGGGCAACGTGGACGAGATCCTGGCCAGGGCCGGAATCTTCCAGGGGGTCGAACCCAGCGCCGTATCCGCGCTGACCAAGCAACTGCAACCCGTCGACTTCCCGCGCGGACACACCGTGTTCGCCGAAGGGGAGCCGGGCGACCGGTTGTACATCATCATCTCGGGGAAGGTGAAGATCGGCCGGCGCTCACCCGACGGCCGGGAGAACCTGCTGACGATCATGGGCCCGTCCGACATGTTCGGTGAGCTGTCGATCTTCGATCCCGGACCGCGGACGTCGAGCGCCACCACCATCACCGAGGTGCGGGCGGTGTCGATGGACCGCGACGCGCTGCGGGCCTGGATCGCCGACCGCCCCGAGATCGCCGAGCAGCTGCTGCGGGTGCTGGCACGTCGTCTGCGCCGGACCAACAACAACCTCGCCGACCTGATCTTCACCGACGTGCCCGGCCGGGTGGCCAAGCAGCTGCTGCAGCTGGCCCAGCGGTTCGGCACCCAGGAAGGCGGGGCGCTGCGGGTGACCCACGACCTCACCCAGGAGGAGATCGCCCAGCTGGTCGGGGCGTCCCGGGAGACGGTCAACAAGGCGCTGGCCGACTTCGCCCACCGCGGCTGGATCCGGCTGGAGGGCAAGAGTGTGCTGATCAGCGACTCCGAACGGCTGGCGCGCCGAGCGAGGTAACGAGCGAGCAGACCGCCCCGAGCGAGGTAACGAGCGAGCAGCTCAGCGGCGCAGGTAGTCCAGCTGGGCCTGCACCGAGGACTCGGCGGCATCCCACAGCTTCTCGTCGACGTCGGTGTACACGTGCTCGACCACGTCGCGGGCGCTGGCCTGCCCACCGAGTTCATCCAGCGCCGCACGCACCTGATCCAGCCGCTGTTCACGATGCGTCAGATAGGTCTCACTGACCGCGGCCAGGTCCTGGAGTTCGGGGCCGTGCCCGGGCAGTACGGTGCGAGCACCCAGCCCGCGCAGGCGCCGCAGCGACTCCAGGTAGTCCCCGAGGTCCCCGTCCTCACGGTCGATGACCGTGGTGCCGCGCCCCAGCACGGTGTCGGCGGTCAGCACCGCATCATCGAGCAGGAACGACACCGAGTCCGCGGTGTGGCCCGGCGTGGCCATCACCGTGATCCGCAGCCCGGCCGCGTCGATCACCTCACCGTCGCGCAGCGGTCCGCCCAGGCCGCGCAGGAATCCACTGCCGACCGAACGCACCACCGCACCGGTCAGCTCGACGATCCGGTCGATACCGCCGGTGTGGTCGGTGTGCTTGTGACTGATCAGCACCAGCGGGATCGGGCCCAGGGCGGCAAGCCGCTCGATGTGCTCGTCGTCATCGTCGGGACCCGGATCCACCACGACCATCTCGTCGCTGCCCGGGCCGCGCAGCACCCAGGTGTTGGTGCCGTCCAGCGTCATCAGGCCGGGGTTGTCGCACAGCAGCACCGAGGCGCTGTCGGTCACCGGCCTGAGTAGGCCGTAGGCGGGATGTTCCAGCCCGCTCACGCCGCTCCGGTCGCGACCTCGACGATGATCTCGACCTCGACCGGTGAGTCCATCGGCAGTTCGGAGACCCCGACCGCCGAGCGGGCGTGCGCCCCGGCATCGCCGAACACCTCACCGAACAGCTCGGAGGCACCGTTGATCACGGCCGGCTGGCCCCCGAAGCCCGGTGCGGACGCGACGAAGCCGACCACCTTGACCACCTTCACCACCGCGTCGATGCCGACCAACGCATGCACGGCCGCCAGCGCGTTGAGCGCGCACTGCCGGGCCAGGTTCTTGGCCTCCTCGGGCGAGACCGCATCGCCCACCTTGCCGGAGACCGGCAACACGCCGTCGGTGATCGGCAGCTGGCCCGCGGTGTAGACGAGGTTGCCGGTGCGGGCGGCGGGGACATACGCCGCGACCGGCGGGACCACCTCGGGCAGCTCGATGCCCAGTTCGGCCAGCCGCGCCGAGGTGCTCACTTCGGCCGCTTCAGGTAGGCGACGTGCTGTTCACCGGTGGGGCCGGGCAGGACCGAGACCAGCTCCCAGCCGTCCTCACCCCACTGGTCGAGTATCTGCTTGGTGGCGTGCGTCAACAACGGGACGGTCGCGTACTCCCAGCGGGTCGATTCACTCATGTAGCCGAGCTTATCCGGCGCCCGATCGGGCTTGGTTAGCATGCACTGGTGGCAACCACACCAAACGGATCGACGATGATCGGTTGGCCGTCCCGCCTGACCAAGGCGCGTCTGCACTTCGTCAGCGGTAAGGGCGGCACCGGTAAGTCCACGATCGCGGCGTCGCTGGCGCTGGCGCTGGCCGCCGGCGGGCGCAAGGTATTGCTGGTGGAAGTCGAAGGGCGCCAAGGTATTGCGCAGCTGTTCGACGTTCCGCCGCTGCCCTACGAAGAGGTCAAGATCGCGACCGCCGAGGGCGGCGGGCAGGTCAACGCGCTGGCGATCGACACCGAGGCCGCGTTCCTGGAATACCTCGACATGTTCTACAACCTGGGTCTGGCCGGCCGCGCGATGCGCCGCATCGGCGCGGTCGAATTCGCGACCACGATCGCGCCCGGCCTGCGCGATGTGCTGCTGACCGGCAAGGTCAAGGAGATCGTCACCCGCACCGAGAAGGGCAAGAGCACCGCCTACGACGCCGTCGTCGTCGACTCACCGCCGACCGGCCGCATCGCCCGCTTCCTCGACGTCACCAAGGCGGTCTCCGATCTGGCCAAGGGCGGGCCGGTGCACTCGCAGGCCGAGGGGGTGGTCAAGTTGCTGCACTCCGACCTGACCGCCATCCACCTGGTGACCCTGCTCGAGGCTCTGCCGATCCAGGAGACCGTGGAGGCCATCGGCGAACTGCGCGAGATGAACCTGCCCATCGGCAGCGTGATCGTCAACCGGACCATTCCGGCCTACCTGGCCGCCGACGATCTGGCCAAGGCCGCCGAGGGCGACATCGACGCCGACGCGGTGCGCTCCGGTCTGGCCGGCGCCGGGATCACCTTGAGCGACGCCGACTTCGCCGGGCTGCTCACCGAGACCATCCAGCACGCGACCCGCATCGCCGCCCGCGCCGAGAGCGCCGAACAGTTGGTGGAGATCGACGTCCCCCGCCTGCAACTGCCCACGCTGCCCGACGGAGTCGACCTCGGCAGCCTCTACGAATTGGCCGAATCACTCGCCCACCAGGGCGTGCGATGAGCGGAGGGAACCGATGAGCACCACCCCACCGGCCCTGGACATGGCCGCCATCCTGCGCGACACCTCCAACCGGGTCGTGGTGTGCTGCGGCGCGGGCGGGGTCGGCAAGACCACGACCGCCGCGGCGATGGCCATGCGTGCCGCCGAGTACGGCCGCACCGTGGTCGTGCTGACGATCGACCCGGCCAAACGGTTGGCCCAGGCGCTGGGCATCCAGGATCTGGGCAACACCCCGCAGCGGGTGCCGCTGGCCCCGGAGGTGTCCGGCCAGCTGTACGCGATGATGCTGGACATGCGCCGCACCTTCGACGAAATGGTGGTGCAGTACTCGGGGGGCGACCGGGCCGACGCCATTCTGGAGAACCAGTTCTATCAGACGGTGGCCACCTCGCTGGCCGGCACGCAGGAGTACATGGCCATGGAGAAGCTCGGACAGCTTCTGGCCGAGGACAAGTGGGATCTGATCGTGGTGGACACCCCACCGTCGCGCAATGCGCTGGACTTCCTGGACGCGCCCAAACGGCTCGGCAGCTTCATGGACAGCAGGCTCTGGCGGCTGCTGCTGGCCCCGGGCCGCGGCATCGGCCGGTTCGTCACCGGCGCGGTCGGGTTGGCGATGAAGGGCATGTCGACCGTTCTCGGGTCGCAGATGCTCTCCGACGCCGCGTCCTTCGTGCAGTCGCTGGACGCGACGTTCGGCGGTTTCCGGGAGAAGGCGGACCGCACCTATGAGTTGCTCAAGCGCCGGGGCACCCAGTTCGTGGTTGTGTCGGCCGCCGAGCCGGACGCACTGCGCGAGGCGTCGTTCTTCGTCGACCGGCTCGCCGGCGAGCGGATGCCGCTGGCCGGGCTGATCCTCAATCGGACCCATCCGACCCTGTGTGATCTGCACGCCGACAAGGCGGCCGAGGCGGCCGAGGAGCTGGAGAAGACCGATCCGACGTCGGTCGCGGCCGCGGCGCTGCGCATTCACGCCGATCGGGCCATGACCGCCAAACGGGAGGTGCGCCTGCTGTCGCGATTCACCGGGGCCAACCCGCACGTCGCGATCGTCGGAGTGCCGTCGCTGCCCTTCGACGTGTCCGACCTCGAGGCGCTGCAGGCGATCGCCGACCAGATTGCCGGAGACCCGGCGGCGGCCTGACCCGGCTGGGCCGGGCCGGCTGCACAGTTGGTGAGCCCGGGAGTTAGCCGGCGCTGCGGTGTTTGCGCTGGGCGGCAAAGAAGTCCGCCCAGGAGACGACCTCGGGATGCTGCTTGAGCAGGGCCCGCCGCTGACGCTCGGTCATTCCGCCCCACACGCCGAACTCGACGCGGTTGTCGAGGGCGTCGGCACCGCATTCGGCGATGACCGGGCAGTGCCGGCAGATCACTGCGGCTTTTCGCTGTGCTGCGCCACGGACGAACAACTCGTCAGGATCGGTCTGACGACACCGCGCCTGCGAAACCCAGGCAATACGGGCCTCTGCCTCCGCGCCGTGGAGAATGGACTCGGCGGACGGATTGATGGTGGTCCTGCGAGCGGCGGGCTTAGTACCTGACACCAGCGATCCCCTTCGTTCTGGCCGCGCCCCGACAACGCAGACGACTGTTCCCCGACGAAACTTCAGACGTTCATCGCAACTGCGACCTACGCCACACTGCGGGCAGTGAGTGTGATCTGCATCGCACTGTGTTGTCAACTTAGGTGGTCAGGACTGTTCAGCGCAATACGTCTGTGACCACTTTTTTGGGACGCCCGTGCCGTCAGGGCGCCCTAATTGACGATTTCGACGTTTCAGCGCACGTGACAGCGGGTCGGCCGGGGACCGATCGACGGATCGGTGCCCGCAGGTCGTCGCTACGCTGTACCCATGCCGGAGCAGCCCCAGACCCCGCCGCCGCCGCGGACGGTCACGGTCATCAAGCTCGCCTGGTGCGTCCTGCTGGCCAGCGTGGTCGCCGCGGGCCTGATGTTCCCGGTGGTCGGTGGCATCGGGCTGATGTCCAACCGCGCGTCCGACGTCGTTGCCAACGGCTCGGCGCAATTGGTCGAGGGCCAAGTCCCGCAGGTCTCGACGATGGTCGACGCCGAGGGCAACCCGATCGCGTGGCTCTACACCCAGCGGCGCTTCGAGGTGCCCAGCGACCAGATCGCCAACACGATGAAACTGGCGATCGTCTCGATCGAGGACAAGAGATTTGCCGAGCACAACGGCGTCGACTGGCAGGGCACACTGACCGGGTTGTCGGGTTACCTGTCGGGCAACCTCGACACCCGCGGCGGCTCGACGATCGAGCAGCAGTACGTGAAGAACTACCAGCTGCTGGTGATCGCTCAGACCGACGCCGAGAAGCGCGCCGCGATCGAGGTCACCCCGGCGCGCAAGCTGCGCGAGATCCGGATGGCCCTGACCCTGGACAAGACCTTCACCAAGCCGGAGATCCTGACCCGCTACCTGAACCTGGTGTCGTTCGGCAACGGCTCGTTCGGGGTTCAGGACGCTGCCCAGACCTACTTCGGCATCGACGCCTCCGAGCTGAACTGGCAGCAGTCGGCGCTGCTGGCCGGCATGGTGCAGTCGACGAGCACGCTGAATCCCTATACCAATCCCGACGGCGCCCTGGCCCGTCGCAACGTGGTGCTCGACACGATGATCGAGAACCTGCCCGAATACGCCGACGAGTTGCGTGAGGCCCGCAATCAGCCGCTGGGCGTACTGCCGCAACCCCAGGAACTGCCGCGGGGCTGCATCGCGGCCGGCGACCGGGCGTTCTTCTGCGACTACGCGCTCGACTACCTGGCCCGGGCCGGAATCAGCAAGGACCAGGTCGCCAAGGGCGGTTACCTGATCAAGACGACGCTGGACCCCACCGTCCAGGGTTCGGTGAAGTCCGCGATCGACGACATCGCCTCTCCTGACGTGCAGGGTGTGGCCAGCGTGATGAGCGTGATCCGGCCCGGGCGGGAATCCCATCCGGTGCTCGCGATGGCCAGCAACCGCACCTACGGGCTGGATCTCGATGCCGGCGAGACCATGCAGCCGCAGCCCTTCTCGCTGGTCGGCGATGGCGCCGGCTCGATCTTCAAGGTGTTCACCACCGCTGCGGCGCTGGAGATGGGCATGGGGATCAACGCCCAACTCGATGCGCCGTCGCGGTTCGAGGCCAAGGGGCTGGGCACCGGCGGTGCTCGCGGGTGCCCGCCCGAGACGTGGTGTGTGCAGAACGCCGGTAACTACCGGGGCTCGATGAGCGTCACCCAGGCGTTGGCGACGTCGCCGAACACCGCCTTCGCCAAACTCATCGCGCAGGTCGGCGTGCAGCGCACCGTCGACATGGCGGTCAAGTTGGGGCTGCGCTCCTATGCCCTGCCCGGGACCGCACGCGACTACGATCCGGACAGCAACGAAAGCCTCGCCGACTGGGTGAAGCGACAGAATCTCGGCTCGTTCACGTTGGGCCCGATCGAGGTCAATGCGCTGGAGTTGTCCAATGTGGCGGCCACCCTGGCCTCGGGGGGCGTGTGGTGCCCGCCGAACCCGATCGAGGCGGTCTTCGACCGCACCGGCGAGGAGGTGTCGGTCACCACCGAGACCTGCGAGCAGGTGGTGCCCGACGGGCTGGCCAACACCCTGTCGGTCGCCATGAGCGAGGACGACAGGGGCTCGGGCACCGCTGCGGGCGCTGCGGGCTCGGTCGGGTGGAGCCTGCCGATGTCCGGTAAGACCGGCACCACCGAGGCACACCGTTCGGCGGGATTCCTGGGGTTCACCAACCAGCTGGCCGCCGCCAACTACATCTACGACGACTCGACCGCGCCCGGTGAGCTGTGTTCGTTCCCGCTGCGCCAGTGCGGCAACGGCAACCTCTTCGGCGGCAATGAGCCCGCGCGCACCTGGTTCACCGCGATGAACCCGATCGCGACCAACTTCGGCGAGGTCGTGCTGCCCCCGACCGACCCGCGTTACGTCGAGGGCGGACCGGGCTCGCGGGTGCCCAGTGTGGCGGGCATGGGGCTGGAGACCGCGCGCCAGCGGCTGCGCGAGGCCGGCTTCCAGGTCGCCGACCAGGCCACACCGGTCAACAGCACCTCCCGCCAGGGGGCGGTCGTCGGGACCTCCCCGAGCGGCCAGACCATCCCCGGTTCGATCATCACCATCCAGGTGTCCAACGGCGTCCCGCCGGCGCCGCCGCCACCTCCGCCGGGCGCCCCGCCGCCCGGGGGACCCGCTCCGGTCGGCCAGACGGTGATCGAGATCCCGGGGTTGCCGCCGATCACGGTGCCGGTGCTCGGGCCGCCCCCGCCCGCTCCGCCCCCGCCACCGCCGCCGGGCTGAGCCGTCGGGTGGGGCGACGACCTGTGCCGCTGCGCGGGTGGCAGTAGGCTGCGTTCATGGTTGCCGCCTCACCTGGATCGCTGCTGAAGACCACCGCCGCCGCCTCGCTGGGCACCCTCGCGGCCGGAATCGGGTATGCCTCGGTGATCGAGCGCAACGCGTTCGTGGTGCGCGAGACGACGATGCCGGTCCTCACCCCCGGATCGTCGCCGTTGAAGGTGCTGCACATCAGCGACATCCACATGCGGCCCACGCAGCGACGTAAGCAGGCCTGGTTGCGCGAGCTGGCCGATTGGCAGCCCGACCTGGTGGTCAACACCGGGGACAACCTGGCCCATCCCAAGGCGGTGCCCGCGGTGGTGCAGGCCCTCGGTGACCTGCTGGCGCTCCCCGGGGTGTTCGTCTTCGGCAGCAATGACTACTTCGCCCCGAAGCTGAAGAACCCGGCGAACTACATCACCAACCCGAGCCACCGGATCCACGGTGAGCCGCTGCCCTGGCAGGATCTGCGGGCCGCGTTCACCGAGCGTGGCTGGCTGGACATGACCCACACCCGGCGCGAGTTCGAGGTCGCCGGGCTGCACATCGCCGCGGCCGGGGTCGACGATCCGCACCTGACCCGCGACCGGTACGCCACCATCGCCGGCCCGGCCAGCCCGGCGGCCAATCTGACGCTGGGCCTGACCCACTCCCCGGAACCGCGGGTGCTGGACCGGTTCGCCGCCGACGGCTACCAACTCGTGATGGCCGGCCACACCCACGGCGGGCAGTTGTGCCTGCCGTTCTACGGGGCCATCGTGACCAACTGTGACCTCGACCGCTCCCGCGCCAAGGGGCCGTCGCAGTGGGGCGCCCACACCCAGCTGCATGTGTCGGCGGGCATCGGCACCTCACCGTTCGCACCGCTGCGGTTCTGCTGCCGTCCCGAGGCGACGCTGCTGACGTTGGTGGCCGCCCCGACCGGAGGTTCGGATACCGAGACGCGCGAAGGGCAGTCGCATCCGACCGTGTCGGCACGGTGAGTCGACCGGCCGTGTCGGCCTGCCGCCAGTCCCGGTCGTGGGTGGACAACGCGGTACGGCTGATCGAGGCCGACGCGCGGCGCAGCGCTGACACCCATCTGCTGCGTTACCCGCTGCCCCGCTGGGCCACCGATGCCGGGGTCACGCTCTACCTGAAGGACGAATCGACCCACATCACCGGCAGCCTCAAGCACCGGTTGGCCCGGTCGCTGTTCCTCTACGGACTGTGCAACGGCTGGATCGACTCCGACACCACCGTCATCGAGGCGTCGTCCGGGTCGACGGCGGTCTCGGAGGCCTATTTCGCGGATCTGATCGGCGTGCCGTTCATCGCGGTGATGCCGCGGTCGACCAGCGCCGCCAAGGTCGCCTTGATCGAATCCCAGGGCGGCAGCTGTCATTTCGTCACCGAATCGGCCCAGGTGTACGACGAGGCGCAACGGCTTGCCGAGGCGACCGGCGGGCATTACCTCGACCAGTTCACCAACGCCGAGCGGGCCACCGACTGGCGGGGCAACAACAACATCGCCGAGTCGATCTATCAGCAGATGGGCCAGGAGACCCACCCGGTCCCGGAGTGGATCGTGGTGGGTGCCGGCACCGGCGGCACCAGCGCGACGATCGGCCGCTACATCCGCTACCGCCGCCACCCCACCCGGCTGTGCGTGGTGGATCCGGAGAACTCGGCGTTCTACCCCGCTTACCTGTCCGGCGATCCCGACGTGGTGACCGGGATGTCCTCACGTATCGAAGGCATCGGCCGGCCCCGCGTGGAGCCGTCGTTCCTGCCCGGCGTGGTGGATCGGATGGTGTCGGTACCCGACGCGGATTCGGTGGCCGCCGCACACCACGTCAGCCGGGTACTCAACCGCCGGGTCGGACCATCCACCGGTACCAACATCTGGGGTGCGTTCGGCCTGCTGGCCGAGATGGTCGACACCGGATGCAGCGGCTCGGTCGTCACCCTGCTCGC
>JAXHTL010000045.1:0-26845 GCA_034190095.1 Actinomycetota bacterium
TTCGCAGCCAGCCGATCCGTAGCTGGCGCATGGCCAGCCAAACGCCGGCCGTCGTCTGGCTGGCCAGCAGTGCGACCTTGCCGGGCAGCCCCGGCGGGAAGTTCTCGAACGCCTCGCACGGGCAGATCACCAGGCGCGACACCCGCTTGTCGCGCCCGAGGTCGGTCAGGAACAGCGGGCCGCCCCAGTCGGTGACCACCAGCGTGACGTCGGTCAGGTCCAGGGCGTCGAGGAAGTCGGCGACGATGCCGATCATCCCGGGCAGCGTCAGGTCGGCGTCGGGATGCATCGGCGCCCGGTGACCTCCGATCGGCAGCACCGGCAGCAGGTAGCGGAATTCCGGCGGCAGGTGCGGCAGCACCGGCTCCCACTGGGCATCGTTCATCAGCAGCCCGTGCAGCAGCACGACCGGCGGCCCGGCCGGTTCCCCGAGCTCGCGGTACTCCAGCTTCCCGGCGGCGACATCGACAGACTTCATGGACACACTCCTAGAATGATCGTTCTAGAACGTATGCTCTAGCATGTCAGGGGGAGGTGGTGATGGCAAGGTCCACGCGTGAATCGATCCTCACGGCGACCGCCGAGCTCATGCGGCTCAAGGGCTATGCCGCGGTGGGGATGAAAGAGATCGCCGAGGCGTCGGGCGCTCCGATCGGATCGCTCTACCACCACTTCCGCGGCGGCAAGGTCGAGATCGCGCGGGAGGCGCTGGTCAACGCCGGGGCCGCCTACGGGCTGCTGATCCCGACCATCGTCGACGCCCACCGCGACCTGGGTGCGGCGATCGAGGGTGTGTTCACCCAGGCGGCCGAGGACATGGCCGACACCGGTTTCGCCAACATGTGCCCGGTCGCGAGTGTCTCGGCCGAGGTCGCCGACACCGTGGAGGAGTTGCGCCGGGTCTGTGCCGACGTCTTCGCCGGCTGGATCGACGGCGGCACCGCCTATTTCCGCGCCCGCGGACTCGACCAGGTGCTCGCCCGAGAGGTCACGATCGCTCTTGTCGGCGCGCTCGAGGGTGCGTTCCTGCTCGCCCGCGCACTGCGCTCGACCGAGCCGTTGCTGGTGGCCGGCCAGACGTTGGCGCCGCGATACCGGGGTGTCGCGCTGGCGCCGCCGCTGGGCATCGGAGCCGCACCCGGGCAGCGGTGAGCGCGTGTCCCTGTCCGGGATCGTCGGCCGCAGCCGCTAAGCTCTCGAACAAATGTTCTCGATGAGGGGTTTGTCGTGCGGGTGATGGGAGTCGACCCCGGGCTGACCAGGTGCGGGCTGTCGATCATCCAGGGTGGGCAGGGCCGGCAGGTGGTCGCACTCGACGTCGATGTGGTGCGCACCCCGGCCGAGCAGCCGCTGCAGAAGCGGCTGCTCACCATCTCCGACACCGTCGAGCACTGGATGGACACCCACCTGCCCGACGTCATCGCCATCGAGCGGGTGTTCTCCAATCAGAACGCCAACACCGCGATGGGCACCGCCCAGGCCGGCGGGGTCATCGCGCTGGCTGCCGCGCGCCGCGACATCGACGTGCACTTCCACACCCCCAGTGAGGTCAAGGCGGCGGTCACCGGCAACGGGCGGGCCGGTAAATCGCAGGTCACCGAGATGGTCACCAGAATCCTCGAGCTTCAACAGAAACCGACACCAGCCGACGCGGCCGACGCGCTTGCGCTGGCGATCTGCCACTGCTGGCGGGCGCCGATGATCGCCCGGATGGCCGCTGCCGAGGCGACGGCCGCCGAGCAGCGCCGCAACTATCAGGCCCGGCTCAAGGCGGCCCGGGCATGATCGCCGCGGTGCGCGGCGAGGTGATCGACATCGCCCTCGACCACGCCGTCATCGAGGCCGCCGGAGTCGGCTACAAGGTGATGGCCACCCCCGCGACCCTGGCCACGCTGCGCCGTGGCGCCGAGGCGCGGCTGATCACCGCGATGATCGTGCGGGAAGACTCGATGACGCTCTACGGGTTCGCCGACGGCGACGCCCGGGACCTGTTCTCGACGCTGCTCGGGGTGTCCGGCATCGGGCCCAGCATCGCGCTCGGAGCGCTGGCGATGTACGACGGTCCGAAGCTGCGTCAGGCGATCGGCGACGGCGATGTCACCGCGCTGACCCGAATTCCCAAGGTGGGCAAGAAAACCGCCGAACTGCTGGTGCTGACCCTGCGGGACAAGGTGGGCGCGGCGGTGTCCGCCGGTGGCGGCGGGTCGGCGGGCGGGTTCACCGTGCGCGGCCCCGTCGTCGAGGCGCTCGTCGGGCTCGGCTTTGCGCAGAAACAAGCCGAGGAGGCCACCGACAAGGTGCTCGCCGACGACCCGGAGGCCACCCAGTCGGCGGCGTTGCGCGCCGCGCTGTCGATGCTGGGGAAGAAGTGAGATGGGTCGTTTCCCGGGAGGCCACGAGCCGGACTCCGACGACACCGAACGCGAGGTCTCACCAGCGCTGACGGTGGGCGAAGGCGACATCGACGCCAGTCTGCGGCCCCGCTCGCTGGGCGAGTTCATCGGTCAGCCCCGGGTGCGGGAACAACTCCAGCTGGTGATCGAGGGCGCCAAGAACCGTGGCGGTGCCCCCGACCACATCCTGTTGTCCGGGCCGCCGGGGCTGGGCAAGACCTCGCTGGCGATGATCATCGCCGCCGAGCTGGGGTCCTCGCTGCGGGTCACCTCGGGCCCGGCGCTGGAGCGCGCCGGCGACCTGGCTGCGATGCTGTCCAATCTCGTCGAGCACGACGTGCTGTTCATCGACGAGATCCACCGCATCGCACGCCCCGCCGAGGAGATGCTCTATCTCGCGATGGAGGACTTCCGTGTCGACGTGGTCGTCGGCAAAGGCCCCGGTGCGACGTCGATTCCGTTGGAGGTGGCGCCGTTCACCCTCGTGGGCGCCACCACGAGGTCCGGCGCCCTGACCGGTCCGCTGCGTGACCGGTTCGGCTTCACCGCGCACATGGACTTCTACGAACCGACCGAATTGGAGCGGGTGCTGGCCCGCTCGGCGGGCATCCTGGGCATCGAGTTGGGCGCCGACGCAGCCGCCGAGATCGCACGCCGCTCACGCGGCACCCCGCGGATCGCCAACCGGTTGCTGCGCCGGGTCCGGGACTACGCCGAGGTGCGTGCCGACGGGGTCATCACCCGCGACATCGCCAAGTACGCGCTCGAGGTGTACGACGTCGACGAACTCGGGCTCGACCGGCTCGACCGCGCAGTGCTGTCGGCGCTGACCCGCAGCTTCGGCGGCGGGCCGGTCGGGGTGTCCACGCTGGCCGTGGCGGTCGGTGAGGAGGCCACCACGGTCGAGGAGGTGTGCGAGCCCTTCCTGGTGCGTGCCGGCATGATCGCCCGCACCCCGCGGGGGCGGGTGGCCACCGCCCTGGCATGGACGCATCTGGGGATGACGCCGCCCAGCGGAGCGGCCGGGCTGGGCCAGCAGGGGCTGTTCGACGACTAGCGCGGCGTCGGCGGCATCGGCATCGGCCTCGACGGCTGCGGGCTGAGCCGGAACTGATTGCCGCCTGCCCGTTTTGCCTCGTACATCGCCATGTCGGCGGCGTGGATCATCTCGGCGAGCACGGTGTTCAGATCGGGTTTCGGTGCACCGGTGGCAGTCGTCGCGGCAAGTCCGACGCTGGCCGTGACCCCCCACGGAGTCGAGGTCACCGACCGGCAGAGCCGCTCGGCCACGTCGTGTTGGGTACTCGGTGACCCGTCGCCGAGTCGCAACGCCACCAGGAATTCCTCGCCGCCGACCCGGGCGACGACCGAAATCGCCGGTTCGACGTCACACAGCGCGTGGCCGACCGCGATCAGTATCTGGTCGCCCACCGCGTGGCCGCGGGTGTCGTTGATGAGCTTGAAGTTGTCCAGATCGATCATCGCGACCGCGATGCACGCGCGGTCATCGGTGACATCGCGCGCAAGGGTGGCACGCACCGACTCCTCGAACCCGCGTCGGTTGGGCAGCCCGGTCAGCGGGTCGGCAAACGAGTTGTTGGCATCGGCGGTCATCAGGTGGATCAACATCTGCGCGATCACGGGAACCAGCAGCAACGTGGGCAGCACCCCGATGCTGTGCCCGATCGCCATCAGGGCATCGCCGTGCGCCGCGCGGAACGAGACCACGATCGTCGTCGCCATCGCCACCGCGAGCACGGCGCTCAGCAGCCGCGCCGAGTGGAACAGCGCGAGATAGCCGGCCAGCGGTGCGAACGCCGTCCCGACGAAGACCCCGGCAGCCGGGTCGGTCGCAATGAATCCCCCGGCCATCACGCAGGCGGCCGCCAGCAGCGAGAACGCCACCGATTGGCCTCGGCTGGGCCAGCGGGTCAACCACAGCACGGCCACGGCGGCGCAACCCATGCTCATGGCAACCGACACCACCGTGGCGGTGGTCCCTTTCGGTCCGGCGGGGCTGGCCAGCATCACCGGCGGAACCACGGCGAAGAGCGTCATGACCGCGGCGATCAGATAACGGGTGGGGCGCTGGAGCCCGCGCGACTGCAGGTATCCCGACAGCGCCTCGTACTGGCTGGGAGATCTCCACCACTGCGCGAGCCGGACCAAGGCCGGGACCTCCCCAGTGTTCCGGGCCGCGGGTGTTCGCGACCGTGCGGATGGATCAGATGTTCGGCCGAGGAGCCAATTCTGCGTGGCGATGCTATACCGCGCCGCCGCAAGGCCGCTGCTCAGACCGTGCCGATGTGCAGTTCCGGCCGATTACCGGGGCCCGGCCAGGGGTACCCGCTGGGCACGACCAAGGAGGTAATCATGGCTGACACACCCACCCGGTCGCGGGGCGATGCGCTGCGCATCCCGCGCAGCCGCGGAGCCGCGAGCGGGATATTGGTGATCGTGTTGGGGATCTGGGGCGCGTTGGTGCCCTTCGTGGGGCCCTACTTCAACTTCGCTTTCAGCCCGGATCAGGCATGGACGTGGACCGCGGGCCGGGGCTGGCTGGAGGTGCTGCCCGGGGCGGTCGCGGTGCTCGGCGGGTTGGTGATGCTGGCGTCCCGGAACCGGGCCACCGCTATGCTGGGGACCTGGATGGCGATCGCAGCCGGTGCCTGGTTCGTCATCGGACGCGCACTGGCCGGCCCGCTGGGGCTGGGGGAGGTCGGCGTGCCCGTGGCAACGTCGGAGGCGCAGCGCGTGTGGCTGGAGCTGACCTACTTCTACGGTCTCGGTGCGCTGATCGTGTTCCTGGGCGCGGTGGCGTTGGGCCGGTTGTCGGTGCGTTCCCCGCGCGACATCGCCTACGCCGAAACCCGGGCCCACGCCGATGACGCCCACGGTGAGCTCACCGACGACGAACACACCACCGTGACAAAGTCGGACAGGACCCCGCTGCGCGAGAGGCTGTCCTCGCTGTTCCATCGGCGCGGGCACCACGGCGGGGACCACAAGCTCGCTGCCTAAAGCGTGTCGAACAACTCTATTGAATGTTCGGCACCGCCCTTCTCGGGCGTCGTCGGTTCAGGCCGCGGGTGCGGTGTGAACGTCGGTTCCCGCGTCGTTCGGGCTGGTTTCACCAACACGAGGGTGTTGGCCAGCGCCGTCCCGTCGGCGGGCTTTGGTGGCCCGGCCCCGTTGCTTGGGGGTCCGGGGATCGGTTGAGGTGTCGTGCTGGTGGCCCTGGCCCCAGCGGGCCAGATTCCGCGCGGCGTTGGCGTCTCTGTCGGCGGTATGCCCGCATCCGCAGGTGAACACCCGATCCGCCAAGGTCATCGAACTGTCGATGTCCCCGCACTCAGGGCACAGACGGGTCGATGGATACCACCGGTCGGCTTCGATGAGCTGCCCGGCCCGCCATGCCTGCTTGTACCGCAACAGCCGCGCGAACTCCGACCAGCTGGCGTCGGAGATGGCGCGGGCCAGCCGATGGTTGCGCAGCATTCCGGTCACGTTGAGGTCTTCGATGACAATCCGGTCGTGGGTCTTGACCAGCTCGCCCGACACCTGGTGCAGGAAATGGCGGCGCACGTTGGCGACACGATGATGATGCCGCCCCAACCGGGCCGCGGCATCCTTGCGGTTTCGTGATCCCTTCTTCTTGCGAGACAACGACTTCGACAACCGCCGCTGATGAGCGATGCCGGCGGCCAGCGCCGTGGGGGCGTCATCGATGCGGGCGACCTCGGTGCCGTCTACAGTCGCGGCGACCAGGAACGCCGACAGGCCGCGATCCACCCCCACCCAGCCGCCACCGTCGTCGCGGCGGGTTGGGTGCTGATGAGCTGAGTGCAGATCGGCGGCCTCGACATTGAGTGCGATCCACCAACGGCCCCCGTGACGACTGAGGGTGGCGAACAGAATCTTGGCCCGGTCCTTGGCGAGCATGCGTCGCAGTCGGCGGGTGTCGTCATGGACGGCGATCTGGCCGATGCCGGGCAGCGTGAGCGAACGGGGCCGGTCGTTGTCGCCGATACGGATCGCGGCGGGTTTACCCTTGGGGTGCTTGTTGCGCAGCCGAAACGACGGGATGTCGCCGGTTTTCTTCTTGAACCGTGGGAACCCGACGCGGCGGCCTTTGCGCTTGCCCGAGCGCGAATCAGACCATGCCGCCAACCCTTTACCCAGGTCAACGGCGGCTTCCTCGAACACCTGCTGGCACACATCGCCCCGCCAAGACAGGCCTGTCACCACCACTTCGACGCCACCGTCGGCATCGACAGCGAACACCCGGCCGGCATCCTCGGTCTTCTTCCACCCATTGAAGGTGTTGATCAGGTCGAAACCCGTCCACGGCACCGTGGTGCCCGGGTCGGTTCGCCGGCCAGACAGGCTGGTTTTGACGATCCGCAGGCACTGGTTGAACGCGAACCGCGACGCGCCAGCATGGCGGGCCAGCACGTCACGCTGCTCGACCGTCGGGTCGAGACAGAACCGGAATGTGGTGTGCCGCGCCATCACCATTCAGCGTCTCATGACGGACTGACAAGCACGCTGGCCATCGCAATCGTGTCGGTACCCGTGATGACGATTTGTGGTCATGTGACCCGAAACCTGGTCGGCGCCGCCGGTACCGCTCTGATCTGTCCGATACCGCGTGGGCGCGCATCGCCCGCTTCCTCGTCTCGAAACATCCCAGAGGTGGGCGGCCCTGCCCACCGCAGCGGTGGCGCGAGTACCTCGACGCCATCTTGTCTGTGCTGCGCACCGGATGCGCGTGGCGGCATCTGCCGCACGACTTCACCGTGTCGTGGTCAGCGGCGCACAAACACTTCCTGCGCTGGTCCCGCAACGGCACATGGGCGCGAATCCTGACCACGGTCCGCGGCGAGATCCGTACCCGCTCCGGCCGCCGCAGACGACCCACCGCGGCCGTCGTTGATTCCTCCAGCGTCAAGGCGTCCCCGGTGGCCGGGCCGCGCGGGTTCGACGGGGCAAAGAAGGTCGATGGCCTCAAACGTCATGTGCTCGTCGATTCCGGCGGCGTTCTGGTCGCCGCCGTCGTCACCGCTGCCAACGTCGCCGACCGCGCGGCATTCCCCACGCTGCTACACAAGGCAAAACGCATCGCCCCGACCATCAACCACGTGCGGGTGGACAAGGGCTACACCGGTCAGACCGTGACCAGCGCCGGTGTCACAGTCGACGTGGTGTCCGGGCCGAAAACCCGGCCGCGGGTTCATCGTCCAACCGCGACGCTGGGTGGTCGAACGCACCAACGGCTGGATCAACCACTGCCGACGACTCGACCGCCACTACGAAGTCACCCTCAAAGCACACGAAGGCTTCCTCTACCTCAGCCAGATCGCCCCACTGCTACGCCGACTCGACCGCACCCAGTTGTTCGACACGCTTTAGCCGGCGCCGGAGGGCGCAGCGCCGCTGCCGGCGCCGGAGGGCGCAGCGCCGCTGCCGGCGGTCTCCAGTCCGCGACGCCCTCGGCGGGCGCGCAGCACAGCCGGTTGCCGCCGGCGCGCTCGGCCACCAGGGCATCGTATGGGTGTTCCGGCCGCTGGTCCGTGGCGCCGCGCGGCCGAACCCTGATCAGCCGGTGTAGGCCATCACATGCTTGATCCGGGTGTAGTCCTCCAGGCCGTACATCGACAGGTCCTTGCCGTGTCCGGAGGACTTGAACCCGCCGTGCGGCATCTCGGCGACCAACGGGATGTGGGTGTTGATCCACACGCAGCCGAAGTCCAGCGCAGTGGACATCCGCAACGCGCGCGACACGTCCTTGGTCCACACCGACGAGGCCAGACCGTACTCGACGCCGTTGGCCCAGCCGATCGCCTCGTCCTCGTCGGCGAAGGACTGAACGGTGATGACCGGGCCGAAGATCTCCTGCTGGATCAGCCGATCGTCCTGGCGCAGACCGCCGATCACCGTCGGCTCGACGTAGAAACCCTTGTCGCCCTGGCGGTTTCCGCCGACCGCCACGGTGGCGTGGGTCGGCACGTCGGTGAAGAACGAGAGCACCCGCTCCATCTGGTTGACGTTGTTGACCGGCGGCACCCAGGCGTCCTCGTCGTCGGCCGGGCGCCCGAACGTCGTCGTCGCACCCTTGGCCTGCTCGGCCAGTGCGGCGGTCAGGTCAGCGGCGATCGAGGCCGAGGCCAGCACCCGCGTCGCGGCCGTGCAGTCCTGTCCGGCATTGAAATACGCCGCGGTGGCGATCCCCTCCGCGGCCGCGGCCAGGTCGGCGTCGTCGAAGACCACGACCGGGGCCTTGCCGCCCAGCTCCAGGTGGGTGCGTTTGAGGTTGCCCCCGGCGCTGACCGCCACGGCCCTGCCCGCAGCAACCGAACCGGTGATCGCCACCATCTCCGGGGTCGGGTGTGCCACCAGGTTGGACCCGGTGACGCGGTCCCCGGTCACGACGTTGAGCACACCGGCCGGTACGTGCTTGGCCATGAGCTCGGCGAGCATCACCGTGGTCACCGGGGTGGTGTCGCTGGGTTTGATGACCACCGTGTTCCCCGCGGCGATCGCGGGGCAGATCTTCCAGATCGCCATCATCATCGGGTAGTTCCACGGCGCGACCTGGCCGATCACGCCGACGGGTTCGCGGCGGATCCAGGACGTGTGGTCGGCCATGTACTCGCCGGCCGACTTACCCTCCAGCACCCGGGCCGCCCCGGCGAAGAAGCGGATCTGGTCGACCATCGGAGGGATCTCCTCGGCCATCGTGACGTGGTTGGGCTTGCCGCAGTTGCGGCCCTCGGCGGCGACCAGATCCTCGGCCGCCTTCTCCACCTCGTCGGCGAAGCCCAGCAGGGCCTTCTGCCGGTCCGCGGGGGTGGACTTCTTCCAGTCCTTGAACGCCCTGGCCGCCGCGGCGTAGGCGGTGTCGATGTCCTGCTCGTTGGACACCGGAGCGGTGCCGTACTGCTCGCCGGTGCTCGGATCGACCAGCGGCATGGTGGCGCCGCTGGACGAGTCGACCAGTTCACCGTCGATGAAGTTCTGAACCGTGGTCATGGATTGCTCCCTAATCGTTGGGCGGTCGCGCACTGCTACAGGTCGCGCAGGATGAGCTCGAGGACGTCGAGGGCCTCGAGCAGGAGGTCGTCACTGATGGTCAGCGGCGGCAGGAACCGCAGCACGTTGCCGAAGGTGCCGCACGACAGCACGATCACCCCGGCCTGGTGGGCGGCGGCGCAAAGTGTCTTCGTCAGCTCGGGGTCGGGCTCGGTGGTCCCCGATTTGACCAGTTCGACGGCGATCATCGCGCCGCGCCCGCGCACGTCGCCGATCCGGTCGTCCTCGGCCTGCAACCGGAACAACGCGTCCTTCATCACCGTCTCGATCTGTGCCGCGCGCGCGACCAGGCCGTCGGTCTCGATCGTCTCGATGGTCGCCAGCGCGGCCGCGCAGGCCACCGGGTTGCCGCCGTAGGTGCCGCCGAGGCCTCCGACGTGCGGGGCGTCCATCATCTCGGCGCGCCCGGTCACCGCCGACAGCGGCATGCCGTCGGCGATGCCCTTGGCGGTGACGATCAGGTCCGGCACGATTCCCTCGTGTTCGCACGCGAACATCGCGCCGGTGCGGGCGAAGCCGGTCTGGACCTCGTCGGCGATGAACACCACGCCGTTGGCCTGGCACCAGGACAGCAGGGCGGGCAGGAAGCCTTCGGCCGGAACGATGAAGCCGCCCTCGCCCTGAATCGGCTCGATGATGACCGCGGCCAGGTTCTGCGCACCGACCTGCTTGTCGATCACGTCGATGGCCCGGCGGGCGGCGAGTTCGCCGTCGGTGGCCAGTTCCTTGCCGAACTCGGCGTCGCGGAACGGGTACGACAGCGGCGCGCGGTAGATCTCCGGGGCGAACGGCCCGAACCCGTGTTTGTAGGGCATCGATTTCGCGGTCAGCGCCATCGTCAGGTTGGTGCGCCCGTGGTAGGCGTGGTCGAACGAGACCACCGCCTGCCGGCCGGTGTGGGTCCGGGCGATCTTGACGGCGTTCTCGACGGCCTCCGAGCCGGAGTTGAACAGCGCCGAGCGCTTCTCGCCGGTTCCGGGGGTGAGCCGGTTGAGCGCCTCGGCGACCGCGACGTACCCCTCGTAGGGGGTGACCATGAAGCAGGTGTGGGTGAACCTGGCGCTCTGTTCGGCCACCGCCTCGACGACCCGGGGCGAGGCGTTGCCGATGGTGGTGACCGCGATGCCGGATCCCAGATCGATCAGCCGGTTGCCGTCGACGTCCTCGACGATGCCGCCGAACGCGCGGGCGGCGTAGACGGGCATGGTGTTTCCCACCCCGCGCGACACCGCGGCGCCCTTGCGGGCGATCAGGGCCGCAGACCGTGGTCCGGGGATGGCGGTGGCCAGGTGGCGACTCTGCTCGACGGTGCTCACTGTCGACCTCCTTGAACGTCCTACCTGCGAAGATGATGCGGAGAACGGGGCCACTGCCGCATTGCGGTAGAGCCTAGCCGCTTGTTGCGCGTATCCGTCGAGAACAACGGCAGTTTATGGCGGAATCACTCGTTCTGCCCGCTGAGAGCAACGGAATTCGTCGGGACCCGGCCGCGGCGAAGCGCAACCCTGCTTAGCCGCTCTGCCGGCTGCCGGGTTCCGGCCCCGTGCAGGTGACCGGCGGCGAAAGTCGTGGTCGACGGCAATGGCACACTGGTCAACGAATTCGCACCAGAATGCCCCGATACGAAAGACTGTTGCCCCCATGGACCTCCTCGTCTTCCTGCCCCTGCTCATCATCATGGGCGCATTCATGTTCTTCGCGTCCCGGCGTCAGAAGAAGGCGATGCAGGCGACCATCGACCTGCACAACTCCCTGCAGATCGGGGACAAGATCCACACCACCTCGGGGCTGCAGGGAACGATCACCGGCATCTCCGACGACTACGTCGACCTGGAGATCGCGCCGGGCGTGGTCACCACCTGGATGAAACTGGCGGTCCGCGACCGCATCACCGACGACGACGACGATCTCGACTCCGATGTCGATGAGTACGGCGACTCCGCCGAGGAAGTCGAGACGCGGTCGTCGGCATCTGAGATCACGGATCGGCCCAACTCCAAAGAGTGACGACCGGGATCACAGGACAAGCACGTACCCTTTGCGGTGCTGACGAACTGATCTCGAGGAGACCCTGACACGTGGCATCGTCTTCGACGCCGGTGCACCCTGCCCGCTACCTGGTCCTGTTCCTGGTATTGCTCATCGGTGCCTACCTGCTGGTGTTCCTCACCGGCGACAAGCAAGCCGACCCCAAGCTCGGTATCGACCTGCAGGGCGGCACGCGGGTCACACTGACCGCGCGCACCCCGGACGGCACCCCGCCCACCCGCGAGGCGCTCGACCAGGCCCAGCAGATCATCAGTGCCCGCGTCGACGGCCTCGGCGTGTCGGGCTCGGAAGTGATCATCGACGGGCAGAACCTGGTGATCACCGTGCCGGGCAACGACGGCAGCGAGGCCCGCAATCTGGGTCAGACGGCCCGGCTCTACATCCGGCCGGTCATCTACGCGATACCGACCCAGTCCGTCCAGCCCGGCACCGAGGAGGGTCCCGCGGGCCTGCCGCAGGGATCACTGCCGGGCCTGCCGCAGGGGCTGCCGGGCATGCCGCCGGGGGCAGTCCCGGGTGCTCCGCCGGGTGTGCCGGGCGCGCCGCCGGGGGCAGTCCCGGGTGCTCCGCCCGGTGCGCCGCCGGGCTCCGTTCCGGGACAGCCCGCGCCACCGACCGACGCGCCGGCGCCACAGCCGCGCCCGTTCCCCGCTCAGCCGGCGCCCTCACCGTCGCCGGAACCGACCCCGTCGCCGGAGACCGGCGCACCCGAGACCACGCCACCGCGGGTTCCGGGCAGTTCGGTCGAACCCGGCGAACAGAACGTGCCGCTGTCGACCCGCATCGCCGACGAGAAGCGGCTACGCCAGAGCGGTGAGCAGGCGATCCAGGTGCTGGCCCTGCAGTTCCAGGCCACCCGTTGCGGAGACGAGGACGTCCTGGCCGGCAACGACGACCCCAACCTGCCGCTGGTGACCTGCTCGACCGACGGCAACGAGGTCTACCTGCTGGACAGCTCCATCATCAGTGGCGAACAGATCGCCAACGCCAGCTCCGGACTCGACCAGCAGCGCGGCGAATACGTCGTCGACGTCGAGTTCAAGAGCGACGCCGCCGACACCTGGGCCGAGTTCACCGCGGCCAACGTGGGGACCCAGACCGCCTTCGTCCTCGACTCGCAGGTGGTCAGCGCGCCCCAGATCCAGGAACCGATCCCCGGCGGGCAGACCCAGATCACCGGGCAGTTCACCGCTGACTCGGCCCGCGAGTTGGCCAATGTGCTCAAATACGGCTCGCTGCCGCTGTCGTTCGAGTCCTCCGAAGCCGAGACCGTGTCGGCCACACTGGGCCTGTCCTCGCTGCGCGCCGGATTGATCGCCGGTGCGGTCGGGCTGGCTGCGGTGCTGTTGTACTCACTGCTCTACTACCGGGTGCTGGGCCTGCTGGTGGCACTGTCGCTGGTCGCCTCCGGAGCCATGGTCTTCGCGATCCTGGTGCTGTTGGGCAGATGGATCAACTACACGCTGGACCTGGCCGGAATCGCGGGTCTGATCATCGGCATCGGTATGACCGCCGACTCGTTCGTGGTGTTCTTCGAACGCATCAAGGACGAGATCCGCGAAGGGCGGTCGTTCCGCTCGGCGGTGCCGCGAGGCTGGACCAGGGCGCGCAAGACCATCCTGTCCGGCAACGCGGTGACGTTCCTGGCCGCCGCGGTGCTCTACTTCCTGGCCGTCGGCCAGGTGAAGGGCTTCGCATTCACCCTCGGACTGACCACGATCCTCGACGTCGTCGTCGTGTTCCTGGTGACCTGGCCGCTGGCCTTCCTCGCGTCGAAATCGCCGACGATGGCCAAGCCGGCCCTCAACGGCCTGGGCGCCGTCCAGCAGATCGCACGCGAACGCCGAGCGGCCGCGCACGCGGCGGGACGGGGATAGGCCATGGCGAAAGACGAGAGCAGGGAAGACGCCGGCTCGACAGCCGTGGAGGCGCCCGACCTCGAGTCCGGCGCCGGCGCGACGCGGCGCAACTTCTTCGTCCGGCTCTACACCGGCACCGGAGCCTTCGAGGTCATCGGCCGCCGCAAGCTCTGGTACGGCGTCAGCGGTGCCATCGTGCTGATCGCCCTGGTGGCGATCCTGGTGCGCGGCTTCACCTTCGGCATCGACTTCGTGGGCGGGACCAAGGTCTCGTTCCCCAGTCGCGAAGGGCAGACGACCCAGCAGGTCGAGACCGTGTTCAACGACACCATCGGCGTGCCGCCCGAGTCGGTGGTCATTGTCGGCAGCGGTGACTCGGCGACGTTCCAGATCCGTGCCGAAACGCTGGACAACCAGGAGATCGAGGCACTGCGCACGGCGCTGTTCGAGGCCTTCGAGCCGCGCAGTTCCGAAGGCACCTCCGGGCCGGAGGTGGTCAGCGACTCGGCCGTCTCGGAGACCTGGGGCGGTCAGATCACCCAGAAGGCCCTGATCGCGCTGGTCGTGTTCCTGGTGCTGGCCGCGATCTACATCACCGTGCGCTACGAGCGCTACATGGCGATCGCTGCGCTCACCACGCTGCTGTTCGACCTCGTGGTCACCGCCGGGGTCTACGCGCTGGTGGGTTTCGAGGTCACCCCGGCCACGGTCATCGGGTTGCTCACCATTCTGGGCTTCTCGCTCTACGACACCGTCATCGTGTTCGACAAGGTCGAGGAGAACACCGACGGCTTCGAACACACCACCCGGCGTACCTTCGCCGAACAGGCCAACCTGGCGGTCAACCAGACCTTCATGCGCTCGATCAACACCAGCGTGATCTCGGTGCTGCCCATCATCGCGCTGATGGTCATCGCGGTCTGGCTGCTCGGCGTCGGCACCCTGATGGATCTGGCGCTGGTACAGCTCGTCGGCGTCATCGTGGGAACCTATTCGTCGATCTTCTTCGCCACCCCGCTGCTGGTCAGCATGCGTGAACGCACCGAGATGGTGAGCAAGCACACCCGCAAGGTGCTCAACCGGCGCGCGGCGGCGGCGGCCAAGGCCGCGGGCGCGACCGACATCGACGACAGCGACGGTGTCGAGGCCGGCAGCGACTCCTCCCCGGGGGCGGCCGAACCGGCATCCGTGGCCGCCACCGCCGCCCCCCGTGGGCCGGCCACGTCGACCGAAGCGCAGATCCCCGCCGACAAGCCGGCGCCCGGCGCACGCCCCGTCCGGCCGACCAGCAGCAGGACCGGGCGACCGTCGGGTAAGCGAAGCCCACGGAAGCGGTAGCCCCCATGGCACGCCACTGGGCGCGACGCGTCACCGCCGTGGCCGCCGTGCTGGGCCTCACCGGTGCGCTGGGGCTGACAGCTTGCGCCGACGAAGCCGCGGATTCGATCGACTACGCCGTCGACGGTGCGCTGACCACCTACAACACCAACACCGTCGCCGGTGCGGCCTCCGGCGGCCCGCAGGCCTTCGCGCGGGCACTGACCGGGTTCAACTACCACGGCCCGGAGGGGCAGATCGTGGCCGACCGCGACTTCGGCAACGTCTCGATGGTGGGCCGCACCCCGCTGGTGCTGGACTACGAGATCAACCCGGCGGCGGTGTACTCCGACGGCAAACCGATCACCTGTGACGACATGGTGCTGGCCTGGGCCTCGCAGTCCGGCCGGTTTCCGGCGTTCGACGCCGCCAGCCGGGCCGGATACACCGACATCGCCACGGTCGACTGCGTGCCGGGGCAGAAGAAGGCCCGGGTCTCCTTCGCCCAGGACCGGGCGTTCACCGACTACGGGCAGCTGTTCGCCGCGACGTCGATGATGCCGTCGCACGTCCTCGCCGACGAACTCGGCCTCGGCGACGGCGGGGTGACCAGGGCCCTGCTCGACAACGACGGCCCCGTCGTCGAGCGAATCGCCCAGGCCTGGAACACCACCTGGAACCTGACTCCGGACCTGGATCTGACGCGCTTCCCGTCCTCGGGGCCCTACAAGCTGGAGTCGGTCGGCGCCGACGGGTCGGTGGTGCTGGTGGCCAACGACCGGTGGTGGGGCACCGTGCCGGTCACCGGCAGGATCGCCGTGCATCCACGCAGCCCCGATATGCAGGACCGGGTCAACGAGGGCGGCTACGACGTCATCGACATCGCGTCGGGCTCGTTGGGACTGCTCAACCTGCCCGACGACTACGAGGGTTCGGAGTCCCCGTCGGCGGGCGTCGAGCAACTCATCTTCGCCCCGCAGGGGCCGCTGGCGGCGACCCCGGCGCGTCGCGCCGTGGCGCTGTGCACCCCGCGCGACGTCATCGCCCGCAACGCCGAGGTGCCCGTGGTGAACTCCCGGTTGAACACCGCCAGCGAGGATGCCTACGGGGCGGCCGAAGCCACCCCGGAGGTCGGCGAGTTCGCCGTCGCCAACCCCGAGGCCGCGCGCGCGGCGCTGGGCGGACAGCCGCTGACGGTGCGGATGGGCTATCAGACGCCCAACGCGCGCCTGGCGGCGATGGTCGGCGCGATCGCCCGATCCTGCGCGCCGGCCGGTATCACCGTCGAGGACGTCGCCACCGAGAACACCGGGCCATTGTCGTTGCGTGACAACCAGATCGATGTGCTGATCGCGAGCACCGGGGGAGCCGCCGGCAGCGGTTCCTCGGGTTCTTCGGCGGTCGACGCCTACACCCTGCACAGCGCCAACGGCAACAACCTGTCGCGCTACGCCAACGAACGCATCGACGGCATCATCTCGACCATCGCGGTGATCAACGACCCCAAGGAGATGGCGCGGCTGCTCGCCGAGGCCGGTCCGATCCTGTGGGCCGACATGCCGACCCTGCCGCTGTACCGTCAGCAGCGAACTCTGGTCACGTCGACCAAGATGTATGCGGTGAGCCCGAATCCGACGCGCTGGGGCGCCGGGTGGAACATGGACCGGTGGAAGCTGAGCGAATGAGCGAATCGGACGCGCCGAACGCCCCGGATGTGTCCGGGGTGATTGCCTCGCTGCTGCGCGAGGTGCCCGACTTCCCCGAACCGGGGATCCAGTTCAAGGACCTGACGCCGGTGCTGGCCGACGCGCGGGGCCTGGCCGAGGTCAGTGGCGCCATCGCCGAACTCGCCCGCGGGGCGGACCTGGTGGCCGGGGTGGACGCCCGCGGTTTCCTGCTCGGCGGCGCGGTGGCCCTGGCCCTGGGCATCGGTGTGCTGGCGGTCCGCAAGGGCGGCAAGCTGCCCCCGCCGGTGCTCAGCGAGACCTACACGCTGGAGTACGGCAGCGCGACCCTGGAGGTTCCGGCCGAGGGAATCGACCTGTCGGGTCGTTCCATCGTCGTGATCGACGACGTACTGGCCACCGGGGGCACCCTGAGGGCGACACACCAGCTGCTCACCGCCGCGGGAGCCGAGGTGACCCGGGCGGTGGTGATGCTGGAGCTGTCGGCCCTGAACGGGCGGGCAGCGCTGGAACCGCTACCGGTCACCAGCCTGTACACGGTCTGAACGGATATCCTGCGAAGAGGACAGTCCCGGGAGGTGAACAATGGCCGGCGAGGTCAACACGGATCGTCGCGCGGGCCAGGCTGTGCAGCCGCCCGGGCCCGGTGGGCCGGGTCCGGAAACCCAGCCGATGGAGGTGCCCAAGCAGCCGACCAGCGCCTCGCGCCGGGTGAGGGCGCGGCTGGCGCGCCGGATGACCTCGCAGCGCAGCACCGTCAACCCGGTGCTCGAGCCGCTGGTCGCGGTGCACCGCGAGATCTATCCCAAAGCGGACCTGACGCTGCTGCAGAAGGCCTACGACGTGGCCGAGGAGCGCCACGCCGACCAGATGCGCCGCTCCGGTGACCCCTACATCACCCACCCCCTCGCGGTCGCCAACATCCTGGCCGAATTGGGCATGGACACCACCACTTTGGTGGCGGCGCTGCTGCACGACACCGTCGAGGACACCGGATACACACTCGAGGCGCTGACCGAGGAGTTCGGCGTGGAGGTCGGCCACCTGGTCGACGGGGTGACCAAGCTGGACAAGGTGGCCCTGGGCACCGCCGCCGAGGGCGAGACCATCCGCAAGATGATCATCGCGATGGCCCGTGATCCGCGGGTGCTGGTGATCAAGGTCGCCGACCGGTTGCACAACATGCGGACCATGCGCTTCCTGCCGCCCGAGAAACAGGCCCGGAAAGCCCGCGAGACGCTGGAGGTCATCGCACCGCTGGCGCACCGGCTCGGCATGGCGACGGTGAAATGGGAGCTCGAGGATCTGTCGTTCGCGATCCTGCACCCCAAGAAGTACGAGGAGATCGTGCGGCTGGTGGCCGACCGGGCGCCGTCCCGCGACACCTATCTGGCCAAGGTGCGTGCCGAGATCAACGCGACGTTGTCGGCCTCGAAGATCAACGCCGTCGTCGAGGGCAGGCCCAAGCACTACTGGTCGATCTATCAGAAGATGATCGTCAAGGGCCGCGATTTCGACGACATCCACGACCTGGTCGGGGTGCGGATCCTGTGCGACGAGGTGCGGGACTGCTACGCCGCGGTCGGTGTGGTGCATTCGTTGTGGCAGCCGATCGCGGGGCGGTTCAAGGACTACATCGCCCAGCCTCGCTTCGGGGTGTACCAGTCGCTGCACACCACGGTGGTCGGGCCGGAGGGCAAGCCGCTGGAGGTGCAGATCCGCACCTTCGACATGCACAAGACCGCCGAGTACGGCATCGCCGCGCACTGGCGGTACAAGGAAGCCAAGGGGCGCAACGCCGCTCCGCCGAGTCATGCGGCCGCCGAGATCGACGACATGGCGTGGATGCGTCAGCTGCTCGACTGGCAGCGGGAGGCCGCCGACCCCGGCGAATTCCTGGAGTCGCTGCGTTACGACCTGGCGGTGCAGGAGATCTTCGTGTTCACCCCGAAAGGTGATGTGATCACGCTGCCGACCGGTTCGACGCCGGTGGACTTCGCCTACGCGGTGCACACCGAGGTCGGTCACCACTGCATCGGCGCCCGGGTCAACGGCCGGCTTGTCGCGCTGGAGCGCAAGCTCGAGAACGGTGAAGTGGTCGAGATCTTCACCTCCAAGGCGCCCAACGCGGGTCCGTCGCGGGACTGGCAGACCTTCGTCGTCTCGCCCAGGGCCAAGGCCAAGATCCGGCAGTGGTTCGCCAAGGAACGTCGCGAGGAGGCGCTCGAGGCGGGCAAGGACGCCATCGCCCGTGAGGTGCGCCGCGGCGGACTTCCGTTGCAGCGCTTGATGACCGCCGAATCGATCGGCGCCCTGGCCCGGGAGTTGCGCTATACCGACGTCTCCGCGCTCTACACCGCGGTCGGCGAGGGGCACGTGTCGGCCCGCCACGTGGTGCAGCGGCTGGTGGCCCAGATCGGCGGTGACGACGATGCCGCCGACGAGCTGGCCGAGCGCTCCACCCCGGCGACGATGCCGGTGCGCCAACGCAGTTCCGACGATGTCGGCGTGGCGGTGCCCGGGGCGCCGGGGGTGCTGAGCAAGCTGGCCAAGTGCTGCACCCCGGTGCCGGGTGACAACATCATGGGGTTCGTCACCCGCGGCGGGGGTGTCAGCGTGCACCGCACCGACTGCACCAACGCCGCGTCGCTGCAGGAGCAGTCCGAGCGCATCATCGACGTGCAGTGGGCGCCGTCGCCGTCGTCGGTGTTCCTGGTGGCGATCCAGGTCGAGGCGCTCGACCGGCACCGGCTGCTCTCCGACGTCACCCGGGTGCTTGCCGACGAGAAGGTCAACATCCTGTCGGCGTCGGTGACGACATCCAACGACCGGGTCGCGATCAGCCGGTTCACCTTCGAGATGGGCGACCCCAAGCACCTCGGTCATGTGCTGAACGTGGTGCGCAACGTGGAGGGCGTGTACGACGTCTACCGCGTCACGTCCGCGGCGTGAGCCGCGCCGGCGGTGTGCGGTTTCATTCCCGACACACCGCCGTGGGCGCACCGAACCGCACCGTCGCGACCGATCTGCGTGAGCGTTGAGGACTTTCGGCCGTATCCGGCGTTGCGGCCCCGGGGTTAGCGTGCGTACATAGGCATCCATGCATGGCAGGAGGACGACGATGGCGCGCAAGGCCGGAGACCGGTACGAATGCAAGGAGTGCGGCGCGGTGCTCGTCTACGAGAAGGAGTGCCCGTGCCCGCCGGAGATGGAGCACAAGGAAGTGTGCTGCGAGAAGCCGATGACACTGGTCACCGCCTGAACCCGGGATGGGGCGGCGGCTAGCCCCGCTCCAGCACCGCGCGCAGGAATGTGCGGGTGCGCTCATGATCGGGATCGCTGAACAGCTTGTCCGGCGCGGCGTCCTCGATGACCCGGCCGGCGTCGAACATCATCACCCGGTCGGACACATCACGGGCGAAGTTCATCTCGTGGGTGACGCACAGAAAGGTGATGTCGCTGCTGGCGGCGATGTCCTTGAGCAGCGCCAGCACACCGGTGACCAGCTCCGGGTCCAGCGCGGAGGTGACCTCGTCGAGCAGCAGCACGTCGGGCTGCATCGCCAGCGCCCGGGCGATGGCCACCCGCTGCTGCTGGCCGCCGGAGAGTTGGGTGGGGTGCGCGTCGGCCTTGTCGGCGATGCCGACCATGTCGAGTAGCTTGTCGGCGCGCTCCTCGGCCTCCTCGCGGGCCAGCCCGAGCGAGTGGATCGGCCCCTCGGTGATGTTCTGCCGCACCCGCATGTTGGGGAAAAGGTTGAACTGCTGGAACACCATGCCGATACGCTTGCGGATCCGCCGCTGATACCGCTCGTCGGCGGGCAGTTCGCGCCCGCGTCTGGTCATGTGGCTCAAGCAGTCGCCGCCGACGTAGATGCGGCCCTCGCTGACCTGCTCGAGGGTCATCAGCAGGCGCAGGATGGTCGTCTTGCCCGACCCGCTGGGGCCGATGAGGGTGACGAATTCGCCGGGGCGGACCGAGAAGTCGAGTCCGTCGAGCACCACCGTGTCGTCGAACCGTTTGACGACGTGGTCGAACCGGATCATGTCAGTTGGCGTATCGGACACGTCGCTCCATCCATCGCACGAGTAGGGACGCCGAGTAACTCAGCACCAGGAACAGCACACCGGCGATGGTGATCGGCTCCACATACCGGAAGGCCCGCGACCCCAGCTGGTTTGCCACTCCGACGATGTCGAGCACACCGATCATCAGCAGCAGCGGGGTTTCCTTGAGCATCGAGATCGTGTAGTTGCCCAGCGCCGGCAGCACCCGGGGGACGGCCTGCGGCAGGATCACCGCCGTCCAGGTTCGCACCCGCGGCAGGTTCAGCGCGACCGCGGCCTCCCACTGTCCCACCGGCACCGCCTCGATGCCGGCCCGGTACACCTCGGCGGTGTAGGTGGCGTAGTGCACGCCCAGTGCGATGACCCCGGTGGTCAGCGGGTCGAAACGCAACCCGACGTCGGGCAGCACGAAGAAGAAGAAGAAGATCTGCACCAACAGTGGTGTGCTGCGGACGAACTCGATGAACGCCCAGGTGGCCGATCGGACCGCGCGGATCGGTGAGCGTCGCAGCAGGGTCAGCACCAGGCCCAGGGTGTAAGCCAGCAGCGAGCCCAACACGGTGGCCAGCAGGGTGATGCGCAACCCGTTGACGACGATGTCGGGGAACACCTCGGCGGCGTACTGCCAGTCCCAGATCACCGCGGCGCCTCCCGCCGGCGGCGGAGCAGCGCCAGCACCCCGCGGCGCGCGGGCGGCCGGCGACCGACCAGCGCGGCGGCCCACCGCTCGACCATCCGCATGGCGGCGGTGATCAGCACCGCCAGAGCCAGGTAGAACAGCAGCACGATGGTCCAGATGGTGGCGGCCTGCGGGATGAACCGGTCGATGAGCACTTCCCGGGCCTGGTAGGTCATCTCGTGCACGGTGATGATGGTCAGCAAGGAGCTGCCCTTGAGCAGCTGGATGAACAGGTTGTTCATCGGCGGCACCATCTCCACCAGGGCCTGCGGCAGCACCACCCGCAGCATCCGCTGACGTGGGGTCAGCGACAACGCGATCGCGCCCTCGTACTGCGCGCGGGGTACCGCCTGCACCGCGCCGCGCACGATCTCGGCGCCGTAGGCGCCGAAGTTCAGGCCGAGCACCACGATGCCGGCGGCCAGCGGCAGGATCTGGTAGCCCACCAGCACCGGCAGCACGAAGTAGATCCACATCAACTGGACCACTTCGGAGGTGCCACGCCAGATTTCGACGTAGATGCGGGCCAGCGCCCGCACCGCCCGCCACCGCGACAGCATCGCCAACCCGGCCACGAAGGACAACACGGTCGCGATGGCGATGCCGCCGACGGTGGCCTCTACGGTCAGCAGCAGACCGGCAGAGATGGTCTCGACGAAGAGTCCGACGTTGTCGAACACCGGATCAGCTGGAGGCGCAGAGCTGTTCGGTGGTCAAGCCCTCCGGCGGCACGTTGTCCTCGGTGAAACCGAACGGTTCGACGATGCTGAGCCATTCGCCGCTGTCGTGCAGCGCCTCGAGGTGGGTGTTGAACTCGTCGACCAGCGCGTCGTCGCCCTGACGGAACACGAAGCCGCCGGCCTGGATCTGCTCCTCGCCGTCGACGACCGGGACGAACCCGTCGGTGACCTCCAGCGGCACGCCGGGATTGTCGGCGACCATGCGCCGCAGTGAGATATCGGTCAGTGCCCCGGCGTAGGCGCGCCCGTCGACCAGGGCCTGCAGCATCTCCGGTTGGCCCTGATAGGGCTGGATGAGATTGTCCGGGATCCCCAGCGACTGGGCCACCGACTCCTCGACGGTCCCGGAGAGCACGGCCAGTGGCACGCCCTTGGCCAAGACGTCTTCGAAGTTGTTGACCTGCTGCGGGTTTCCGGTGGGTACCAGCAGCGCGGTGGGTGTCACGTAGTCGACCGCGGAGAACTGCGCGTTCTCGCAACGCTGCGGCAGGATCGCCATCCCGGCGGCGACCATGTCGTACTGGCCCGCGTTGAGTGCGGGGATGAGCTGGCTGAACTCGACCTGGGTGGCGTCGACGGTGTCGATGCCCATCGCGGAGAACACCGCCTTGGCGACCTCGGGTGCCTCGCCGGTGACTTCACCGCCCTCGGTGTAGCCGTAGGGCACCTCGCCGGCGATACCGACCTTGACGGTGCCGGCGTCCTGGATGCGTTGTAGCGTGCCGCCCTGCTCGCTGTCGGGGACCTCGGTGCAACTCGTGACGAGTGCCGCACCCAGCACCGTCGCCGCGGTCGCTGCCCCCAGCCTGGTGAATCTCCGTCGTATCGAACCCGTCATGACCCATCCCTTGTCGTTTCGTATCCGCGCGTTGGTTACGTATGCACGTCGGCCAACTGAACGTATGCCGAACGGGCGGGCAGGTCAAAGACCAGGCTGCGACGGCTCAGTCCAGCTGGATGGACTCCACCGTGACATCGAGCGCCGGTGGGCCGTCCTGTCCGCCGCCGTCGACCCCCTCGGCGGCGATCTTGTCGAGGGTGGCCAGGCCGGTCTCGTCGATGGTGCCGAAGACCGTGTACTGCGGCGGCAACTGCGAATCCTGGTAGACCAGGAAGAACTGGCTGCCGTTGGTGCCCGGCCCGGCGTTGGCCATGGCCAGGGTGCCGCGCGGGTAGACCACGGGTTGCATCAGTGCCGGGTCGTCAGGCTGGTACTGGGTGGTCGGGTACTCGTTGGCGAACTGATAGCCCGGCCCGCCGGTGCCCTCCCCGGTCGGGTCGCCGCACTGCAGCACCGACAGCGTCTCGCTGGTGGTGAGCCGGTGACAGGGCGTGTCGTTGAAGTAGCCCTGCTGGGCGAGGCTGGCGAAGCTGTTGACCGTGCACGGGGACTTGCCGTTGTCCAGCTGCAGCCCGATGTTGCCCTGGTTGGTCTCCATGCTGGCGCTGACCTGGGCGGGATCGGTGGGAACCTCGCCGGTGCGCGGCGGGTTGTTGGGCTTGCTGGCCTCGGCCGACTCCGGGTACTGGCAGTTGGCGCCGAGATCGGCGGGAGCGCTGAACTGGGGCAGGGCCGCGACCTCGCCCGGGGCCGGGACGTCGAAGGGGTCCTGGTCCTCGGTGGGCTCACTGGGCTCGGCCGCGGTGCTCGTCTCCGTCGCGGAGCCGCCGGAATCGCCCCCGGTGGTGATGACGATGGTCGCAACCACGGCGCCGATCACGACGACCGCGGCCACCGCCGAACCGATGATCGTGTAGGTGCGGCGCTTGCGTTCCTGCTCGGCCCGCCGCTCGAGCTGCCGCTCGAGCTTGCGTTTGGCTGTCGCACGCCGTTGTTCGTTCGTCGGCACCGCCGGGTCCTTCCTCGCAGTCGATCCGGGTCGGCACCGAGTGTGCCAGCCGCTGCGCACAAACAGCGCTGCGACCCTCGTGAACAGGGATACCGGCAGGGCATGGGAAGCTTGCAGGCGTGTTGATCACCGGGTTCCCGGCCGGCATGTTGGCATGCAACTGCTACGTGCTGGCCCCGCGGCAGGGCGCCGACGCCATCGTCGTCGACCCCGGCCAGCGGGCGATGGGCCCGTTGCGCCGGGTGCTCGACGAGAATCGGTTGACCCCGGCGGCCGTGCTGCTCACCCACGGCCACATCGACCACATGTGGTCAGCCCAGAAAGTCGCCGACACCTTCGGCTGTGCCACCTACATCCACCCGGCTGACCGGCCGATGCTGTCCGACCCGATCAAGGACCTCGGGTCGGGGTTCCTCGCCGGTCTGGGCCGGGTGGCCCTCGGAGCGTTGTTCCGCGAGCCGCGCCAGGTCGTCGAACTCGACCGCGACGGCGACAAGATCGAGCTCGGCGGCATCACGGTCGCCGTCGACCACACCCCGGGCCACACCGCCGGCTCGGTGGTGTTCCGCGTCGACGGCGGTCTGGGACTGGGGCCCGAATCGGTGGCATTCACCGGAGACACCCTGTTCAAGCAGTCGGTGGGGCGCACCGACCTGCCCGGCGGCAGCGGCCGCGACCTGCTGGACTCCATCGTCACGAAACTGCTCGTGCTCGATGACGAGACCCTGGTACTGCCAGGGCACGGCGACCGGACCACGATCGGTCTGGAACGCCGCACCAACCCGTTTCTCGAAGGTTTGACTTAAGTGACAGACACCTCGTCCCCCACGTCGTTCCGGGCGCCCAAGGGCGTCCCCGATTACCTTCCCCCGGAGTCGGCGGAGTTCACCGGGGTGCGCAACACGCTGCTCGCGGCGGCGCGCCGGGCCGGCTACGGCCACATCGAGCTGCCCATCTTCGAGGACACCGCGTTGTTCGCCCGCGGCGTGGGGGAGTCCACCGATGTGGTGTCCAAGGAGATGTACACCTTCGCCGACCGGGGCGACCGGTCGGTGACGCTGCGCCCGGAAGGCACCGCCGGCGTGATGCGGGCGGTCATCGAGCACGGGCTCGACCGCGGGGCGCTGCCGGTCAAGCTCGCCTACTCCGGCCCGTTCTTCCGCTACGAGCGCCCTCAGGCGGGCCGCTACCGGCAGTTGCAGCAGGTCGGGGTGGAAGCGATCGGAGTGGACGATCCGGCGCTGGACGCCGAGGTCATCGCGGTCGCCGATGCCGGCTTCCGGGAGCTCGGGTTGGACGGGTTCCGGTTGGAGATCACCTCGCTCGGTGATGACACCTGCCGCCCGCAATACCGCGAGCTGCTCCAGAACTTCCTGTTCACGCTGGATCTCGACGAGGAGACCCGCCAGCGCGCCCGGTTGAACCCGTTGCGGGTGCTCGACGACAAGCGCCCGCAGGTTCGGGAGATGACCGCCGCCGCACCGGTGATGCTCGATCATCTCTCCGAGGCGGCCAAGGACCACTTCGAGACGGTGCTCGCCCATCTGGACGCCCTGGGGGTGCCGTACACGATCAACCCGCGCATGGTGCGCGGCCTGGACTACTACACCAAGACCACCTTCGAGTTCGTGCACGACGGGCTGGGCGCACAATCCGGAATCGGCGGCGGTGGACGCTACGACGGGCTGATGCATCAGCTCGGCGGGCAGGACCTGTCCGGCATCGGGTTCGGGCTCGGTGTCGACCGCACCCTGCTGGCGCTGCGCGCCGAGGGACGCAGCGTCACCGACGGGGCCCGGGTCGACGTGTACGCGGTCCCGCTGGGCGCCGAAGCCAAGGTGGCGCTGGCGGTGCTGGCGATGCAGCTGCGGGCCGCCGGGGTGCGGGTGGACATGGCCTACGGCGAGCGCAGCCTCAAGGCCGCGATGAAGGGCGCCGACCGGTCGGGCGCCGCGATCGCGCTGGTGGCCGGCGACCGTGACCTGGAGGCGGGCACCGTCGGCGTGAAAAGCCTGTCGACCGGGGAACAGATCGACATCCCGACCGACGAGGTGGTCGCCGGCGTGCTGTCCCGGCTCGGCGCCGCCCCGGGGGAAGGCTGACCGCCGCACCGGATCAGTACGGGGTGGCCTGCACCGCGGCGGTGAGCACCTGGTCGAGGTCGCCGATACCCCCGCCGAACGGATTGCCGCGCTTGAGGACATCGGTTCGCGCAGGAGTCACCGCAACCAGCTTGGGGGAGCTGGAGGCGATCTGCATCCGCCGCTCGAAACGGACCTGATCGAGCGGTGCGACCGCGGCGCCGGTCCCGTCGCGGTACACCCGCTGGGCGCGGTCGAACACCGCCACAGGCACGAAGGCGCTCAGCGGCTTGCGGCGGCTCTCCCGAATCGCCTTCACGGTGAACAGCGCTGCGACGCCGGCGACGATCCCGACCGCCAGCAGCCCGGCACCCAGCACCACCGCCTGCGGCGGCACCGCGTCAGTGCCCGAGAGCGTCATCGCGACGGCGCCGAACCCGCCGCACACCAGCGTGACGACGGACAGCACGAAGGCTGCGATGCGGGAAGCGCCGGTGCCGCGGTCGATCACCAGAATCGCAGCGCCGGACTGCGCGATCACGAGACCGCCGTGCTCGGCGATGATGACGGGTTCGGTCGGTGCGCCCATGCTCGGATTTTGCCGAATCCCGTCGGCGGCGGGCAGCTGCGCGGGATCTGCGGCGTGTCGGCACCGAGACATCCGCGCTCACCATGGCTGCGCAGCCAGGACTGTGCGGGTCCATCGATATCTAGAAAAGAAGTGAGGGATTAGCTAGTAGACGGATTGTCAGATGTGTTAATTTAGCCCGCGGTTTGTGTTGTCCACCACACGCGACCGCGCGAACCCGGTCAGATCCTCTGGCACAACGTGAGAATCGATCGTTCGAACAAACGCATATCGTCAGAAGAAATTTGCTGTGCACTTGCTTAGCGAGCGATGTCGGCTCGGTCCGAGATGATCTAGCTGTACTGACCTGAGAGGTTAGGTACGCGGCTGGCGGGTGGTTGACCGCCGAGTGCGGTGTGGCCGCGGTGGTAATTGTAGGTGTGCAGCCAGATGGGGAATTCTGAG
>JAXHTL010000046.1:0-26747 GCA_034190095.1 Actinomycetota bacterium
GCCGGCGTGGTGTCGGTGTTCCCGTCGGTCGCCGGGGTGGACGTCGTCGGCGTGCTCGTTGTGGTCGTCGTTGTGGTGGTCGTCGTGTCGGTGCCCCCGCCGCCGGATCCGCATGCCGCCATCAGCGGCGCCGCCGCGAGACCGACCGTCAACCCGAGCACCGCCGGCCAGCGGCGCCGGCGAGCCTGGAAGGCAGAAGGTGCTGAAGGAGTGGAAGGTAGTGCGACGTTCCGGATGTCTGGCATGGTGCCCGCTTCCTTGCTCGGCGATGTGCTCGGCGCCGTTTTCCCGGAATCGCGCGCTTCTAACCGGCGGCCGTCAACCCTGCTGGCTGAGCTGGCGCACCGCCACGATGCGGGCCTTGAGCTGATCGCTGGTCGCGGCGGCGACCGGCGGCCCCCCGCAGATGCGGCGCAGCTCGTTGTGGATCTGGCCGTGTGACTTGCCGGTGCGGTGGTGGGCCAGCGACACCAGTGTGTTGAGTTCCTTGCGCAGATCGCGCAGCTGGCCGTGCGTGGACGGCCGGGGCACCTCGCCACCGGCGGTGCGCTTGGTCAGCTGCGCCTCCTGGCGCTGGCGCAGCAGATCGCGCATCGCGGCGGCGTCGAGCAGTCCGGGGATGCCGAGGAAGTCGGCCTCCTCGTCGCTGCCCGCCGGGGTCGCGGTGCCGAACGACGACCCGTCGAAGATCACCTGGTCGAGCTCGGCGTCGGCGCCGACGTACTCGTACTTGCCCTTCTCGTCGTCGGGTTCGTCGCGCTTCTGCTCGGCCAGCTCGGCGTCCAGCGGGTCCTCGAGCGTCTCCCGGTGCGGCTTGCCCAGCACATGGTTGCGTTGGGCCTCCATCTCACTGGCCAGCAGCAGCAGGTTGGGCACCGACGGCAGGAAGATGCTTGCGGTCTCCCCGGCCCGCCGCGAGCGCACGAACCGGCCGATCGCCTGGGCGAAGAACAACGGCGTCGACGCGCTGGTGGCGTACACGCCGACCGACAGCCGCGGCACGTCGACGCCCTCGGAGACCATCCGCACCGCCACCAGCCAGCGGGTCGTGCCTTCCGAGAACTGGGTGATCCGCAGCGAGGCGTCCTTGTCGTCTGAGAGCACCACCGTGGGCACCTCGCCGGTGATCTTGGTCAGCAGGTCGGCGTAGGCACGGGCCGAGGTCTGGTCGGAGGCGATGACCATGCCGCCGGCGTCCGGCACGTGCTGGCGTTTCTGCTGCAGCCGGCGGTCCGCCGCCGCGAGCACTGCGGGCATCCACTCTCCGGCCGGGTTCAGCGCGGTCTTCCACGCCCGGGCGGTCTGTTCGGCGGTCAGCGGCTCGCCCAGGCGCGCGGCGTGCTCCTCGCCGGCGCTGTCGCGCCAGCGCGCCTCGCCGGAGTACGCCAGGAACACCACCGGCCGCACCACCCCGTCGGCCAGCGCGTCGGCGTAGCCATAGGTGTGGTCGGCGGTGGAGTACTTGAAGCCGGCGGCGTCCTCCTCGTAGGTGACGAACGGGATCGCGCTGTCGTCGCTGCGGAACGGGGTTCCGGTCAGGGCGAGCCGGCGGGTCGCGTCATCGAACGCCTCGCGGATGGCGTCGCCCCACGTCTTGGCGTCGCCGCCGTGGTGGATCTCGTCGAAGACGACCAGCGTCTTGCGGTTCTCGGTGCGCACCCGGTGCCGGGTGGGGTGGCTGGCGACCTGCGCGTAGGTGACGACGACCCCGTGGAACTCCGAGGACGTCTGCGAGTTGGAGTTGGAGAACTTCGGATCCAGCGCGATGCCGTGCCGTGCCGCGGCCAGCGCCCACTGGATCTTCAGGTGCTCGGTCGGCACCACGATGGTGACGGTCTCGACGGTGCGCTCGGCCAGCAGCTCGGCGACGATGCGCAGCGCGAACGTGGTCTTGCCGGCGCCCGGAGTGGCCACCGCGAGGAAATCCCGCGGGGCTGCTGTCAGGTACTTGACCAGCGCTCGCCGCTGCCAGCCCCGCAATGCCTGGGTGCCGGGCTCTGCGGCGGTGCCGTCAGTGGCGGCAGCGTCAGCCCGCACCCACGACTCCCTCCAGTACGCCCGGCCGTCTCCGACGGCGTGATCGCAACGCAGTCTAAAGGGCGCAAACGTGCGTCCGCACCCTAGCTCGGCGTGTCCCACGACCGCGTGTCTGCGCGGTCCGGTGAGTCCCCGGCGTGGGGTGCGACGACCAGGCAGATGGTGGGAGGGCAAAGGGATCAAGGGATTACGATGCTGTGCCGGCGGGGCCTAATCCGGTGCGTTGTGGCCCGTCACCGGCCTGGCTGGGGCGAACCATCTCCGGTCGAACCAGCCGAGTGCGAGGACCAGCCAGGTGGACAGCACGAACGGCGCCGACGCCGCCGGCACCCCCAACCGGGTGAACGCGGGCGTGAGGACCGCGGCGATCAGCGCGCCGAGCACTGCCAGCCGCAGCCGGCTGCCGCACAGCGCATACACCGCGACCGCAGTCAGGACGCCGTTGAATCCGAACAGTCCGGCATTCAGCGACGACGAGCTCATCAGCGCGACGCGGTAGGACACCACGGTGCTGATGACTGCGCCGATCACCGCGATCACAGCGTGTCGCCAATTACTCACCAGCAGGCCGGCCAGGAAGAGCAGTCCGGACCAGATGGTCGCGGAGAAGACCGCCTCGCCGAGGCCGGACAGCACGGCCTCGACAGGATGGTATGCCGCGGAGGTCAGTTCGGCGAACGGCTTGCGCTGCAGAACCGAGATGCTCGGCGCAAGTGCCCACACGACCCACAAGACGATCAGGAAGGGCAGCGCCAGAACCGGGAACGGCAACGCCGCCGCGAGGCGGGCCAACAGGACCGTTGCCGCGACGCAGAGCACCAGCACCGTCCACATCCCGGTGTTGGTCCAGCCGGTTTCGAAGAAGGTGGGCAGCGCCAGCCCGATCAGACTCGGGTTCAGGCCGGGAAGCCCGGTGGAGATCTCCGGGTGCCTGCCGCCCAGCGCCATTCTGCCTGCCGGGGCGATCGTCCCGGCGACCAGGAGATAGGCCGCGGCGATCGGCGATGCAACCAGTGCTGCCGCCAGAAAGCACAGCCCGGTGAGTTCGTTGCTCTGAAAGCACACCTGCGACCAACCGCGCAGGACCAACCGGTAATAGGGCAGCGATGTCGGGTCGCCGTCGGCCGCGGGCCAGTGGTGACGAAACAGCTTCACACGTCGCTCCGCTCGGCCGGCCCACCGATCATCGTAACGACCTTTCCGGACGGCTGGACTTCACTGCCGAGATCGGTTTCGGTGGAACGGGTGTCCGGACTACATTGGCCGATGGGTGTGACCTGTCGGGTCGACGGGCAGCAGCCGGGTCGTGGCCCTGGTGCGCGATGAGGAGATGCCGTGAGTATTCGACGATCGATCAAGCCGAACGCCGAGGAAATCCTGCAGAAGTTCGAGCAGGATCCCACCCGTAGGGAAGCGATCCGGCAGGCCAACGCCGAGGCCATCACCTCGATGAAGCGAACCAGTCCGGTCCTGGTGGGCATCGGCAAAGCCAAGGACCATGTTCCCGGCATGCGCAGGAACCTGGTTCTTCATGCGGGACCGCCGATTTCATGGAAGCGGGCCTCCGGGCCCATGAAGGGCGCGATCATCGGGGGCCTGATCTTCGAAGGGCTGGCCAAGGACAAGGACGATGCTGTCGCGCTGATGGAGTCCGGTGAGGTGGACCTCGAGCCGTGTCACGACCATGATGCCGTGGCGCCGATGGCCGGGATCATCACGTACTCGATGTCTGTCTTCATCGTCGAGGATCAGCCGTCGGGCCAGCGCACGTACTCCAACATCAGCGACGATCTGGGCGACTTCCTGGGAAGCTCGGTGCGGTTCGGTGTCTACCGGGAACCGGCGGTCGAGCACCTGCACTGGATCGAAAGCACCCTGGCGCCGATCCTCGGCCAGGCCATCGAGGAGGCCGGAAGCATCGACTTCCTCCCCCTCGTCGGCAGGAGTCTGCTGATGGGAGACGATTGCCACGTCATCATGAACGCCGCGACGCCGCTCTTCCTCAAGGAGTTGATGCCCGGCCTCATCAAGGCCTGCCCGGATCAGGAGACACTTGCCGCGGTCACCACGTTGATCTACAACGACGGAACCTTCGCACTGAACCCCATCATGGCCACCTGTAAGGCGATCAGCATCGCCGGCAGCAATGTCAGCCACAGCAGCATCGTCACGGTGATGGCCCGCAACGGAACCGATTTCGGAATCAAGGTGTCGGGTTTGGGGGACACCTGGTTCACCGGGCTCGCAGAGGTCGGCCGGGGTTTCTACCTGATGCCGGGAATATCGCCGGCGGACGTCAACCGCGACATGGGTGACAGCGCGATCACCGAGACGGTCGGGCTGGGCGGGGTTGTGAAGTCGGTATCGGGGACAGCCCAGCACGCGATCGACGTGACGATGCGCATGTACCAGATCGTTCAGTCGGAAAGCGACGCGTTTCGGGTGCCGGCGCTCGACGGGCGTGGTTCACCAATGGGTTTCGACATCTTCAAGATCATCGAGAGCGGTATCCGGCCGGCGATCAATTCCGGGCTCGCCCACAAGCACATGAACCGGCCGATGGCGGGACTGGGCTATCTTCATCCGCCGATGGAGGCGTTCGTGAATGCGGCGGTGGCGTTCAACGAGGTCGAACTCTGATCCGTCAGGACGATTGTTCGATCCTGGATCGCCCACGGCGGCAGCGACGTCGGGAAAAACGGGGCTGCTGTTGTCTGCCGGCAGGTGGGTCAGATCTGCAGGCGGGACAGGAACGGCTCGGTGATGTCCTCGTCGCGCGTCAGCGCCGCCTCGATGCCGGCGGCCACGCCCGCGGCCAGTGTGTCCACCGACATGCTGGGGGCGCCGAGGTTGCGGTCCAATGCCGCGACCTCGGGTAGATAGGGCAGGTGCAGCCACCCCGCCCGGATCGGGAGATCGTGGGTGGCGATGTGGTGCAGCATGCCGTACATCAGGTGGTTGCAGACGAAAGTCCCTGCGGCATCGGACAGGTCGGCCGGTACCCCGGCGTTGCGCATCCCCATGACCATCGCGCGGTTGGGGGTGGTTGCCCAGTAGGCCACCGGGCCGTCCGGATCGGTGGGTTCGCCGCCCAGCACCTTGCCGGCCGTGTCGGCGACCCCGTACCGGGCGCAGTCGTTGACGTTCTGGGCGAGGCGCTCGACGGTGATCACCGCGCGCCCGCCGAACTCGCCGAGCATGATCAGCACCTCGGGCTCGACCTCTTCGAGCGCCTTGACGGTGGCGTCGATCGAGTCGAAATAGGCGCCGGGGACGATTCGCGACTCGACCGTGGCTCCGGCGATGGTGCGCCCGTCAACGGCTTCGGCGGCCTTCTCCGCGGGATTGACCGGGGTGTCGGCGTACGGACCGAAACCGGTGACGAGCACTCGGGACATGCGCGGTCTCTCCGTCTTGCTCTCGGTCGACGCTGGCTGTGGTCGTGACTCCATGGTAGGCGAGGAGTCCTTCCCTAGGCCGCGTTCGGCGAAGCGTCGGTGCCCGCGTCAGCTGACCGGAAAGACCACCTTGGTCAGCTCCTCGGAGACCTCCCACAGCCGGCGCTGCTGAACCATGTCGTAGGACAGCGCGTTGGAGGCGACCACGACGGGGTTGCCGCGCTGCTGCCCGACCCCGTCGGGCCCGTAGTACTGCCCACCCAGAACACCGGGATCGGTGGCGGCCCGCAGCGTGGGCAGCGCACCCCGGTCCGGGCTCTGCGCGATCAGCGGGCTGACCATCATGAAGGCGCGCTCCACCGGCTTGGGGACGTTGCGCGCCAGTTCGGTGGTGGAGGTGCCCGGATGTGCTGCCACCGCGATGGTCTTGCCGCGTGGCGCCAGCCTGCGCTGCAGCTCGTAGGTGAACATCAGGTTGGCCAGCTTGGATTGGGTGTAGGCGCGCATCCGGTTGTAGCTGCGCTCGGATTGCAGGTCGTCGAAGTGGATGGCGCCGCCCATCTTGTGCCCGTTGCTGCTGACGGTGACCACACGGGCGCCGTCCACGTCGAGCAGCCTGTCCAGCAGCAGGCCGGTCAGGGCGAAGTGGCCCAGGTGGTTGGTGCCGAACTGGAGCTCGAAACCGTCGGCGGTGGTGCCCTTCGGGGTGGTCATCACGCCGGCGTTGTTGATCAGCAGGTCGAGGTGGTCGTAGCGCTGTTTGAGGGCGTCCGCGGCGGCCCGGATCGACGCGAGGGAGGTCAGGTCCAGCTCCTGCACCGTGACGTCGCCGGCGATTCCGGCGGCGGCCCGTGCGCCCTTGTCGGTGTTGCGCACGGCGAGGACGACGTGCGCGCCTCTGGCGGCGAGGGCCCTGGCGGTCTCCAGGCCCAGGCCGGTGTTGGCTCCGGTGATGACGGCGGTGCGGCCGCTCTGGTCGGGAATGTCGTCTGCGGTCCACGCGCTCATGGGACTCCTAGAATGGGGCCGGAAACGGGGCGGTCGCCCCGATTGCTCCAACTATACGGAACGCGCGCCCCGTTTGATTTCGCCAGGAGGGAACAGTGACCGGCCCCGCACGACCGTTGCGCGCAGACGCGGCGCGCAACAGGGCGCGGGTCCTGAAGGTGGCCTACGAGACCTTCGCCGCCGAGGGGGTGGGGGTGCCGATCGACGAGATCGCCCGCCGCGCCGGTGTCGGTGCCGGCACCGTGTACCGGCACTTCCCGACCAAGGAGGCCCTCTTCCAGGCGGTCTTCGAAGACCGGATCGGGGACATCGTGGGCGCAGCGCGTTCGCTGCTGGCGGCCGACCCGGCCACCGCGTTGTTCACCTTCCTGCGCGAGATGGTCCGTGCCGGCGCCGCCGACCAGGGCCTCGTCGACGCACTCGCCGGTCACGGTGTCGACATCGTCGCGGTCGCCCCCCGGGGCGAGGCGCAGTTCATGGCGGCGCTGGCCGATCTGCTCGAGGCGGCCCAGCGGGCCGGTACCGCGCGTCCCGACGTGAGCGCCAGGGAGGTCAAAGCACTCCTGGCGGTCTGCAAGGCGGGGCGCGGTTACGACCCCGAGGTCACCGCCGGGGTGTGGACGGTGATCGAGGACGGTCTGCGGGCCCGCGGGTAGCGTGGTGCCAACCTTGCACTCGCCCAGGTCGAGTGCTAAGAATGCAATTGGCACTCGCGACCGGTGAGTGCTAGGTCGGAGCGGTGAGGCAGGGGCCGCGACAGCGAGCACAGCCCCAGTCGTCCGTCGCGGGCACCGGCGCCGACCACAAGACGTGCATCCCCAAATCCGGAGGAAACACTTCGCAATGGCCAAGACAATTGCGTATGACGAAGAGGCCCGCCGTGGCCTCGAGCGGGGCCTCAACAGCCTCGCCGACGCGGTAAAGGTGACGCTGGGGCCCAAGGGCCGCAACGTCGTCCTCGAGAAGAAGTGGGGTGCTCCCACGATCACCAACGATGGTGTGTCCATCGCCAAGGAGATCGAACTCGAGGACCCGTACGAGAAGATCGGCGCTGAGCTGGTCAAGGAAGTCGCCAAGAAGACCGACGACGTCGCCGGCGACGGCACCACCACCGCCACCGTGCTGGCTCAGGCGCTCGTTCGCGAGGGCCTGCGCAACGTGGCCGCAGGCGCCAACCCGATGGCGCTCAAGCGCGGCATCGAGAAGGCCGTCGAGAAGGTCACCGAGACCCTGCTGAAGTCGGCCAAGGAGGTCGAGACCAAGGACCAGATCGCCGCCACCGCCGCGATCTCGGCCGGCGACCCCCAGATCGGCGAGCTGATCGCCGAGGCCATGGACAAGGTCGGCAACGAGGGTGTCATCACCGTCGAGGAGTCCAACACCTTCGGCCTGCAGCTCGAGCTCACCGAGGGTATGCGCTTCGACAAGGGCTACATCTCGGGTTACTTCGTGACCGACGCCGAGCGTCAGGAAGCCGTCCTGGAGGATCCCTACATCCTGCTGGTCAGCTCGAAGATCTCGACCGTCAAGGATCTGCTTCCGCTGCTGGAGAAGGTCATCCAGTCCGGCAAGCCGTTGCTGATCATCGCCGAGGACGTCGAGGGCGAAGCCCTGTCGACCCTGGTGGTCAACAAGATCCGCGGCACCTTCAAGTCCGTCGCCGTCAAGGCCCCGGGCTTCGGTGACCGCCGTAAGGCGATGCTGCAGGACATGGCGATCCTCACCGGCGGCCAGGTCATCAGCGAAGAGGTCGGCCTGTCCCTGGAGACCGCCGACATCTCGCTGCTGGGCAAGGCCCGCAAGATCGTCGTGACCAAGGACGAGACCACCATCGTCGAGGGCGCCGGGGACTCCGACGCCATCGCCGGCCGGGTGGCCCAGATCCGCGCCGAGATCGAGAACAGCGACTCCGACTACGACCGCGAGAAGCTGCAGGAGCGCCTGGCCAAGCTGGCCGGCGGTGTTGCGGTGATCAAGGCCGGAGCTGCCACCGAGGTGGAGCTCAAGGAGCGCAAGCACCGCATCGAGGACGCTGTCCGCAACGCCAAGGCCGCCGTCGAGGAGGGCATCGTCGCCGGTGGTGGCGTGGCCCTGCTGCAGTCGTCGCCGTCGCTCGAGGAGCTCTCGCTCTCCGGTGACGAGGCCACCGGTGCGAACATCGTCCGCGTGGCGCTGTCGGCTCCGCTCAAGCAGATCGCCCTCAACGGTGGTCTGGAGCCCGGCGTCGTGGCCGAGAAGGTGTCCAACCTGCCCGCCGGCAGCGGCCTGAACGCCGCCACCGGTGAGTACGAGGACCTGCTCAAGGCCGGCGTTGCCGACCCGGTGAAGGTGACCCGCTCGGCGCTGCAGAACGCGGCGTCCATCGCGGCGCTGTTCCTCACCACCGAGGCCGTCGTCGCCGACAAGCCGGAGAAGGCCGCCGCACCCGCCGGCGACCCGACCGGTGGCATGGGCGGCATGGACTTCTGAGTCTGTCCCACGGGAAAGCCCGGCTCCCTCAGGGGGCCGGGCTTTTTCGTGCCTGTCGCAGTGGCGATGTCGGGCTGGCGGCGCCCTGGACCGGCACGCAGTCGTCGCCGCAACCGGACGCCGACGGCGGCGAATCCGGCCCGGGCTTGCGGTGCAGGACGGCGCCGGTCGGCTCGACGCGCAGGCCGCCGTCGCTGACGGTTGCGGCGCCGTCGACGATCAGCGTGTAACCGCCCGGCGCACCCGGCGGCCAGAGCAGCGTGACGCCGGGGTGGGCGGTGGCATTGCGGCGCGTGCTGGTGCCGACCGAGTCGATGTGCAAGGCACCGTCGCTCAGGACGGGATCCACGGCCACGGTGTGGGCGCCGAAGTCGTCGCCGACGGTGACCAGATAGGCGAAGGTGAAGTCGGCCAGGGTATCGGCCAGCTTCTCCAGATCGACCGTGACACTCATACGGTGAGGGTACGGCGGGCGCCCGGGACGGGCGCCCGCCCCCCGGTCATTCGTCGTCGCCGCTGTCCGAGTCGGCGGCATCCGCGGCCCCTGGCGACCGGGACGACTTCGAGCGGTGATCCGAGTCGGCGGATGCGTCGCTGCGTTCGTCGTGGCTGCCTTCGTCGTCGGTGCCCGACTCCGAATCGTCGGTGGCGGTGCCGGATTCGACACCGATATCGGCGGAGTCGCTTTCGACGGGGTCGCTCTCGGTGGAGTCGGTCTCGTCTTCAGCGATATCGGCGGCCCCGTCGCCGGTGAGGTCTGCGGTCTCCGCTACCTCGTCTTGGACCTCATCGGATTCGGTTTCGCTGGACAGGCTTTCGGACCCGCCGGCGGGATCGGTTCCCTCGGCGTCGGTCACGTCCGCGCCGGCTTCGGGTCCTGATTCCGAAGGATCGGCGGTGGCGGTGTCGGTGTCGACGTCCGCCCCGTCCGGCAGGGCGGCTCCGGTGGGGCCGGCATCCGGTGTGGTGACGGCCTCTGAGTGTCGGGTTCCGGCGCGGTCGGCGGCCTCGGTGATCTGCAGCCCCAGATCGTCGCGGGCGTTGAGGATTCCAGCGGTGATGCTGGTGTTCGGATCGGCGATCGCGTCGTGGATCGCCGATGCCAGCCCCTGCGCTCCGGTGGCCAGCGCGGTGACGATCTGGCGGGGCTGTCCGGACATGATCGCGGTGGCCACCGAGGCCACGGTCTGGTTGACGACCTTCATCATGCGAAGCGCGGCGAGTTCGGTCGGCAGCATCACATCCCTGACAGCCTGCGGCAGCGTCTCGACGACGGCGGCCAGGCTGGCCAGCGGCCTGGTCAGCACCGCACGGGCGACCTCGCCCAGGTCGGGGCTCAGTTCGGGGCCCAGTCGCGCCGACAGCGGCACCGACGGCTGGGCCCCGAACACCGCCTCGAAATCGGCGGTGCCCATCGCGGCCTCGAGGTCGTCGAACTGCAGATTCAGTGTGACCCAGCTACGGCCCCTGACCCCGTTGAGGATGTAGTTGTAGGAGAGCAGGCGATCCCGCAGAGTGGCGGCGCGCTCCTCAGGGGTGACTGTCGGTGTGCCCTCGGGCATATGGTCCCGCACGTCGGCGACGGCGACCACTTCGGAGGTGATCGTGGTGTCGGTGATCTCGCCGGAGACGTTCTGCCAGCGCAACACCACGTCGCCGGCATCGACGCCGGTGGTGTCCAGCCAGTTGGGTACCCCGGGATCGACCGCACTGATCACATAGGTGATCGACCCGTCGGCGTTGGGGACGACCTCGGTGTGGTTCAGGCTCGTCTGCGCCGTCGCGTAGCCCAGGGTCAGACCGAATGCGTTGGCCACCTCGATCCCGCTGTAGGCGGCGTTCACCGCCGGCACCGTCAGGACGATCGCCTGGTCGGGTTCGAGCACGAACCGGCCGAACGAGCTGGCCTGACCGGCCAACGCGCCGTCCCCGATGGTGGCCGCGATATCGGTGAAGCCGTTCTCGGGACCACGCCCGATCAGGTCGGCATAGACGTTGGCCCAGATGTAGTTCGAGGTTTGGGTCGTCTCGGCCAGCGTGGTCAGCAGATACGAGATCGCCTCAGCCGACAGCCCGGTGTTCGACACGCCGGGAACGGTGGGTGTGGTCGCGGGCCCCTCGACGCTGATCTCGGCCGGCTTCGCTGCCCAGTCGCCGAGGGTGTTGCGGAAGGCCACGGTGTTCGCCCCGGTGGAGTCGATCCAGTTGAGCGCGTTCGGCGGCCGGGTGTTGCTGACGATCACGGTGTAGGTGCCGTCGGCGTTGGGCACCATCTGGCTGATGTTGAGGTTGGCTCCGGCCGACGGGGCCAGCAGGCTCAGAAACCCGGTGGTGACGTTGATGTCCGCGGTGCCCGGGCCCGGGTCGATGGTGACGACGTAGGTCTCGTCCGGATCGATCGTCTGGTTGAGGTGGATGTTGTCGGGGTTGTTGGCGCCGAAGTAGCGGCGGCTGTCGGTCGACGGCCCGGCGGTGTTCTCGGGCAACAGGTCGAAGTACGGAACCGGGGTCTGTTGGTTGAGCAGCAGATTGAGGTTCTTGAACTCGAGCGCCTGCAGTGCGGCCGGCAGCATCGCGGTGTTGATCGGGGTGGTGTTCGGGTAGGTGCTGTCGAACGCGACCGCCTGCTCCATGTGCGAGAGGAGCTGGTCGATCGTCGGCTGCAGGTCGTCCGACGCGGCCGAGGCGTAGGCCGTGGGAGCCGTCAAACCGATAGCGAACGCGCTCCCCAGCGCCACTGCGGCGGCACCGGCGCGCCTGCGGCCCTGTCCGGACAACCCTGACACCGCAACCCATCGGCTGCACGTTCTCGACGACATCCATTCCTCCGTAGTTTCGGAAACCAATTCGGTGTGACGCACTGGTTCGGCAGCCTATGAGTGTGTTGGCAGTCACAGGAAATGCCGATTTGGGAGTTTGCCCATGCCGTTTTGTTATGGCTGCTATACCGGAGGGGCCATGGACCTGCACCGCCTGAAGTACTTCCTGCGCATCGCCGACGAAGGTTCGATCACTCAGGCCGCGCGTGTGCTCGGCATCGCCCAACCCGCGCTGAGCCGGCAGGTTCGCCTGCTCGAAGAAGACCTGGGCGTCAAGCTTTTTCGGCGCGTGCACAACGGTGTGCAGCTCACCGAGGAAGGGGAGCGGCTCCGCGCCTCGGCAGCTGCGCCGCTGCGGCAGTTGGAACGTGCGGTGCTCTACGCCGGTTCACCGTTGGCGCGCCTGGAGCGGGGGTTGCGGCTGGGCATGCTGCCGACCGCTGCAGAACTGTTCGCCACACCGATGCTGGCCAGCCTGCATGCCGAGTTTCCGAAGATCGGATTCCACGTGACGGTCGCCAACACCGAGCAGCTGGTCGACGGAATGCTCAGCGGCGCGATCGACGTCGCGCTGATCAATCCGATTCCCGACGACCGGCTGTTCGCCCGCGGTCTGCTGGTCGAGCAGCTCGTCGCGGTCGGTGGGCCCGGTTCGGGTCTGCAGCCGGACCGCCCGCTGCGGTTCAGCGAGCTCCTCGACAGCGTGCTGGTCATCCCGGGATCGCACGCGGGAATCTCGAACACCGTTCACAACAGCGCATTACGGTTCAATGTCACGGTCAACTCGTACCTGGTGACCGACTCGATGGACGTGGTCCGTGAGCTCGTCGTCGCCGGGATGGGCCGTGCGATACTGCCGTTGTCGGCCTGCGGCCGCGCGATCGAGTCGGGTCATCTGTGTTGGGCCCCCATCGAGGAACCTGTGTTGACGCAGGAGATCGTCCTGGCCACCACGGCGCGGCTGTCGCTGCCGAGGGAGTTCGTGGTCAAGGTCGCCGCGATCATCCGCGAACAGGCGGCCCGGATGATCACCGCCCGGGACTGGCAGGCCGAACTGCTCTCACCCAGCCCTTGGGAGCCGGAGAGACCATAGCCGCACCGGTTTCGCATGCCGTCCCGGGCGCGGATCAGGCGACGCGCCGGCGAATCAGGTCCGCAGCCTTCTCGCCGATCATGATCGCGGCCGCGTTGGTGTTCACCGGGACGATGCGCGGCATCACCGACGCGTCGGCAACCCGCAGGCCGGTCAGGCCGCGGACCCGCAGGGTCGGGTCCACCACCGCGTCCGGGTGCTTACCCATCGCGCAGCTTCCGACCGGGTGGTAGTAGGTGCTCGTCGCACGGGCCAGGAAGGTGCGCAGTGCCGCGTCGTCGGTGACGTCGGGTCCGGGCAATACCTCACGCGCCCGCCAGGGCGCGAACGGGGCGGTGCCGGCGATCTCGCGTGCCACCCTGACCCCGTGGATCATTCGGCGCAGGTCCGACTCCGTGCCGAGGTAGTTCGGATCGATCAGCGGCGGGGATGCCGGGTCGGGCCCGGTCAGCCGAATCGAGCCGCGCGCATCCGGCACGGTCGCGACCGCCAGCGTGAAGCTGTTCGGCGGCGCGCTCAGGTGCGGCGGGTGAAACGGCACGTGGATGAACATGAGCTGCATGTCGGGTCCTGCCACATCGTCCGAACTGCGCCACAGCAGCGATGTCTCCGCATGGTTGGTGCGGCCGGCGGGAATGGGGCGAGCGGCCTCGTAGACCACGCCGCAGAGCGGATGGTCGTGCAGATTGCGGCCGACCCCCGGTAGATCGTGCACGACCCGGACACCGACGGCCTCCAGTTCGGCGGCGGGCCCGACCCCGGAGAGCAGCAGCAGCCGGGGTGAGTCCACCGAGCCGGCGCTGACCACCACCTCGGCGGCGGCGAAGGCGGTCGACACGCGGCCGTCGTGTACGAAATCGACTCCCTGGCAGTGGGTTCCCCTGATACGCAGCTTCTGCGCGCGGGCGTTGGTCAGGATGGTCAGGTTCGCCCTGTCCCGCGCGCCGGATAGGTAGGCGGTGGCGCTCTGGCGCAATCCACCGGCGATCGTCAGGTCGTGCCAGCCGGCCCCCTCTGCGTGGGCACCGTTGAAGTCGTCGGTGGACGGGAAACCAGCCGCATCCGCGGCGTCGAGGAATACCTGGGAGAGGGGATTGGCCACTTCCCGGGACGCAGGTGCCGGACGCAGCGGGCCGTCGGTCCCGCGGTAGCGGTCATCTCCGCCGGAGATCGTCTCCATGCGCCTGAAGTACGGCAGTACCGATTCGTAATCCCAACCGGTGCAGCCGGATCTGGCCCAGCCATCGAAGTCGTTGCGGTGTCCGCGCAGGTACACCATGGCGTTGATGCTGCTGCTGCCCCCGAGCGTGTGGCCGCGCGGCCAGTTGTGCGAGATGCCCTCGGTGCCGCGCTGCGGGACCGTGTCGTAGGAGTAGTCGATCTCGCTGCCCCACAGGGCGGGCCACGCCGGGGGTGCGGTGATCTGGGGGTGGGTGTCCGGCGGGCCCGATTCGAGGAGGAGGACCGTCGTCGCCGGGTCCTCACTGAGCCGGGCGGCGATCGCACAACCGGCCGATCCGGCGCCGATCACCACATAGTCGTAGGCACTCAACTGCATTGTCTGCTCGTCATTCCCATCTGGTCGATGTCACTGGTCGAGATCGGATCCGGCGCCCGAGCGCTGCAGCACGAAGTCGTACTCGGCGAGCAGCCAGGGCACGTCGGAGCTGCCGCCATCGGGCGTGGGGCCGGGTGTGTGGCGCTCGAACGGCACCACGAGCTGGTCCTTGGTGCCGAAGACGGCATCGGAGTCGAGGTAGGGCGCACCCTTCTCGAACAGGTGGGTGACCAGTGGACGGAAACCCGGCGCCGTGACCCGCAGGTGCAGGTGCGCCGGGCGGAGGTGACTGATGCCGGCTCGCGAGACCAGTTCGCCCACCGGCCCGTCCATCGGAATGGAGTAGCCCAGCGGTGGCACCGTGCGCACGCAGAAGTTGCCCTGCGCCGTTGCGGTGTACTTGCCGCGCAGCCGCGGTTCTGTGGCGCCGACCTGTGAGTCGTAGAAGCCATGTGGATCGGCCTGCCACACGTCGAGCACGCCACCGCCGATCCCGTCGCCGGCCAGGTCGCGGATGGTTCCGGTGATGTAGAGCGGAATCCCCGCGACCCCCTGCGCCATGTTCGCGCCGAAGTCCATCGGCGGTGCGTTCTCGGTGTAGAACGGGCCGAGCACCGTTGCGGGCGTGGCGGCGGGATCGCTCAGGTGATTCAACTCCACGACGAGCATGGACAGCCCGAGCACGTCGGAGGCGAGGATGAACTCCGCCCGCCTGTCGTCGCTGATCTGCCCGACCTGGGTGAGCCACGACATCGCCGCGGTCCATTCGTATTCGGTGAGCGCCACCTCCCGGGCGAAGTCGTGCAGGTGACGTACCAGCGCCTGCATGGTCGTCGACAGCCGCGCATCGAGGGCTGCTGCCCACCGTTCGGTGGCGGCCTCGGTGATGTCCTGGCCGGTGGTCGTGTGCATGTCGGTGTTCCTCGGTTGGACGGATGAAGAGGTAGGCCGGTGCGAGCCGGCCCGGGTCAGGCGACGGCGGCGCGCGCGGCCTCGCCGATGAGATCGGCGACGGCCTCGGGGTGGGAGACGGTGACGGCATGGGATGCCTCGATCTCGACCGTCCGTGCGTTGGCCCGTTCGCCCATGAATCGCATGGACTCGGCGGGGATCGCGAGGTCTTCGGTGGTGACCAGGTTCCAGGACGGGATGTCCTTCCAGGCTGCCGCGGTCGCTGCTTCGTTCAGCGCGCCCTCGGTGATGGGGCGCTGGGTGGCTGCCATGAGCACGGCCGTCGGTGGCGCCACGTCCGCGGCGAAGACCCTGGGGAACTCGTCCTGTTTGATGTAGAGGTCGGTTTCTCGATGACCGTCGGCAAGGGGGAACGGAACGGTCTCGAGGGCCGGTCCGAGTTCGCCGCCGGGAAACTTGCCCGCCAGCTCCGAGGTGGTTTCGCCGGGCTCCAGGATGAAGCTGGCGACGTAGACCAGGGCCTTGACGTCGGGGTGGCCGGCGGCGGCCACGCTCATCACCGACCCGCCGTAGGAGTGGCCGGCCAGTACCACCGGTCCGGTCACACCGTCCAGCACGCTTCGAACGTACTCGGCGTCACTGCGCAACCCGCGCAACGGATTCGCGGCAGCGATCACCGGATAGCCGTCGCGCTTGAGATCCTCGATCACGCCGTTCCAGCTCGAGGAGTCGGCGAAGGCCCCGTGGACCAGCACGACGGTGGGTCGGTCGGTCGGTGGTCGGGACGGCCCCTGGTTCCCGGATGCCGCCCCGCTGCAGCCCGCGATGAGTGCGGCCAGGGTGCCGGTGACGGCCAGCCGTGCCAGGACAGGTGTGCGTTTCATGTCGTTCCTCCGGTGTCGGTGTCGAATGGGTGGTTTCAGGTGGCCGCTGCGGCCGCGAGGATGCACTCGCTCACGGCGTCGGGGTGCGCGGCCGGAAGTGCGTGCGACGCGCCGGGTACCTCGACGACGGCGCGCCCCTCGGCGCGCTGAGCCATGAAGCGCAGGGTCTGGGCCGGGATCGCGAGGTCGAGCTCGGGATGGATGAACCAGGACGGGATGGTCTTCCATGCCGGTTCGCCGGATTCCTCGGTGAACGCGGCAGTGTTGAACGGCCGCTGGGCGGCGGCGTCCACAGCTGCCTGTTCGGCGCTCAGATCGGCGCAGAAGTGCTGATGGTAGGCGTTCTGATGGACATAGACGTCGGCTGTCCCGTCGCGCAGTGGCACCTCGAAGAGGTGCTCGCCCAGTGTGGCGCCGGGATATCTGCCGAGCAGCTCGGCGGTGCTCTCGCCGGCGTCCGGGGCGATCGCGGCGACGTAGACGAGCGCCTTGACCCCGGCGTGGCCTCGGGCGGCGTTGGTGATGACCGCGCCGCCGTAGGAGTGGCCTGCCAGCACGACGGGGCCTTGGATACCGGCGAGCAGATCCGACACGGCTGCAGCGTCGGACGTCAAGCTGCGCAACGGATTGTGGGCCGCGATGACCCGGTGTCCGGTCTGGTGGAGCCGGGCGATGACCGCGTTCCAGCTGGCCGACTCGGAGAAGGCGCCGTGGACGAGCACGATGGTGGGTTTCACTGCGGTCCCTCGGTTTCGGCAGTCGGAACGGTGGATGCGGACCGGGCGTCGGCCCGCATCCACCACTGTGGCCGGGTTTGCGCGGCATCGAATCAGTCATCCGACTGCTGATGCGGCCCACGGTGGAACCGCCGAATGCAGTCATTCGACTTCGCTTCAGGTCAGACGCAGGCCGCCACCCGCCGGATCCGGCAGGCTCAGAGGTGGGGGTCCAGGGTGAGCCAGTTCTGTCGGGTCTGTATCGCGGCGGCCTCCGCGTCGCCGGCTTCGGCGAACGCGATGATCCTGGCGTGCTGGGCCACCGAGTCGCGACCGCCCAGCGACGCGAACCGGATGTGCTCGACCCGCCTGAGCACCGGTGTGTACTGGTCGAGTACGGCGCGGACGGCCTCGTTGCCCAGGCGGTCGACCGCAACTCGGTGGAACGCGTCGTCGGCCTCGACTGCAGCTCCGACATCGCCGGACTGCAGCGCCGCGGCGAAGGCCTCGTTGGCCGAGCGCATACCCGCCAGGTCGGCGTCGGTGAGCAGCGGCACCGCCGTGCGCACCGCCAGTTCGTTCATCGCCGCGGTCACCACCTGCGCATCTGCCAGGGTGCGGGGATCGATCGGGCTGACGATCGTGTACCGGCCGGGTTTCGTCTCCACCAGGCCGGCAGTCTCCAGCCGGGCCAGTGCCTCCCGGATCGGAGTGCGGCTCACCCCGAGCCAGCCGCTCAGTTCCCCGTCGACCAGTCGTTCGCCCGGCTCGAGGGTCCCGTCGATGATCGCATCGCGGATCCGGACAAACACGCTGTCACGCAGCAACTGCCGCGCTTGCACGGGACTGGCAGCGGGAACCGGCATACCCAATCATGCACCAGCGCGGCCGTCGGCCGGGCGGGGAGCCGGCTGCGGGGAGGCGTGCCCGGACAGCGCGTCGCGCAGGCCCGCCCGCGACGACACCCCGAGCTTCGGAAACACCCGGTACAGATGCGCCCCCACGGTGCGGTGCGACAGGTACATCCGCTCGGCGATCTGGCGGTTGCTCAGTCCGCCGGCGGCCAGGTGGGCTATCTCGAACTCTTGGGGGGTCAACGCCTCCGCTCCGGGAGACGGTTGGTCGCTCGCCGGGAAACCGTTGGCCCGCAGCTCCTGTTGCGTGCGTCCGAGCCATGGGTGGGCGCCCATCGCGGCGAATCCGGAACGAGCGGAAAGTAGATGCCGGCGCGGCCGGTCGGAGTTCGCGCGCCGTCGCAGCTTCTCGGCATGGGCCAGCCGGATGCGCGACGTCTCGAACAGCCATCGATCGCACGCGCGCGAATCGAGCAGTTGCTCCAGACGGGTGTCGGCTGCCGCGTCATCCAGGACCAGGCTCTCCACCCCGCGCTGGATCAGCTCCATTCGCGGTGACAGCGCGGCCACACCGGCCTGGTGCATCGCCTCGAGGTGGGCCCGGGCGTCCGCCTCGCGACCCGTGCGCATCGCGGCCTCCACCAGGTCGAACATCAGCCAGGTGCAGTGCGGCAGATGGCGGTTGATGACACCGGCCGGGCACAGCGCCGCAGCGTGGTGGAACGCGGCGTCGAAGTCGCCGGATGCCGACGCGGCGAGCGCCCGGGGATGGTGGGCGTACAGGACGACGCTGGTGACACCGCGGGGTTGGGCCCAGTGGCTCATCTCGTCGGCGAGCGTGTACGCCTCGTCGGCGTGCCCGCGGCCGGCCGCGATCATCGCTCGGTTGTACAGGAAGTACCAGGTGAAGAAGGTCAGACCGGTGGTGGCGCAGAGTCGGCTGCCTTCGGCGGCGAGTTCCTCGGCCTCCTCCCACCGCCCGGTGAGGAAGTCGTCCAGGCACAGGTGCATGAGCGCCCCGATGTGTCTGCGCGGGGAGCCGCCTTCGCGCCCCTGCTGGACCAGCCGCCAGTGCGCGTCGCGAGTCGCTGCCATCCGGTCCAGGAACACCGACGCTGCGCCGATGCGGATGATCGTGGACGGATTGTCCTCGTCGGGCAGGGCCGCGAGGGTGCGCTCCAGTTGTGGTGCCGCGGCGGCGCCCGAGCTTATCGGGTCGGCGAAGGTCCGGCTGACCAGCGCGAGAATCTCGGGCGGGTGGGGGCGCAGTTTCTGCAGTGCCCGGAAGAACGGCTCCCAGTGCGCCGGGGTGCCGGCGTACCAGCAGAGCAGCAGCAGGGTGTGCATCGATTCGATCAGCGCCACATCGTCGGCCCGGTAGCCGTGTTCGACGGTCTCGACGGCTCCCACCATGAGCCGGTGTGCGGTGTTGACGTCCCCGTCGTTGTTGAGCATCAGGAATGTCGCGGCGTTGGCTGCGTGGAGGGATCCGCTGGGGTCCGGACCCGCCCGGCGTGCCTCTGCCAGAAGGGTTTCCGGATTGGTGACGGTATCGCCGGATTCTGCGCCGATGTAGGCGGCCTCGGCGAGCCGGCGGGCCCGGGTCTTGGTGGTGGTGCTCAACTCGGCCGCGCGGACGAGGGCCGAGACAGCCCCGAGTGCGTCGCCGCGGAGCAGGGTCCGGCGCGCGACCCGATCGAGCAATCCGGCCGCCTCCTCGTCTGGGCCGACGGCCGCCGCGGCCAGGTGCCAGGCCTTGCGTTCCTGGTCGCCGGACGGTGAGTCGGCCAGCATCAGGTGCGCGTGGCGCCGCTCCTCGTGAGTGGACATCGCGACGACCGTCGAGCGAATCAAGGGATGGTGGAAGGTGATCCGCCCGCAACTGTCGTCGACGAGCACCAGTTGCGCCCGTTCGGCCGGAGCCAGAGCGCCCAGGCCTGGCTCGGTGCCGGCCGCCTCGCGCAGCACCCGCATGTCACCGGTTCCTTCGAACGCGGCGACCAGCAGCAGCCGTCGGGTGGCCTCCGGAAGGGAGGCCACCCGAGAGGCGAACAGGGCGTGCAGCCGCTCACTCAACGGCACGACCTCGGGCTGGTCGACGGCGCGCGGCCGGGGCCGGTCGAGCGGGTCGGGCAACTCGACGAGTGCCAGCGGATTGCCCTGGGCGAGGTCGAGGACGCGGTGCCGGACCTTCGGGGTCAGATCGGGGAACCGGTGGTCGACCAGGAGCTCGGACGCGGCACGGTCGAGCGGGCCGACGAGCTGCTCGGTCAGCCCCCGCCGGTCGAGGAAGCTCTCGCTGCCGGTGCGGCAGGACATCACCATGCCGAGCGGGTGCGGGTTGACCCGCCGGGCGATGAACCCGCACACGACCGCGCTGGCGCGATCGATCCACTGGATGTCGTCGACGAGCATGAGCACGGGTCGCCGCTCTGCGACCGCGATGACGAGCGACAGCGCGGCGTTGCAGACCAGCAGCGTGCCCGGTGGCGGACCGGGGCCGAACCCCAGCGCCACCGACAGGGCTTCCCGCGGTCCCGGGTCCAGGAGTTCCAGCTCGTCGCGCAGGGGCAGCAGGAGCTGGTTGAGCCCGGAATAGCCGACCTCGGCCTCGAACTCGGAACCCGAGGCGCGCAGGACCAGCATGCCCGCCGCCTGAGCCTGGTCTGCTGCGGCGGCGAGCAGCGCGGACTTGCCCACCCCGGGTTCGCCCCGGACCAGCCGGGTGTCGCCGGTGTGCTGCGCGCGTTCGAGAAAACGCGCGATCCGTCCCAGCTCGACGTCCCGCCCGAACAGTCTCGTCATCTACGCGCCCTTTCCCGCCCTGCAATATATTGCATATCGCAGGACGGCCAGTGTCAAGCGGTCGCGGGGCTGTCCAGTGGGAAATCGGACCGGCGGGACAGCACCTCGTTGGCGCGGATGTCGGCCAGTGCGCCCTCCAGCGCGGCGACGGCGGTGTCGAACCCGCCGCTGCCGAGGATCACCCGGTGCGGTGGCGGATTCTGCGCCATGGCCGTGATCACCGCGCGGACGCCACGCTGCGGGTCGCCGGGTTGGCTGCCGTTCTGCTCGATCATCGCCGAGCGGACCCGTTCCAGCATGGGCCGGTACTCGGCGATGGATTCGGTGACGGCTTCGTCGGCGAAGCCGGCGTATGCGCGGGTGCGGAAGGCTCCGGGTTCCACCGCGATGACCCGGATCCCCAGGGGGGCAACCTCTTCGCGGAGAACGTCGGTGACGGCCTCGACGGCGGCCTTGCCGGCGCTGTAGTAGCCGAACCCGGCGACGGGGCTGATCCCCGCCACCGAGGACATGTTGACGATCCACCCGCTGCCCCGGGCGCGCATCCCCGGTAGCGCGGCCCGCACGACCGAGAGCAGAGCGAAGAAGTTCAGCTCGAACATCGCCCGCACATCGGATTCGGACTGACCCTCGATCGATCCGTACCAGCCGCGTCCGGCGTTGTTCACCAGGACGTCGATTCCGCCGAAGCGTTCTTCGGCGACCCGGACCGCCTCGTGCACCTGCGCGGCGTCGGTGACGTCGAGGGGGAGCACGAGTACACGGTCGCCGTATGCCTCGGCCCACGAATCCAACTCCGCGGGGCGTCGCGCCGTGAGGACGACGCGGTCGCCGATCTCGAGAGCCGCCTCGGCGTAGGCCATTCCGAAGCCACCGGGGCTGCCGCCGGTGATGAACCAGTTTCTCGTCGTCATCGGTCAGGGCTCGATCACGAGTCGGCTGATCGCGTCGCCGGCGAGGGTGAACCGGTAGTGCAGGTCGGCCACGCCGCCCGGGAAGTTCCCCTCCAGTCGCTGGAGCACGTCGAGCTGAGCGGGGCCGGTCGTGGTGGCTGCGACGAAGTCGGTGGTGTAGGTGTACTCGCTGCCCGCACTGCCCAACCAGGCCGCGATCGCCTCCCGACCGCGGAAGGTGTGTCCCTCGTCGGTCACGGCGGCGTCGGGGGTGAAGGTGCTGATCGCCGCCTCCACGTCCCCCGACCGATGAGCGGTCAGATACGACGTCACCACTGCGGGCAACGCCTCCCAGGTGATGGTGCTGTTCTGTGTCATGGCACCAGCGTGGAGCCTCCCCCGGGGAGAGGGTCAAGCCTCAGTGTGCAGCGGTGTCCGGGGCCCGGCGGCGGCCCCGGATCAGCCTCCCCGGGCGGGCATCGGTCGGTGTGCCGTTCTCGGCGATCACCTCACCGGAGACGATCGTGGCGACGTAGCCGTCGGCGGTCTGGTCGAGCCGGCGCCCGCCGGCGGGCAGGTCGGTGACCACGACCGGCCGGTGCAGGCGCAGTGCCGCTGCGTCGATGACGTTGAGATCCGCCTTGTGACCCACCGCGATCCGGCCGCGGTCGGCCAGGCCCGCGACCCGGGCCGGCACCGAGGTGAGCTCGCGGACGGCCTCGGCCACCGACAGCCGGCCCGAGGCCCGGTCGCGAACCCAGTGGGTGAGCATGTAGGTGGGAAAGCTTGCATCGCAGATCATTCCGTAGTGTGCCCCGCCGTCGCCGAGTCCCAGGACGACATCATCACGGCGGATCAGCTCGGCGACGGTGTCGAGTGTGCCGTCGCGGAAGTTGGCCAGCGCGACCAGCAGCATGGCGTGACCGTCGTCGTCGAGGAGGCGGTCGTAGGCCTCCTCGAGCGGGCTCACCCCGCGGGCAGCGGCCCGCGCACCGATCGATTCAGACGGCGACGGTTCGTAGTCCGGCGGCTCGCCGAGCGGGAACATGTAGTTCCACGCCTGCGCGGCGAACATCAGCGGATGCCCGTCGGCTCCGGGCTTGTCGTTCAGGATCCGTTCGCGCACCTCGGGTTTGCGCATCTCGGCGACCCGCTGCGCGAGCGGCAGGCCCGCGATCTCCTGATAGGACGGGTACATCACGAAGGGGTTCCCGGACAGCCCGAGACCGAGCACCAGCCCGATCGGCCGGGGAAAGATCTGCGCGGTGATGTCGCCACCGTCGGCATTCGCCTTCTCGACCATGGTCAGCGCGTCGCGGAAGAACGGTGGGCCGGCGTTGCCGATCGCCAGCGTGAAGGTCACCGGCAGGCCGACCTCGGCGGCAACGTCGAACACCGTCTGCAGGACCGGTCCGTAGTCGCCGGCGACCAGGTCGGGGACGAACTGGATCAGGCCGCCGCCGGCCTCCTCGACCCCGCGCGCGATCGCCTCGATCTCGGCCTGATCGGCGTCGTAACTCGGGATCGGCGCACCGCTGTGGGTCTTGTGCAGGGTGAAACGCGACGACGCGAAGCCCAGCGCGCCCGACTGCACCGCTTCGGCGGCGAGCTTGCGCATCATCGCCAGATCCTCGGCGGTCGCGGGTTCGCGGTCCACTCCCCGCCGGCCCATCACGTACACCCGCAGCGGCGAGTGCGGCAACAGCGCGGCGACATCGATGTCGCGGCGGCCCGCGTCGAGCGCGTCGAGGAACTCGCCGAACGTCTCCCAGTGCCAGGGCAAACCGTCGACCATGACCACACCGGGGATGTCCTCGACACCGGCCATCACATCGACGAGGACGTCGTGATCGGCGGGCCGGCACGGTGCGAAGCCGACGCCGCAGTTGCCCATCACAGCCGTCGTCACGCCGTGTGCCGACGACGGGGTCAGCCGGTCCGACCAGATGGCCTGCCCGTCGTAGTGGGTGTGCAGGTCGACGAAACCGGGCGTGACGAGCAGGCCCGTCGCGTCGATCTCGCGGGTCCCGGCCCCGTCGACCCGACCGACGGCGGGGTCGTCTGCGCGGTTCACCGCCACAATGACACCGTCCCGCACCGCGACATCCCCGGGGAACGGCTCGCCGCCGAGACCGTCGACGATGGTGCCGTTGCGAATGCAGAGGTCAAAGGTCGTCTCCGAGGCAATGGCGGGGTCATCTGTCATACCCCGAATGTACGGTGGGAACGTGATCGACCACTTCGGAATCAACTGCGCTGACTTCGAGACGTCGACGACCTTCTACGACAAGGTGCTCGGCGTGCTGGGGTACACCCGGCAGATGGACATGGGGGTGGCGGTCGGTTACGGCGCCGACGGAAAGCCCGCCTTCTGGATCGCCGACATGGCTGCCGGTGCGGCCGCCGGGCCCAACCGCGAGGTGCACATCGCGTTCGCGGCCAAGGATCCCGAGGCGGTGCAGGCGTTCTTCCACACCGCACTGGCGCTGGGCGCCGAGCCGCTGCACGAACCCCGGTTGTGGCCCGAGTACCACCCGGGCTACTACGGCGCGTTTGTCCGCGACCCCGACGGGAACAACGTGGAGGCCGTCTTCCACGGCGGTGGACCCGAGGAGTGAGCATGACCGAGATCGACGCCGCCCGCGAGATCCTGCGTGATTCGTTCACCCGGCTGATCGAACACGTCGACGACCTCACCGAGGGGCTGACCGACGAGGTCGCCTACTACCGCCCCACGCCGCAGGCCAACACCATCGCGTGGCTGATCTGGCACAGCGCCCGGATGCAGGATGCCCAGTTGTGCGCGCTGGCCGGCACCGAACAGGTGTGGTTGCGCGAGGGTTGGGTCGACCGTTTCGACCTCGACCTGCCGCGCGACGCGCACGGCTACGGCCACACCGCCGAGGAGGTGGCCAAGGTGCGCGCACCGGCGGACCTGTTGGCCGGCTACTACCACGCGGTGCACAAGGAGTCGCTGGAGTACGTGGCCTCGGTGTCGGCCGACGAGCTCGGCGGGATCATCGACCGCAACTGGAATCCGCCGGTGACGGCCAGCGCGCGCCTGGTCAGCATCGTCGACGATGCCGCACAGCACCTCGGCCAGGCGGCCTACATCCGGGGCATCGCCCGCTGAGCCGGTTCCTCCGGTGGTGGCCCGCCGCCGGTCTGGGCGGGTTCGTCCTGCTCGGGCTGGCCGTCGGCACCGGTTCGACGCCGCTCGACGACTGGTTCCAGCGGCTCGGAGACCAGCATCCGAGGCTCGGGGTGCTGCTGGTGTTCACCGACGGCCGGGTGAGCATGGGATTGTGGGCGCTGGTGCTGGTCGTCGCGCTGTACCGGCGCCGGTGGCGGCTTGCGGCCGTGACCGCCGCGGCACCCTTCGTCGCCGTGCTGCTGGCGCGGCTGGCCAAGCGGCTGTTCGGCCGCTACAAGGACGTCGCGCTGGCCTACCCGAGCGGGCACACCACGCTGGCCGTCGTGGTGCTGGGAATGGGCGTGCTGGTCGCGGGGGCCGCGGCGTGGGCGATAGCCACCGCGGTGGCCGCCACGACACTGGCCGTCGTCGGGCAGGGCGTGACCTACCACTACTTCACCGATGCCGTGGGTGCGGTGTTCCTGGGCACCGCGCTGGTGTGTGTCGCCGCCCTGATCGTGGCCCCAGCCCGCCGACTTGACGGGTGTCAACCCGGGTGCGACGTGGATCACAGCGGTGGCTAGCATGGGGTCATGACCGCGACCTCAGATGTGCAACTGCCCGACTTCACCGGCACCGGCACGATCAGGAACCCGGCGACCGGTACCGTCGCCGGCCAGGTGCGCTGGACCGACCCCGCCGACATAGGGCAGGTGGCGGCGCGCCTGCGTGCCGCCCAGCCGGAGTGGGAGGCCCGCGGGGCCGCGGGCCGCGCGAAGGTCCTGGCGCGCTATGCGGTGTGGCTCGGGGAGCACCGTGCCGAGATCGAGCGGCTGCTGATCGCCGAGACCGGGAAATCCGCGGTCGACGCGGCGCAGGAGGTGCCGCTGGTCATCATGATCGCGTCGTACTACATCAAGACGATGGAGCGGGCGCTCGCACCCGAGACCAGACCTGCGGCGCTGCCTTTCCTGGCGATCAAGAAGATCTCGGTGCACTACCGGCCCCGCCCGGTCGTCGGCGTCATCGCGCCGTGGAACTACCCCGTCGCCAACGCGCTGATGGATGCGATCGGGGCGCTGGCAGCCGGGTGTGCGGTGCTGCTCAAGCCGTCCGAACGTACGCCGCTGACCGCCGAGCTGTTGCTGCGCGGATGGCTGGAATCCGGTGCGCCCGAGGTGCTGGCCCTGGCTCAGGGTGCGCGGGAGGTGTCCGAGGCCGTCATCGACGCCAGCGACTTCATCCAGTTCACCGGGTCGAGCGCCACCGGCGTCAAGGTGATGGAGCGTGCCGCCCGCACGTTGACCCCGGTGAGCCTGGAGCTGGGCGGCAAGGACCCGATGCTGGTGCTCGAGGACGCCGACGTGGACCTTGCCGCGCACGCCGCGGTGTGGGGTGCGATGTTCAACGCCGGCCAGACCTGCGTGTCGGTGGAGCGGGTCTACGTCGTCGAATCGGTCTACGACCGGTTCGTCGAGGCAGTGGTGCGCGACGTGCACAACCTCAAGACCGGAGCGGGCGAGGGCAACGACTTCGGCGCGTTGATCGACGAATCCCAGGTGGCCGTGACCGAACGTCACGTCGAGGACGCACTGGCCAAGGGGGCCAGGGCCGTGACCGGTGGACGGCGCCCGGTCGGGTCGGGCACCTTCTATCCGCCGACGGTGCTGGTCGACGTCGACCACTCGATGCTGTGCATGACCGAGGAAACCTTCGGCCCGACCTTGCCGATCATGAAGGTCGCCGACGCCGACGAGGCGGTGCGGCTGGCCAACGACAGCCCCTACGGGTTGTCGGCGTCGGTGTTCTCCGCTGATGTCGAGCGGGCCGAAGCGGTGGCGCAGCGACTCGATTGTGGCGCGGTCAACATCAACGATGTGATCTCGAATCTCATGTGCACCACCGCGCCGATGGGTGGGTGGAAGAGCTCGGGGATGGGCGTGCGCTTCGGCGGTGCCGAGGGCATCCGCAAGTTCTGCCGCCAGGAGGCGGTGGTGACGCCGCGCACCAGCGTCGGTGCCGGCGGCAACTACTACAACAAGTCGCTCAAAGCGCTCAAGCGGATGAACACCCTGATGACCAAGCTCGCACTCGTCGGTCCCCGCCGCGCCGCGAAATAGTCGTCGCGGCGCGCGCCCCGGTCAGGCGGCCGGGGCGGGTTCGCGGGG
>JAXHTL010000047.1:0-24707 GCA_034190095.1 Actinomycetota bacterium
CACCCGGTCGAACAACGTCCTCCGAGTCTCCAACGGATGGGGAAAACCACTTGGCATTGCAACCTCCAAAATCCTGGGACGTTGCAATAGACAATTGATTCTGCCAGCCCGACCGCGACAGGGAATGCACGTTCGCGACCGGACGAGGCGACACGGTGGCGCGGCTGCATTCTCTCTGGACGAGAACGCCATTTCCGCTTATGGTCAATCTGTGTCAACCTCTCAACGAGCCCTCGCGCCCGAAATCTCGACGTGGCCCGATACCGCTCCGCAGCTCATCGGCAGTCGCTGCGCCGGTTGCGGCGCCACCACGTTCCCGGTCCAGCAGCACTGCCCGCGGTGCAGCAGCGCGGACATGTCCGAGGTGTTGTTGCCCCGCCGCGGGAAGATCGTCGCCTGGACGACCCAGGGCTTTCCCCCCGGCGCGCCGTACAAGGGTCCGACCGGCAAGGACTTCGTCCCGTTCGGCGTCGGCCTGGTGCAACTCGATGACGTCATCCGCGTCGAGGGCCGGCTGACCGAGAACGACCCCGCCAAGCTGCAGTTCGGCCAGGAGGTCGAGCTGACCATGATCCCGTTCACGACCGACGAGGACGGCACCGAGGTCATGACGTTCGCCTTCCAGCCGGTCTAGAGAGGACTACCGACATGAGCACCGCAGCGAACTCAGTAGCCATCATCGGGGTGGGCCTGCACCCCTTCGGCCGGTTCGACAAGACCGCGATGGAGATGGGCGCCGACGCCATCCACGCCGCCCTGGCCGACGCCGGTGTCGAGTGGAAGGACATCCAGTTCGGCTTCGGCGGCAGCTACGAGGTGTCCAACCCGGACGCGGTGACCAGGCTCGTGGGCCTGACCGGGATCACCTTCACCAACGTGTTCAACGCCTGCGCCACCGCGGCCTCGGCCATCCAGCAGACCGCCGACACCATCCGGCTGGGCAAGTACGACATCGGGATCGCGATCGGGATGGACAAGCACCCGCGCGGTGCGTTCACCGACGACCCCGCCAAGCTCGCCCTGCCGCAGTGGTACGCCGAGAACGGCCAGTTCGTGACCACCAAGTTCTTCGGGATCAAGGCCAACCACTACCTCCACAAGCACAACATCTCCGAGGAGACGCTGGCGCGGGTGGCCAACAAGAACTTCCGCAACGGCGTGCTGAATCCCAACGCCTTCCGCCGCAAAGAGATCTCGGTGGACGAGATCATGGCCTCACCGGTGCTGAACTACCCGTTGCGCCAGTACATGTTCTGCGCGCCCGACGAGGGGGCGGCGGCGGTGATCATGTGCCGGGCCGACATCGCCCACAAGTTCACCGACAAGCCGGTCTACGTGCGCGCCAGCGAGATCCGCACCCGGACCTACGGTGCCTACGAGGTGCACGCCACGTCGGCGCCGCTCGACGAGGACGTCGCCCCGACGGTGTATGCGGCCAAGGCCGCCTATGAGGCGGCCGGCATCGGCCCCGAGGACGTCGACATCGCCCAGCTGCAGGACACCGACGCCGGCGCCGAGGTGATCCACATGGCCGAAACGGGGCTGTGCGCCGACGGTGAGCAGGAAAAGCTGCTGGCCGACGGGGCGACCGAGATCCACGGCAGCATCCCGGTCAACACCGACGGCGGGCTGATCGCCAACGGTGAGCCGATCGGGGCATCCGGGCTGCGCCAGATGCACGAACTGGTCCGCCAGCTGCGCGGCCAGGCCGGAGAGCGGCAGGTGCCCGGCTCACCGCGGGTCGGGTTGGCCCAGGTGTACGGCGCACCGGGAACCGCGTCGGCGACGATCCTGTCGCTCTAGCCGACGAGGCGTCGTCACCGGGAGCTGGCGGCGGAGTTCGGCGACTCCGCGGCCAGCTCCGGCAGCGGTTCACCTTCCAGCCGCCGGATCCACCTTTCACAGAACGCGAAGGTCTCGTCGTGACCGGTGCTGATGCCCAGAGCGCGTTCCATCACCAGGGCCTGGGACACACTGGTGGCGAACACCGTCCACACGACCGGCGGAACATCGGCGGTGTCGAACCCGTAGCGCTTCAACGCCTCGGTGATCGCGGTGTTCTGCTCCTGTCGGTACCGCTCGGCATAGAAGACGATCTCGGCGCGCAGGGCTTTGCGGTGGTTGGCCAGACCCATGAACTCCATGGTCAGCCGGGTGGCCTCGGGTGCCGTGCTGAACCGCCACAGCGCCCACAGCGGCTGCGCCGACTTCAGCGCGGTGGCCAGCACCGACAGTCCTTCTTCGGCCCGGCGGTGGAACACGGCCAGGAACAGGTCCTCCATGGTGCGGAAGTAGTAGTGCACCAGCTGGGGCTTCAAGCCCGCCCGCTCGGCGATCCGCCGCGACGTCACCGCGGCGTATCCCTCCTCGAGCAGCAGATGTTCGGCAGCATCGAGTAGCACGACGCGATTCTTCGCGTCTGGCGCCCCGATCCGTCTCGGCGATGCCATTCTGAACTCCTGCGTGTTTGCCGTGGTTTCGTCGCGGTGTCCTTGACCCTAACTCTTACCCCATGCTAAGCAGGTGCTCAGCATTTTGAATGTTTCTCACCCACCTCACCCATCGGGTGACCCGCCAGCCCCGGGAGGCACAAGCGCATGACCGATTTCGACACGGTCGACTACTTCACCGACCCCGCTCTCGTGCCTGACCCGCACCCCTACTTCGACCATCTGCGCGGCAAGTGCCCGATCGTCAAGGAACCGCACTACGGCGTGCTGGCCATCACCGGCTATGAAGAAGCAGCGACGGTCCTCAAGGACACCGACACGTTCTCCTCCTGCATCGCGGTCGCCGGCCCCTTCCCGCCGCTGCCGTTCACCCCCGAAGGGGACGACATCACCGACCAGATCACCGCGCACCGGCCCGAGATGCCGATGTTCGAGCACATGGTGACCATGGATCCGCCGGAACACACCAACGCGCGCTCGCTGCTCAACCGGCTCCTGACGCCCAGCCGGCTCAAGGAGAACGAGGACTTCATGTGGCGGCTGGCCGACGAGGTCCTCGACGACTTCGTCAGCGAGGGCAAGTGCGAGTTCCTCAGCACCTACGCCAAGCCGTTCTCGCTGCTGGTGATCGCCGATCTGCTCGGCGTTCCCGAAGCCGACCACGAGGAATTCCGCACCATCCTCGGAGCGCCGCGGCCGGGCGCCACCGTGGGCTCGCTCGACCACAGCGACCTGGTCGGAACCAACCCGTTGGAGTGGCTCGACGACAAGTTCCTCGGCTATCTCGAGGAGCGCCGCGAGCAGCCCCGCGACGACGTGCTCACCGCGTTGGCGACCGCCAAGTACCCGGACGGATCGACCCCGCCGCTGATCGAGGTCGTCCGCTCGGCGACGTTCCTGTTCGCCGCCGGCCAGGAGACCACCACCAAGCTGCTCTCGGCCTCACTGCGGGTCCTCGGCGACCAACCCGAGATCCAGGAGGCGCTGCGCCGCGACCGCAGCCGGATCCCGATCTTCGTCGAAGAGGCGCTGCGGATGGATGCCCCGGTCAAGAGCCAGTTCCGGCTGGCCAAGAAGCCCACCAAGGTCGGCGACCTCGACGTGCCCGCAGGCACCACGCTGATGGTCTGCCCCGGTGCGGTCAACCGCGACCCGAACCGGTTCGATCATCCGCACGAGTTCGACCTGGACCGCAAGAACGTCCGCGAGCACATCGCCTTCGGCCGCGGCGTGCACTCGTGCCCGGGCGGACCGCTGGCCCGCGTCGAGGGCCGGGTCTCGATCGAGCGGATCCTGGACCGGATGGCCGACATCGCGATCGATGCGGACAAGCACGGACCGGCAGGCCAGCGCAGCTACAACTACGAGCCGACGTTCATCCTGCGGGGTCTGACCGAACTGAACATCACGTTCACCCCGGTCAGCTGAGCCGCGTCGGTCATTCGCGGCCGCTGGGCACGCCCCAGTTGATATTCTCCGCGGGGATAATGCCAATCTCCTAAAGTGAGATCGGCATTCTGTCGACCAAGCGTGGAGGACTGTGTGAAGTCGGTCGTGTTGGGCGCCGTTCTGGCCGTCACAGCATTCATCTGGCCGCCCCCGGCATCGGCGATGTCGCTGGGCAGCTACCTGCTGCACATCCCCGAGCGGCGTGATTTCCACACCTACGTCTGGTCGCTGATCGCGCCGTGCCGCAATCCGGACAACACGAAGCGAACGGACTGCATCGACGCCGAGATCATGCCCCAGCCGATCGCCAAGGCGGTGTACAGCAAGGTGCCGGCGTGGTTGGCCGACGGCCGCTACACCATGGTGATCGACGATCCGTTCGGGTTGCGGTGCGGGAACATCTATTACGGACCGACCATCCCGACGCATGACGTCTACACCTGGGACGCCACCACGCTGACCGGCCAGATGGTGTCCTCGTTCGACGTCGGCTGCGACGGGGCGCCGGGCGGCCAGATCACCTATCCCTTCTTCCTGACCAGGATGTGACGATGCGACGTTTCCTGACCATCGCCACGACGGCCGCTCTCAGCGCTGCGGCAGGCGTCGTGGCAGCCCCGGTTTCCGCACAGGGCCCGGTCATGCACCAGGTGCGCTACACCGTCACCACCGATGCGCCGTTCTGGGCGAAGATCTACTACCGCGACGCCGAGCCCGCGGTGTTCTCCGACTACAGCCACAATCCGTTTCTGTTCAGCCCGATGGTCGAGGCCGACGTCGGCCCCAACCAGCCGTGGGTACTGGAGACCCAGCTGGCCGACCCCACCCTGTGGGCGATGGTCCTGGTGCAGAGCGGCGAGTCACCGAACCTGCCCACACCGACGTTCAACTGCGAGTTGGCCGTGGACGGCGTGGTGGTCAAGACGCACAGCGGCCCCAAGGGAGCGCTGTGCTCGATCCGGAGCTGGTGAACCACCGGAGCCGGTGAACCCCCTGAACCGGTGCCGGCAGCGCCGGTTCAGGAGTCGCCGCGGCGCCAGAGATTGCGGCCGTTCATCGGCACGCACATGAGGAACAGCCCGTCGGGCGCCTGCGCGGCTCCGTGGTTGTAGCCGGTGCAGTCGCTGCCCTCGTCCCGGATTCCGGCCACCGGCGGCGACCGGAACCACCTGGGCTCGTAGCGGCGCGCCGAGCCACAGAACACCATCCGGCCCGGCCGGATCGACGGCCCGGCCACGGCGGTGCCGAAGACGTAGTAGCTGGTGTTCGAGCAGTACGAACCCAGCACGACGTTCGGGGTGATGCCAGGCACACAGGAAGGGTCGTTACACGTTTGCGGCCCGGCACCGGCCTGGGGTGCCGTCAGCAAGCCGACGGCCATTACCGCCGATGCCGCTATTCCGGTCAGACGCACGGCAATACTCTCGCACACCCGGAAACGGAACTCTCGGTTTCCGAGAAGATTGCTCCGTGCGCGTCGCCACAGCCCGCTGACCAGAACCCGTAATCCCGTGATTCCTCAGGGACCCAAGGGCGAAACTGTTATTCTCCGTTACTGAGAACACGACTATCACCGGTCGGAGGAGTACGCCTATGTCGGCCGCCAGGAACAGCGCCCGTGCCGCGATCGTAGCGGCCACCGCGGCGTTCGGGTTGATGACTGCCGGATCCGCTGGCGCAGAACAGCAGTGGGGCATCAACGGAACGTTCGCGGTGTCGTCCAACGGCGATTTCGCCAAGATCAACGAACGCTTCCAGGACCAACCCGGCGAGCGGGCCACCTGGACCATCTCGACCGAGTGCATCTCCCCCATCGAGTGCACCGGCACCGTCAACAGTGACGAGGGCTGGAGCGCACCGATCTACACCACCAACGGCCTGTGGTACGTCAAACGCGTTGTCCCGGAATGGCGGTTCTGCGCCGACGGCCAAGCGGTCGAGGGGTTGCGCATCTACAAGATCTATCCGGTCGGCTTCGACGGGCACTACGACGCGGCGTCGAACGAGTACACCGGCGAGAACCAGACCCTGGGCGCCAGCGGCTCCTGCGGGCGCAACCAGTGGCCCCAGATCAGGATGCCCTTCTACATGAAGAAGCTGTAGCAGCCCGGTTCTGCAGGCCCTGCAGACGAATCCGGCCCCGGGGTTTTCGCCCCGGGGCCGGATTCGTCTGCCCGACCAACGTCAGGTGGGCATCATCTCCTGCCACGACTTCGGCGCGCCCGCCAGATCGGCCTGCCGGTAGAGCTTGCCGTCACTGCCGACGTACTCCCCCGTCCGCGGGTTGTACTTGGCCACCTCGAGCGACGGACCCGAAGACCCCGACCCGCCCTCGAACGCGCTCGGCGAGACGATCGGCTCCGGCCCGGGAACCGGGACGTACTCCGGCGGCAGATGCAGATCCTCCGGGGAAATGCCCGGCGGCACCGGCACTTCGGTGGCCCGGGGCAGTTCTGCCGGCGGCAGCGGATTGGTCGCCGGATTGTTCACCTGCGGCGCCCCCGGGGGCAATACCGGCGGGGAGGTGTACAGCGGCTGCCCCGGCAGCATCGGTCCCGGATTGGTGCCGGCGAAGTTCGGCGGCGGAGACGGCGGCTGCGGTATCTCCGGTGGTGGTGCCGCCACCCCCGGTGGCAGCGGCGTGCCTTCCATCGGCCCGAAGATCGCCTCGTCGTTGTTGACCCGGGCGTCGATCGGCACACCCTGCGAGACCAGGCTCGGATCGATCGGGTACGGACCGGTCGCGTGCTGGCGCGTCGCGATCGGCTGGTACCCGGTCGGGTCGTTGCACAGCTCGACGGTGGGAGCGCGTTTACCCGGATGCTCCATGCACGGATAGTTGCGCGCGCCGCGCACGCCCACCGGGCTGTCCTGCGGCAGTTTGCAGTACAGGCCATCGGGGGTGTCGACGATCGTCTCGTCGGTGGGTGGCCGCCACGAGGACGGGGGCAGGAAGCCCACCGTGCAGGCCGGCGGGTCACCGAGCCCCAGCGAGAACTCGCCGCTGGGCAGACCGGTCGGGTTGTTGGTCGGAGCGTAGGTGTGGATCTGCGCCACGAACGGCGGCACCAGCACCAGCAGCTGCTCGATCGACGAGTTGTAGGTCACGCCGATCTGGCCGAACGTGGTCATGTTCGCCAACAGCACCGGAAGCGTGGGCTTGAGATCCTCGAGCAGCCGCGAGGTCTCCTGCGCGAAACCCGGGCCGTTCTGCAGCAACGAACGCACCTGCGGATCGTTGTTCGCGACCTGTTCGGTGATCCCCGCCAGGCTGGCCGCCCACGTCCGGATCGCGTCGGTGGTCTGCGCCTGGGCCTCGAGGAACGGCACGGCGTCGTCGGTCAGCGTGCGCGCCTGGTCGGCGACCGCATTGGCGTCCCTGCTGATCGTCGCCCCGGAGTCCAGCAGCGAACCGAAGTCGAATCCGGTGCCGTTGAAGGCGTTGAACGACTCGTCGAGCAGCCGGGTCAGGCTCTCCTTGGGAATCGTGTCGACCAGCGCACTGAGCTGATCCAGCATCGGACCGACCGCTTGCGGGATCGTCGTGTTGTCCCGCTCGATGACCGAGCCGTCCTCCAGGAACGGGCCGGAATCCGTGCGGGGCAACAACTCCACGTACTGCTCACCGACCGCCGACATGCTGCGCACCTCGGCCTCGAGGTTGGCGGGCACCTTCGGCGAGGTCTCCAGCAGCATCACCGCCCGGGCACCGTTCTCGGTCAGTTCGACCGAGCGGACCTTGCCGATCTGCGAACCACGGTAGGTCACATTGCTGAACCGGTAGAGGCCGCCCGCAGCCGGCAGGTCCATGGTCACGGTGATCCGGCCGATCCCGAGCAACATCGGGATCTGCATGTAGACCAGCGCCATCACCGACACACCCACGATCGAGGCGATCGTGAAGATGATCAGCTGCGTGCGAACGAAGCGGGTGAGCATCAGCCACCACCTCCGGGTGCGGGCGGGGCGTCGTAGGGACCCGCGAAGATCGGCGCTTGCGCGCCCGGTTCAGGTGGTGCCGACTGCACCTGCACGGGCAGCCCCGGCATGGACATCGGAGTCGGCGGTACCACCGGCAGGATCGGTCCCACCTCGGCGGGAACCGGCGGAAGCGGCGCCGCGGCCTGGTCGGTGGCCGCCTCCGGCGCCATCGGTACGCCAGGCGGATACGTGACGTCACCCAACGGCGGAACCGTCTGCGGCAGCGGATCGACCCCGGTGTAGAGCGGGTCGTAGGTGTACTGCAGGTAGGCCGGATCACCGGGGGCGGGGACCAGCTGTGCGCCTTCCTGCTCCCACCGCGTACCCAGGAACAGGCTGCGCTTGAGGCGCGGAATTGTCATGTCGACGACGGCGAACAGGTTGTAGTAGTCACCCCGGACCGCCCGGTCGATGAAGCTCTGGGTGAACGGGAAGTGCGCGGCGTATTCGAGGATCGAGTTCAGGTCGGGGCCGACGTCGGCGAAGGCCTTGATGGCGGGCTCGAGGTTCTGCAGGTTGCGCACCAGGTCGTCTTTGGAGTCGTTGACGAACTGCGTGGCGGTGTTGCTGAAGGTACCCAGCTTCGACAGCGCGGTGGTCAGCCGGGGCCGTTCGGCCACCAGGACGTCGATGGCCGGCGGAATCCGGTCCAGCGCCTCGGTGATGTCGTCCCGCTGTTCGGCGAACGTCGAGGCCAGCCGGTTCAGCGATTGGATCGAGGCCACGATGCTGTCCCGCTGCGCATCCAGGGTGCCGACGAATTTGTCCAGCCGGGTCAGCAATTCGCGAACCTCGTCCTCACGGCCGCTCAGTGCACCGCTGAGGTTGTGCAGGACGTCGCCGATCTGACCGAGCCCGCCGCCGTTGACCACGGCCGCCAGCGCCGCCAGCGTCTGCTCGGTCGTCGGATAGGTCGACGAGTCGTTCAGCCCGATGGTGGCGCCCGGCGCCAGTCGGCCCTCGGGCTCCTGACCGGGTGGCGGATTCAGCGCCATGTGCATGGAGCCCAGCAGGCTGGTCTGGCCGACGCTGGCCACCGCGTTGGCGGGCACCGTCACCCCGGGTTTCACCGAGATCTCGACGTTGGCATGCCAGTCCTGCACCGCCATGCTGCGTACGCTGCCCACCACGACGTCGTCGATCATCACCGGGGAGTTCGGTTCCAGCGTCGCGACATTGGCGATCTCGACGTGGTACACCTCGGCGTCGGGCCCGCGCCCCACCGCGCCCGGCAGCGGCAGCGAGTTGACGCCCTGGAATCCACAGCCGCTGACCGCGACCGCCACGCAGGCGCCCGCGACGACGACTCCGCGCATCGCTTTCTCCTTGGTCATGGCGTCCCTCCCGCCTCGGCCGGCAATAGCGGGCCGCTCGGAGCCGGAGCCGGGGCCGGGCCGGCGGCAGGCGCCGGGCCGGGGGCCGGGCCGGCCGGCGCGAGCATCGAGTACACACTCTGCGGCATGCTCGGCGGCACCACCGGCGGCGCGCCGGGCAGCAGCTGCTGAGCTCCTGGGGGCGGCTCCCCGGGGGCGCGGCCGGTGTAGGGCGCCGGTCCGGCCGGGACACCCTCGTAGGCGGAGATCCTCGGCGGGATCGCCGCGCCCGGCGGGGATCCCTCGGCACCCGGAGCCAGGTTCGGCTCGGAGTAGATGAGGTTCGCCGGGTTCGCCGACGGCATCAGGTACGGGGCGATCGGGAACGGCAGGTAGTTGAAGTTGACCTGGGACAGGGCCGGCCCGAGGTACTGGGCGCACAGCTTCGCGGTCTCCGGCGCCGTGGTGTTCTCGATCGCACCGATGGCACCGCAGACGAAGTCCAGCGGGTTGGACATGTTGTTGAACACGAACTGCCCCACCGCGCTGCCGACGTCCGGGCTGTAGATGTTGTAGGCGTTGGTCAGCGCGTTGGGCGCGGTGTGCAGGAGATTCTCGATCTCCATCTTGTTGTTCAGCAGATTCGACGTCACGTTGGCCAGCCGCTGCACCTGCTCGGAGGCCTGGCCGCGGGTGCCGGACACGAACCGCTGCACGTCCACGACGGCGACCGAGAGGTTGTTCAGCGCCGCGTCGAGGTCCGACCGGCTGCCGTCCACCACGCTGGTCAGCGTGGCCAGCCGGTTCTGGAACATCACCACCTGCTCGTTGCTGTTGCGCAACGCGGTGACGAACGTCTGCAGGTTCTTGATGATGTCGACGACGTTGCCGCTGCCCTCGGCGAGCACCCGGGCCACGCCGGAGAGCTGAGAGATGGTCTCGCGCAGCTTCTCTCCGTTGCCGTCCATGGCGTTGGCGGCGCTGTCGATGAAGCGCGACACCGAGGTGCCGTCCACACCGCTCTGCGGGCCCAGATCGGTGGCCAGCCGCATCAGCTGCTCTTTGACCTCGTCCCACTCCACCGGGACCGCGGTGCGGTCCAGCGGAATGACGGTGTCCTCGGGCATCGTCGGCCCGCTGCTGCGGTAGGCCGGGGTCAGCTGCACGTAGCGCGCCGCGACCAGGTTCGGCGCGACGATCACGGCCTGGGCGTCGACCGGGATCGGGACGTCGCGGTCGACGTTGAGCACCATCCTGGTCTGGGTGCCCTCCGGTGTGATCGATTCGATGGTGCCGACCTCGACCCCCGACACCCGGACCTCGTCGCCGGGGTAGATACCGGTGGCGGTGGTGAAGATCGCCTCGATCGTCCTGGGCCCGAAGTACACCTGCCTGATCAGGTAGCCACCACCGGCGACCACCAGCGCGACCAGCGCCACCGCCAGCAGCGTCATCACCCGCTTGCGGCTCATCAGCGAGTACCTCCGGGAATTCCGTTGTAGGGCAGCGGCAGCTCGGCGCGCGGTCCAGCGGTGTCCGGCGGCTGGCCGGCGTTGGTCCCGCGCCGGAACCCGAACGCGTAGTCGAAGAACGGCTGCAGCAGCTGGGCAGGCTGCAGGTTGGGGACGTAGGCGTTGTAGTAGGGACCGTTGGCCAGCGTCTCACCCTGCGCGAGAATGAATTTCTTCAGGTTCGGCAGGATCAGGGCGATGTTCTCGCGGTTGCGTTCCAGCATCTCCATCACCGAGTTGAGCCGCTCCAGCGACGGGGCCAGCTCGGCCTCGTTGTCGGCGACCAGGCCGCTGAGTTGCTGGGCGACCGCCGAGGTGTTGGCCAGCAGGTCGACGATCGCGTCACGGCGGTCGTTGAGCACCCCGAGCAGATCGTTGGCGTTCAGGATCAGCGTGTTGAGCTGCTGGCTGCGCTGCCCCAGCACCTCGGTGACGTCGGCGGCGCTGGACAACAACGCAGCGAGGTTCTCGTTGCGGTCGTTGATCGACCTGGAGAGCCGGCTGATCCCGTCGAAGGTGGGTCCCAGCTTGGGCGCGATCTGATCGATCGTCGCCGAGAGGGTGTCCAGCGACTGGTTCAGCGAGGCGGTGTCGGTGGCAGCGGTGTTGGCGGTCAGGTCGCCCACGGCGTCGGTCAGCGAGTACGGCGACGACGTCCGCGACGTGGGGATGGGCTCGGAATTGCTCAGCGTCCCGCTGCCGTCGGATTCCAGCGTGATGACCCGCTCCCCCAGCAGCGAGCCGGTGCGGATGTGCGCGGTGGTCTGCGAGCCCAGCGGGTACTTCCCGTCGGTGGTGAAGGTGACCAGCGCATCACCGTTGTCCAGCGCCACATCGGTGACCGAGCCCACCTTGATCCCGGAGATGGTGACGTCGTTGCCGACGGTGATTCCGCCGGCCTCGGTGAACAGCGCCTGGTGGCGGATGGAGGTCGCCCACTGGATCAGTCGCTCGGGCTGCAAACCCACCGCGATGATCAGCAGGATCACCATGGCGCCGATGAAACCCGCCCGGATCAGGTTGGACTCACGGTATTTACGCATCAGGGCTCACCGCACCTTCCGCTCTCCTGCTTGATCCACGGGAACACCGCGGTCCGGCCCTCCAGGTCGGTCACACGCAGTGACAGCCCGCAGATGTAGTACATGATCCAGCTGCCGTAGGCACCCAACCGGGCCAGCTTGCGATAGTTCTCCGGGCCGCGCTGCAGCGCCCGGTCGAAGACGATCTGGTGGTCGTTGAGCAGCGGGGCGACCCGGTTGATCTCGTTGACCGTGCCGTCGAGTGCCGGCCGCGTCTCGGTGAGCAGGCTGGCGATCGAGGCCGTTCCGTTGTCCAGCGCGGTGATCGCGGTGCCCAGCGGGTCGCGGTCTTCGGCCAGCCCGCTGACCAACTGCTCGAGACCGTCGATGGTGTTCGAGAACTTGTCGCCGTCCCGGGACAGGGTGTCGACCACCTCGTTGAGGTTGTCGATCAGCTGCTGGACGGTCTCGCTGTTGTCGGCCAGGCTGGTCGAGAACGACGACGTCCGGCTCATCAGCGAGTCGAGGGTGTCGCCCTGTCCCTGGAAGATCTGCACCAGCGCCGAGGTCAGTGCGTTGACGTCATCGGGGTTCAGGCCCTGGATGACCGGGCGCAGACCACCCAGCAGCAGATCCAGATCCAGTGCGCCCGCGGTGCGTTCCTCGGGTATCTGCGAGCCGGCCGGCAGCACCCGGGTCGAACCGGGTCCGTCGAGCAGCTCCAGGTAGCGGTCACCGGTGAGGTTCAGGTAGCGCACCGCCGCCTGCGTCCCGGTGGTCAGCACGATGCTGCGATCGGCATCGAACTCCACCGAGACCGACTTGTCCGGTTGCAGGTCGACACTGTTGACCGTGCCCACCCGCACCCCGGCCACCCGCACCGAGTCACCGGTCTGCAGCCGCGAGGCGTCGGCGAACACCGCCGAGTAGCCCGCGGTGGAGCCGCTGCGGTACTGGCTGAACGCCATGAACAGGAACGCGGTCAGTAACACCATCACGGTGGCGAACGCGCCGAATTTGATGAGCGTGGAAGTGGTGCGCATTATCCCGGCTGTCCGATCTGTGCGGTGTTGCGCGGCGGTCCGTCCAACGGCCCGAACAGCATCTGCTTGAGACCGTCGGAGTTGAGCAGGATCCCCTGGTTGCCGTACTGCCAGGGGTTGGCGCCGGTGTCGGTCACCAGGTACTTCGACCGGTTGCCGAATCCCAAGTACGGCAGGCCCATACACTGCGGGCCGCCCTTGGCCGCGACCTTGGGCAGGTTCGCCGGGTACCGGTAGCGCTCGATGCCCAGGGTGAACGCGACGTTGACCACCACGCCCGGGTCCATCTGCGGCGGCTGCAGCCGGATGTAGTTCATGCCCTCGAGCATGCAGTTGATCGCCGGCGCGTATTCCTTCAGCAGGTCGGTGGTCGGCACCAGCAGGCTGACCACATCACTGGTGGCCTGCCGGTTACTGCCCAGCACGTCGTTGCCGACGTCGGCCAGCCCGATCGCGCTGACCAGGAAGGCGTCCAGGTTCTGCTGTTCGTCGACGATCCCGTCGCTGAGCGTGATGGTGTTCTGCAGGGTGCGCAGCAGTGCGTCGGCCGAGTCGCCGTAGGCGGCGGCGACCGGAGCCGTCAGCTCGAGATCGCGGCCGAAATTGTCCAGGCTGGGCTCCCACTCGCCCAGCAGCGCGTTGAGATCGCTCAGGCTCTGGCCGAACTGCTCACCGCGACCGGAGAAGGCGGCCGAGATCGCCCCGAGGGTCTCGTTGAGCTTGGCGGGGTCGATCGTGTCCAGGACCGAGACCAGTTGCTGGAAGACCGTGTTGATCTCGATCATGACGTGGTCGCCCTGGATGACCTGACCGGCCCGCAGGTGCTGCGCCGACGGATCGGCGGGCGGGGTGAACATCACCGACTTCGCGCCGAAGACCGTCGAGGAGGCGATGTCGACGCCGACGTTCTCGGGGATCAGGTTCAGCTGGTTCTTGTCGATGGCCAGTTCCAGCGACGCGGTGCCGTCGGCGCGCTGCGAGATGTGCTCCACCGTGCCGACCTGAACCCCGCGCATCTTGACCTTGGCGTCGGGATTCATCACCAGGCCGGCGCGGTCGGAGATCACCGTGACCGACGCGGTGTCGCGGAAGCCGCCCTGGAACAGGAACACCGCCAGCGCGATCACGGCGACGATCGCGACCACCATGGTCAGCCCCGCCAGCGGGCGGGCGTAGTTGGCCACACCGAAGTGCCGGCCGCCCGAGGAGCCGACCGGCGACGCGGCGCTGGTGGTCTCCGAACGGTGTATCGGTCCGGGTCCGAGGTTTGACGTCATCTGGTTCCCCTAACCCGACAGGTTGAAATTGCCGTTGGAGCCATAGATCGACAGCGAGATGAGCAGGGTCACCGACACCACCACGATCAGCGAGGTGCGCACGGCGTTGCCGACCGCGACGCCCACCCCGGACGGCCCGCCGGTGGCGAAATAGCCGAAATAGGTGTGGATCAACAGGATCGTGATGGCCATCAGGACCGCCTGCAGGAACGACCACAACAGGTCGATCGGGTTCAGGAACGTGTCGAAGTAGTGTTCGTACAACCCACTGGACTGGCCGAACAGCACGGTCGTGGTGAACTGGCTGGCCACGAAGGACAGGATGACCGCGATCGAATACAGCGGGGTGATCGCGATCATGCCCGCGACGATGCGTGTCGACACCAGGTACTCGACCGGGCGGATTCCCATCGACTCGAGGGCGTCGATCTCCTCGTTGATCCGCATGGCGCCCAGCTGCGCGGTGACGCCGGCGCCGAACGTGGCGGCCAGGCCGATACCGGCCACCACGGGCGCCGAGATGCGCACGTTGATGAACGCGGCCAGGAAGCCGGTCAGGGCTTCGATGCCGATGTTGCCCAGCGAGCTGTACCCCTGCACCGCCAGCGTTCCGCCGGCGGCCAGGGTCAGGAAGCCGACGATGACGACGGTTCCACCGATCATGGCCAGGGTTCCCGCACCCATCGAGATCTCGGCGATCAGCCGGACGATCTCCTTGCGGAAGTGCACCGCGGCGTGCGGAGTGCCCGCCAGCGCGCGCAGGTAGAACAAGGTGTGGTCGCCGATGCGCGACAGCAGCGCCACCGGCCGGCCGAAGTAGCCGATCAGCCGCGGAAAACGCGACCGCAATACCGCTGTGGTTCCCATGATGCCCGCCCTAGCCCGTCGTCATCCGGATGCCGATGGCGGTGACCAGAACGTTGATCACGAACAACGCCATGAACGCGTACACGACCGTCTCGTTGACCGCGTTACCCACGGCCTTGGCGCCGCCGCCGGTGATGGTCAAGCCGCGGTAGCAGGCGACCAGCCCGGCGATGAGACCGAACAGGGCGGCCTTCACGCAGGAGATGATCACCTCGGGCACGCCGGTCAGCAGCGTGATGCCGGCGGCGAAAGCCCCCGGGTTGACGTCCTGGATGAACACCGAGAACGTGTAGCCGCCGATGATGCCGATGATGACGACCAGGCTGTTGAGCAGCAGCGCCACCAGGCCCGAGGCGAGCATCCGGGGCGTCACCAGCCGCTGCACCGGGTTGATGCCCAGCACCTCCATCGCGTCGATCTCCTCGCGGATGGTGCGCGAACCCAGATCGGCGCACATCGCCGTCGCTCCCGCGCCGGCGACGATGAGCACCGTCACCAGCGGGCCGACCTGGGTCACCGCGCCGAATGCGGCGCCGGCGCCGGACAGGTCGGCTGCGCCGAGCTCGCGCAGCAGGATGTTGAGGATGAAGCTGACCAGCACGGTGAACGGGATCGCCACCAGCAGCGTGGGAGCCAGCGACACCCGCGCGACGAACCAGCACTGCTCCAGGAACTCCCGCCACTGGAACGGCCTGCGGAAGATGAACATGAACGCGTCGGCCGACATGGAGAACAGGCCGCCCACGGCCTGCATCGGGCCGGAGAGGTTGCGGATCTGCGGAACGCCGACGGACCAGCGTTCCGGCCCCTTAACTGCCATCAGTTCCCGACCCTTCCAGAATCGTCACGCCCGATACGGCCGTCGGGCCGCCGATGTTGTGTGCCAGTGCGATTCGTGCACCGTCGACCTGATTGACGGCCTCGCCCCGCAACTGTTGAAACAACTCGACGCACTGTGCCACACCGGTGGCGCCCGGTGGGTGACCTTTGGCTTTCAACCCGCCGCTGGGATTCACCGGAAGGGCTCCACCGACGCTGGTCACCTCTGCCTCCAGAAGCTTGTAGCCGCCCAGCCTTTCAGCGAAGCCCAGGTCCTCGTAGCTCATCAACTCGATACCGGTCAGGAAGTCGTGCACCTCGGCGACGTCGACGTCGGCCGGTGACATTCCCGCCATCGCGAAGGCCTGCTTGGCGGCCCTGGTCGTCGCCGGCAGCGTGGTCAGGTCCGGCTTGTGCTGGTGCATCACCGAATCCAGACCGAGGCCGACCCCACGTATCCACACCGGCCGGTCGGTGAAGCGGTCGACGACGTCGTCGGCGGCGATGACCAGTGCTGCGGCACCATCGCTCTGCGGTGCGCAGTCGTAGAGCCGGAACGGCGTCACCACGGTCGGTGCGTTCAGGGCCTGCTCCATCGTGATCTCAAAGCGCAGCCGCGCCTTCGGGTTGTCGACTCCATTGCGGTGGTTCTTGACCGCCACCATGGCCAAGTGTTCTTCAGTTGCCGGAGATTCGTGGAGATATCGGCGAACATGCAGGGCGAAACCCGCGGGCGCCACCAGCCCCAGCGGGTAGTCCCAGGCCATGTCCCGGGCCATCGCCTCCCATTCCCACAACAACCCGGCCGACGTGGTGTCGCGCAGCTTGTCGGCGCCCATCACCAGAGCGACGTCGAAGGCACCCGACGCGATGCCGTAGAGCGCATTGCGGATCGCGTCATGGCCGGTCGCGCAGGAGTTCTCGATGCGGGTCACCGGTAGCTCGGGAAGGCCCAGCGTGTCGGCCAGGATCCCGGCGGGGAACCCGTCGGCCGTTCCCATCGCCCCGAACCAGGCGCCCTGCAGATCGGTCTTGGACAGCCCCTTGTCCACCGAGGCCGCACATTCGGAGAACGCCATCGGCAGCAGGTCCTTGATGCCGAGCGCGAAGTGCTCGGCGAAGGGCGTCATGCCGGCGCCGACGATCGCGACCCGCCTCACGCCGCACCCCTGGTGGACGAGTCCGCCGGTTCGGGCTCGAACGCATAGCCGTAGTCGGGCACCCCCGACCGCACTGCGACACGGCGCAGCACCAACCGCCCACGATCGCCGATGTCGACGGACCCGGGTTCTGCGCCGGTCACTTTCACCAGGGCGCGCACATCGACGCCGTCGAGCTCGACGATGACCAGCGAGTACGGGGTGCGCAGCCCCGGTACCGGGATGTGCACGGTGGTCTCGGTGTGGACCGTGCCGGTACGCGGCAGCGGAACCAATTCGTAGTCGGTGGCCAGGGCGCCGTCCGCGCCGACACGGTAACGGGGCGGGAAGTCCAGTTCGGGCGCGGCACTGGAGTCGGTGAAGTCACCGAACCGCCCCGCCTCCCAGCGGACCTTCGCCTCGAAAGCGCGCTCGTAGGCGGCCAGCGAGATGGGGATCTCCCCGTCGGCGATCAGCCGGCCCGCCGGCAGCAGCCGGGGTTCGGGTTCGCGACGATGGATGTGCGCCGGCCCGCCGGCGATGCTGATCCCCGACAGGATCGCCTGTTCGACCGCGACCAGCGGCCCCGTCTGGCCGCGTTCCGCCAACCCGGCCAGGGCGAACAGACTTGCGCTGGCACCGGAGGTGGGTAGCGCGGGCGGATCGCCGAGGCACAACTCGACCGCCCGCTCGTGGTCGACACCGGCCACCGCGACCGGGGTGTCCAACCAGGCGGCGGCCAGCGAGGCGATCAGACCCCGTTCGTGCAGCAACCGGGGATCTCCGTAGTCATGCACGTCGCCGCTGGACTTTCGGGTGCGCACCGGCAGGCTGCGCGCGACCCGCGCGGCGGTGCGCACCTGCAGCCCGCTTTCGGCGGTCAGGATCGCGGCCGCGCCGGCGGGTTGCAGGTCGGCGCCGATGATCAACGTCCGTGGGCGGGCCGAACTGACCGCGTCCACCGTCGCCGGAGCACCGCCGAGCCGTTCGTCGACCTCCAGTTCGGGGTCGAGCCCCAACCCGGCCAACAGGACCGCGGCGTTACTGCTCTCCAGCAGCGGGAGATCGCGACTGACGAGCACCACACGTTCGACCGATCCGCCGTCCGTCAACGCCGCCCTGCCGGCCTCGACGGCCATCGTGACGACGTCCTCGTCGTCGCCGGCTACCCGCTGCAGGGGCGAGCCCCAGCACGGCAGGTAGGTCCCGACGGACGCGACGAATGGCATGTGAAGTCTTCCGGTTGTGCTTACAGTAGGGCGATCAGGTTACGGCACCGGCGGTCTTGAGCTCGATGATTCGGTCCCAGTCCAGTCCCATTTCGAGCAGGATCTCGTCGGTCTGCTCGGCGAAACCGGGAGCCGGCCCGGACGCCGGCGCGGCGACGTCGAACTGGACCGGGTTGGCGACCAGCTCGAGCTCGCCGGCCCGCACCAGGTACTCGTTGGCGCGGACCTGCGCGTCCTCGGCCGCCTGCAGCGTGTCTTGGACGGGCGCCCACGGTCCGGCCAGCGTCGCGAAGCGCTCGCTCCACTCCACCAGCGGACGCTTCTTCATGGCCTCGGTGAGGATCTCGGTGGCCGCCTCGGTGTTCTCGGCGATGGACTCCGCGGTGGCGAAGCGCGGGTCGTCGATGAGCTCGTCGAGTTCCATGTGCCGGCACACGTCGGCCCAGAACTTGGTCGGCTGCATCATCACGAACGAGATGTAGCGATCGTCGGCCGTCGGATACAGGCCCACCAGCGGATTGATCGGCGAACCGTGCACCCCGGGCGGGAAGGCCTCCATGCGCTGGTCGAGGTGTTTGGTCAGCGCCACCGTGTGGCCCATCGACCACAGCCCGCTGCCCAGCAGTGACACGTCGACCACCGAAGGCTCGCCCGAGCGTTCGCGTTTGAGCAGCGCCGCCGCGATGCCGCCGGCCAGGTTCGTGCCCGAGATGGTGTCCCCGTAGGCAGGTCCGGGCGGGCCGATCATCCCCGGCATGTCCGGCGGAGTGATGGTGCGCGCGGTGCCGGCCCGGCACCAGAACGCGGTCATGTCGTAGCCGCCCTTGACCGACTCCTCGCCGCGCGGACCGAGCGCGCTGCCGCGGGCGTAGATGATGTTCGGGTTCACCGCGCGGATGTCGTCGACGTCGATGCCGAACTTCTGCCGGTGCCCGGGCAGGAAGCTGGTGAGGAACACATCGGCGCGGCGGGCCAACTCGAGCAGCATCTCCTTGCCCTCGGGAACCGACATGTCCAGGCCGATGCTGCGCTTGAGCCGGTTGGCGTGCTCGATGTTGGGGTTCGGGTCGCCCTCGACGCGCAGCAGCCCGGTCTGGCGCAGGCCGCGTTGCGGGTCCCCGGTGACGGCGTGCTCGACCTTGACGACGTCGGCGCCCCACTCGGCGAGCACCGCTCCGGCCGACGGGACGAAGCCGTACATCGCGACCTCGAGAACGCGGATTCCGTCCAACGGCTTGCTCACTTAACCGACCACCTCTGCCATCGTCTTGCACTCGAGGAACTCCTCGAGCCCGGCCTTGCCCATCTCCCGTCCGATACCGGACTGCTTGTAGCCGCCGAACGGGCTGTCGGGAGCGAAGTACATCCCCCCGTTGATGGAGAAGGTGCCGGTCCGGATGCGCCGCGCGACCGCCTTGGCGCGCTCGGCGCTGCCGAACACCGCGCCGGACAGGCCGTAGATCGAGTTGTTCGCGATGCGCACCGCGTCGTCGTCGTCGGAGTAGGCGATGACGACCAGCACCGGGCCGAAGACCTCTTCCTGGGCGATCTCGCTGTCCGGGTCGACGTCGGCGAGCAGCGTGGGGGTGTAGAAGAAGCCGGGGTCGACCTTCTCACCGCCGGTGACCAGGGTGGCGCCCGCAGCTACCGCACGCTTGACCATGCCGTCGACCTTGTCCCGCTGTTTGTCGCTGATCAGCGGACCCATGTAGGTCGCCGGGTCGGCCGGATCCCCGTACCGCACCAACCCGAAGTTGTTCTTGATCATCTCGACGATCTCGTCCTTGTGCGTGGCCGGTACCAGCAGCCGTGAGGTCAGCGCGCAGCCCTGACCGGCGTGGGTGACCATGCTGAAGGCCGAGAACAGTGCGGCCATGTTGAAGTCGGCGTCGTCGAGCACGATGGCGGCGGACTTGCCGCCGAGTTCGAGGAACACCTTCTTGAGCGTGTCGCTGGCCGCGGACATGATCGCCCGGCCGGTCGGGGTCGAGCCGGTGAAGGTGACCATGTCGACGTCCGGACTGGTGGTCAGCGCCACGCCGACGGCGGGATCGGCACCGGAGAGCACATTGACCACGCCGGCCGGGATGTCGGTGTGGTTGGCGATCAGCTCGCCGAGGGCCAGCGTGACCAGCGGGGTGTCCGGGGCCGACTTGAGCACCACCGTGCATCCCGCAGCCAGCGCCGGAGCCAGCTTGGCCAGCGCGAGCTGGTTGGGATAGTTGTAGGCGATGATCGCGGCGACGACGCCGGCGGCTTCCTTCTCCACCCAGCGGTGGTGCTGCATGCCGCGGCTCTCGATGTTCCCGAGGTCCTCGGTCATCGGATAGGTCTTGAGCAGCTCGGCGTAGTACCGCACGATCTCGATCGGGCTGTCGAGCTGGGCGCCCTGGCACAGCGACTCGGTGGCACCCACCTCGGCGATGGTCAGTGCGGCGAGTTCGTCGCGGTGCTCGACCAGGGCCTGGTGCAGTTGCTCGAGGCAGCGCACCCGCAGCGCGGTGTCGGTCGCCCAGTCCCCGGAATCGAAAGCGCGCCGCGCAGCGGCCACCGCCGCCTCGGCATCGGCGACCGACGCGTCCGGGGCATAGCCGAGCACCTCTCCGGTCGCCGGGTTCAGCGACGGAAACGTCCGGTCGGCCTCGAGCAGCTGCCCGCCGATCAGCAGCCGGCGATCGGCGCGGGGTGCATCCCCTCCGCCGTCGCCGCGATCACTCGAGATCGTGGCTGTTTCCTGCATCATCCTCCTCGGGGAGCGGCACCCTACGTGTGACAGAACCGGGCTCGAACGCCCAAATGTGATGGAAACTGCATTCTCATCTTCGGCGAATCATACATTCGCGGTGAGAGAACTCAAGAAAATGCGAGCAACGTCCGCGGCCTGCACGGAACTGTGCGACAAAGCGGTGCCAAACGTCTCACCAGTGCGAACGCGAGGGCCGCCATGTCTTGCGATAATGCAGTATGCGAGAGTACGGTTCTCATAATCGGAAGGATGATTCTTGATGCTTGAAGGCTGCGCGTGAAAACCGCCGTCGTGACCGGGGGCGCCTCGGGTATCGGTGCCGCGATTGCAGACCGGCTGCGCGCCGATGGCCTCCGCGTGGCGACCATCGACCTGAACCCCGGCGAGGAGAAGTTCTCCTATGCCGCCGACGTCACCGACCGCGCCGCCGTCGATGCAGCGCTCGGCGAGGTCCGCGCGGAGCTGGGCCCGATCACCGTGCTCGTCAACGCCGCGGGCCTGGATCGCTTCAAGCGGTTCACCGATCTGACGTTCCAGGATTGGCAGAAGGTCATCGACGTCAATCTCAACGGGACCTTCCACTGCATCCAGGCCGTGCTGCCCGACATGCTCGACGCCGGCTGGGGCCGCATCGTCAACATCTCGTCGTCGAGCACCCACTCCGGCCAGCCGTTCATGGCCCCCTATGTCGCGGCCAAGTCGGCGGTCAACGGTCTGACCAAGTCCCTGGCACTGGAGTACGGCCCCCACGGCATCACCGTCAACGCGGTCCCCCCCGGCTTCATCGACACCCCGATGCTGCGCAAGGCCGAGGAGCGTGGCTTTCTCGGCGACACCCAGAAGCAGATCGAGGCCACCCCCGTGCGCCGCATCGGCCGGCCCGAGGACATCGCGGCGGCCTGCGCGTTCTTCATCTCCGACGAAGCCAGCTACATCACCGGACAGATCCTGGGCGTCAACGGCGGCCGGAACACCTAGCGACAGCGAAAGGAAGCCACATACATGGGACGCGTTCAGGGGAAGGTCGCCTTCATCACCGGCGCCGCACGCGGTCAGGGCCGCAGCCACGCCGTGCGGCTGGCCGAAGAGGGCGCCGACATCATCGCCGTCGACCTGTGCGAGGACTTCGAGACGATCGGCTATCCGATGGCCACCGCGGCCGATCTCGAGGAGACCGCCGCATTCGTGGAGAAGACCGGCCGGCGGGTCGTCACCGCCAAGGCCGACGTCCGGGACGCCGCGCAGCTGAAGAAGGCTCTCGAGGACGGCATCAACCAGCTGGGCGGTCTCGACATCGTCGTCGCGCAGGCGGGTATCGCCGGCATGAAGGGTGAGCCGCCGCTTCAGGCCTGGACCGACGTCATCAACACCAACCTGGTCGGCACGATCAACGCCATCCAGGTGGCCCTCCCCCACCTCAAAGAAGGCGCGGCGATCGTGGCGACCGGCTCCACCGCGGCGATGATGGACGCGCACAACAAGCCCAACCCGGGCGCAGACCCCGGCGGGATGGCCTACATGACCTCCAAACGCCTGCTCTCACAATATGTTCACGACCTGGCGACGAATCTCGCGGTGCGGGGCATCCGCGCGAACGTGGTGCACCCGACCAACTGCAACACCGACATGTTGCAGAGCCCGCCGATGTACCGCTCCTTCCGGCCCGATCTGGAGAACCCCACCCGGGCCGATGCCGAGCCGGTGTTCGGCGTCCAGCAGGCGATGAAGGTCAACTTCATCGAACCCGAAGACATCAGCAACGCGATCCTGTGGCTGGTGTCCGACGAGGCCAGGTATGTCACCGGCATGCAGATGCGTGTCGACGCCGGTGGCTATTTGAAGTGGTACGACTACCACGTCTAGGAAGGACAGTGGCGTGAAGGTTTTTGTTGACTCGGGAAAGTGCCAGGGGCACACGCTGTGTTCGATGATCGCCCCGGACTCCTTCGAACTCAGCGATATCGACGGGACGGCCTCACCGGTCAACGAAGTCGTTCCGGCCGACCAGGAGGACGCGGTCCGCGAGGCCGCGCACTCCTGCCCGGAACAGGCCATCTCGATCGAGGAATGACAGGCGCAGCCGTTCAGGCCGCACGATCACTGCTAACGGATTCGAAAAACACAGAAAGACAAGAGCCTTGAGTGTCGATGACGTCGTAGACGGCACCGCCGACGACAACCGCAGGCAGCCGACCTATCACTTCGACCGGCACACGCCTGAGTACCGGCTGCAATTCGAGAAGATCACCGAGGAGATGCAGACCAAGTGCCCGATGGCGTGGACTGACACGTACAACGGGCACTGGGTGGCCGCCGGCAGCAAAGAGGTCTTCGAGCTGGCGCGCTGCCCGGTGGTGTCCAACCACCACGACATCTCCGGTGAAACGCCCTATCAGGGCATCACGATCCCGAAGGCCAGCCGCGCCACCGTCGTCCGGGGCGGGCTGCTCGAGATGGACGAACCCGAGCACAGCGCATACCGCGGGGCGCTCAACCCGTACCTGTCCCCGGCGGCGATCAAGCGCTGGGAACCGTTCATCGACGAGATCACCCGTGCCGCGCTCGACGAGCACATCGAATCCGGCCGGATCGATTTCGTCGATCATCTGGCCAACGTGGTGCCCGCAGTGTTCACGCTGGCGATGATGGGCATCGACCTGAAGAAGTGGAACGTCTACAGCGAGCCCACCCACGCCTCGGTGTACACCCCGGAGCATTCGCCCGAACGCGAGAAGATCAACGAACAGCATCGCGAGATGGGCATCGACATCATCAACAACATGATGGAGATTCGCGAGAATCCCCGTCCTGGCCTGGTGAATGCGTTGCTGCAGTTGCGCCTCGACGGTGAGCCCGCTCCGGACATGGAGATCCTGGGCAACCTGGGGCTGATCATCGGCGGCGGGTTCGACACCACCACCGCGCTGACCGCACACGCGCTGGAGTGGCTCGGCGAGCATCCGGCCGACCGCGAACGGCTCAGCCGCGACCGCGACACCCTGCTGCACCCGGCCACCGAGGAGTTCCTGCGGTTCTTCACCCCGGCGCCCGGTGACGGCCGAACGTTCTCCGAGGACGTCGAGGTCGACGGACACCAGTTCAAGCAGTACGAGCGGCTGTGGCTGTCCTGGGCGATGGCCAACCGCGATCCAGCGGTGTTCGAGGACCCCAACGAGATCATCATGGACCGGAAGGGAAACCGGCACTTCAGCTTCGGCATCGGCGTGCACCGGTGTGTGGGGTCCAACGTGGCGCGCACGGTGTTCAAGTCGATGCTCACCGCGGTGCTGGACCGGATGCCCGACTACGTGTGCGACCCGGAAGGCACCGTGCACTACGACACCATCGGTGTCATCCAGGGCATGCGGCACCTGCCCGCCACCTTCACCCCGGGCAAGCCGCTGGGGCCGGGCCTCGACGAGACGCTCGACAAGCTCCAGCGCATCTGCAACGAGCAGGAGCTGGCCCGCCCGATCACCGAGCGCAAGGAACGCGCCGTCATCGACTGAGTGGCTTCGGCCCAAACTGGCACACTCCGCCACATCCTTCGGTAGCTTTGCTGCAACCGTGAGGGGGGCGACATGGTGCACCGGTTTTCTGTACTGCTCGGCTCCGGCGTGGTCACCGCCGGGCTGTCGGCGGCGGCGCTGGCCGGCGCCGGCCTGGCACTCGCCGAGGACGGAACCTCGGCCGCGGCCGGGACCGGAGGTACGTCGTCGACATCGCAGTCCGACGACGCCGCTGCCGACCGTGTCACGCGCAGCCCCAGGACACCGCGAAGCGCCGGCACCCCGGGGCGGGCCGAGACCTCCCGTGGCGCCGACGCGTCGGCGGAAACCGGCGGCAGCGACCATGACGACG
>JAXHTL010000047.1:24807-26572 GCA_034190095.1 Actinomycetota bacterium
CCCAGCAGCCGACCCTGCTCAACATCGTCGGCACGGTGGTGTTCCGGGTGTTGGAGGCGGTCATCACGCTGTTCGACGGCCCGCCGGCCGTGCCGCCCGGCAGCACCGTCACCCCCGCCAGATCAGCGCTGGACATCGACTGCGGCGACGGCTACACCGTCGAGGCGGACTGGTACTTCCCCGAGGACCCGAACCCGCAGCGCCTCATCTACTTCCAGCACGGCTGGCCGGCGCGGGCCAGCTTCTACAACGCCACCGCCGCCGAGCTCGCCGAACGCAACAACGCCATCGTCGTCGCCCCGTCGATCTCGGGGAACCTGTTCGCCTGCGACGGCTGCTTCTCCGGCGGTGACGCGATGCACGCCGCGGTCGGCGAGCTGTTCCTCGGTGACCGGGAGGCGCTGCTGGCCAGCGCGCGGCTGGCCTCCGGCAACGAGGAACTGGTGTTGCCACAGCAGTTCGTCCTCGCCGGGCACTCGGGCGGCGGGCTGCTCGCCGCCGGCGCAGGCGGGTTCTACACCCAGTACGCTCCGGACGAGCGGGACCGCGACCTGGTCGGCGTGCTCCTGCTCGACACCACCGCGGTGGGTGGACAGGTCAGCCGCGCCGTCGACAAGATCCCCGAGGACATCCCCGTCTACACGATCTCGGCGGAGCCGGCCCAGCTGAACTCGTTCGGCAGCCTGAACGAGGCGCTGGTTGCGGCGCGGCCCGACCAGTTCGTCGGCGTGGAACTGGTGGGGGGCCGGCACTCCGACGCGTACCGGACGCTGAACCCCGTCGCGCAGTTCGTGGTGTCGCTGATGACGGGCTTCTCGCAGCCGCAGAACGTCGAGGCGGTTCAGGTGCTGGCCGAGGGCTGGATCGACGACTGGTTCGAGGGCACCCACACCGCGGCGTACTACGGTCCGCTGGGTTCGACGATCGACATCTCGACCGACGCGGGCACCGCCCAGGCGCGGGTGCTGCCCACTGCCGCGGTGCAGCTGAACGTCATCGAGCGGATTCTCAAGTTCTTCTCCGACTCGCAGGCCGGGCTGAAGTTCGACTACTGCGCCGAGGACCCCGACACCCGCAACAGCTCCGAGACCACAGCGCTGAACCGGACGTCGGGCGCCTGCTCTCACAGCGACGCGTAGCGCCGCCGAATCCCGTTGAACCGCTCCCACATCTGGGCCACCCGCTGCTCCGCGGTGACCCGCACGGTGTCGGCAGGCAGCTCGCCGGCCAGGTCGGCGTGCTTGACCAGCCGGGTGTGCAGGGCCGCGGGCTGCCCGTCGAGCATGTGCCGATAGGTGACATTGCCGCACTCGAAGCCCTGGGTGTCCATCCAGTTGTGAAAGCCGGGATCCCGGTGGGCCAGGATGATGCGCACACTGCCGTCGGAGTCCACAGTGGTGCGGCTGGGCGTGTAGCTGACCGGGCGGTACCGGAAGTCCATGCTGTCGAAGAACACTCCCATGTTGGTCAACATCCACAGACCGTCGTGCGCATCGAAGGAGATGATCAGCGCTTCGTCGGAGGCCAGCTGCCAGTGCATGTTCGTCGCCGCGCGGCCCCGCTTGGCGTCCGCATCGGTGGAACCGGCCGCCGGGAATCTGTTCGGCCGGCTGGCATCGACTCCCCCGTAGCTGAAAGGATACTCCGGCCAGTCGTGCATCAACCCGGTGACGAAGTCGCCGGCCCACGTGATCGCCTCGGTCAGTTGCGCCACGGTGGGCAGCGGCTGCGGTGAATCCATGTCCACCCGCTCGATGCGCAACCG
>JAXHTL010000048.1:0-3704 GCA_034190095.1 Actinomycetota bacterium
CCAGCGACGATTAGAGGGGTTCCTCTCGCTGCGCAAATTCAAACATCACCGTTTGATAACGCGAAAAGCAATTACATTGTTGTAGTTCGTTACTAAAGTTTCTTTAGCGTTAGATGTGACGTACGGTGCAATCGGCGGCTGATGATGCAGTTGTGCTACATGCGACTTGTGTGGTCACTGTGGTTTCTGTGGTCAGTTGCCGGAGAATCTTCCGACACGTTCGCGTGGAGCCTTAGGAGACTTGAGTCGGATGAGACGCATCCCTGGCGGCGCCCCCGCTTCGCGGCTGTGCGCCGCTTCCCTGGCCTTCGGTCTGGTCGTCACGACGCCCAACCTCGCCCAGGCGCAGCCCGCCAGCCCCGACGAACTGGCCGAGCTCGTCACCGAGGTGGCCAATGTCAATCAGCAGTTGCAGGACCTCGGGGCCGCGATCCAGTCCCAGCAGGAGAGCGTCAACAAGGCGATCCTGGACGTCAAGACCGCCCGGGACACCGCCTCGGCGGCCCAGCAGGAGGTCGACGCCAGCGCCGCGCGCGTCGAGCACGCCAACGCCGCGATCGGTGACGCCCAGCAGCGCTTCGACACCTTCGCCGCGGCGATGTACGTCAACGGGCCGTCCAGTTCCTTCGTGATGGCCTCGGATCCCGCCGACATCCTGCAGACCGCAGCCGCCGGCGAGACGCTGGCGATCAGCTCCCGCCAGGTGATGTCGGACCTGCAGCAGGCCCGCACCGAACAGGTGAACAAGGAGTCGGCGGCGCGCCTGGCCAAGCAGCAGGCCGACGAGGCCGTGACCGCCGCCGAGACCAGTCAGGCCGACGCCGTCGACGCGCTGACCGACGCGCAGGAGACGTTCAAGTCCCAGCAGGTCGAACTCGACCGCCTCACCGCCGAGCGTGAACAGGCCCAGGCCAAGCTGCAGCAGGCCCAGCAGGCCCGCACGCTGGCCGCGCCGAGCGGATCGACCGGCTCGTCCCGTCCCGCGGCCGCCGCCCCCGGCGTGGGCGGGTCGGGGGCCCCGGCTCCGGCCGAACCGGGTGGGGTCAACCCGGACTGGGACGTCGACCCGGCCACCGGTAACCGCGACACCGCCTGGGACATGACGCTGCCCCAGATCCCCAGTGCGTTCGTCAGCGGCGATCCGATCCAGATCATCAACGCGGTGATCCTGATCATCTCCACCTCACTCGAGGTCACCCAGAACCTGGGCCGCAAGTTCATGCAGAGCCTCGGGCTGCTGCCCACCGAGACCGGGATCACCAACGGGGCCATCCCGGTGACGGCCGGCCCGCAGGCGACCGAGTTCGTGATCCGGCGCGGGATGTCGCAACTCGGCGTCCCCTATTCGTGGGGCGGCGGGAACGCCTCCGGTCCCAGCCGCGGTATCGACCACGGCGCCGGCACGGTCGGGTTCGACTGCTCGGGGCTGATGCTCTACATGTTCGCCGGCGCCGGCATCAAACTCGACCACTACTCGGGTTCGCAGTACAACGCCGGCCGCAAGATCCCGTCCTCCCAGATGCGCCGTGGCGACATGCTCTTCTGGGGCCCCAACGGCAGCCAGCACGTCGCGATGTACCTGGGCAACAACCAGATGCTCGAGGCGCCCTACACCGGTTCGGTGGTCAAGATCTCGCCGGTGCGCACCAGCGGGATGACGCCCTACGCCGTGCGAATGATCGAGTGGTGATCACCCTGCGCCGCTTCGTCATCACCCTCGCCACCGCGGTCGGCGTGGCCCTGGGAACGCTGGGGCCCGCCGCGCCGGCCTCCGCGCAGCCCGGACAGTGGGATCCCACCCTGCCCAAGTTGATCAGCGCGGGCGCTCCCGGGGATCCGCTCGCCATCGCCAACGCCTCGTTGGCCGCCACCGCGCAGGCCACCGAGGTCACCATGGGTCTCGGGCGCAAGTTCCTGCAGACCATCGGATTGGTCCCGCCGGACGCCGTCAGTGTCGCGCCCGGAAGCGTGCGGGGTCCAGCCGCCATCGAATACGCGATCCGGCGCGGCGGCACCCAGATGGGCGTGCCCTATTCCTGGGGCGGCGGCAAGCCGTCCGGCCCGAGCCGCGGAATCGACTCGGGCGCCAACACCGTGGGCTTCGACTGCTCGGGCTTCACCCAGTTCTCCTATGCCGGTGTCGGCGTGCTGATCCCGAAGTACTCCGGCGACCAGTACAACACCGGCCGCAAGGTGCCGGTCTCCCAGGCCAAGCGCGGCGACCTGCTGTTCTGGGGCCCGGGCGGCAGCCAGCACGTCGCCATGTACCTCGGCGGCGGAAAGATGCTGGAGTCCTCCGGCAGCGCGGGCCAGGTGACGGTGAGCCCGGTGCGCACGGCCGGCCTGCAGCCCTATGCGGCCCGCATCATCGAATCCTGAGCGTGTCCTGAACCGAACCTGAGCACCATCGGTGAAAGGGTGGGTCGCGCCGCGCGGGGCCGTGGGCGACGTCGACGGATTTCGAAGCGCCTGGAATAGTTGACGGCGAGCGCGTGGCCATGAGCGGCTCGCGCCGCACAGACCTGTAGGTACTGCGCATGTGGAAGGAACGTTGATGACCGCACCGAGTGGGCCGCCGCAGGGCTCTGGAGGATTTCCCGGACAGGCCCCGGCACCCGGCTACGCCGCGGGTGCGCACGCCGCGCCGGCGGCCTCCGCGCAGACCAATGGCGGACTGCAGCAGGAGGTACACACGCTCGAGCGGGCCATCTTCGAGGTCAAGCGCATCATCGTGGGCCAGGACCAGCTGGTGGAACGGATGCTGGTCGGCCTGCTGGCCAAGGGCCACGTCCTGCTCGAGGGCGTTCCCGGGGTGGCCAAGACCCTGGCGGTGGAGACCTTCGCCAAGGTCGTCGGCGGCACCTTCGCCCGCATCCAGTTCACCCCCGACCTGGTTCCGACCGACATCATCGGCACCCGGATCTACCGCCAGGGCAAAGAGGAGTTCGACATCGAGCTCGGGCCGGTGGTCGCCAACTTCCTGCTCGCCGACGAGATCAACCGTGCCCCGGCCAAGGTGCAGTCCGCGCTGCTCGAGGTGATGGCCGAACGCAAGATCTCCATCGGCGGCAAGACGTTTCCGCTGCCCAGCCCCTTCCTGGTGATGGCCACCCAGAACCCGATCGAGCAGGAGGGCGTCTATCAGCTCCCCGAGGCCCAGCGCGACCGCTTCCTGTTCAAGCTGAACGTCGGCTACCCCACGCCCGAGGAAGAGCGCGAGATCATCTACCGCATGGGGGTCAAGCCGCCCGAGCCCAAGGCCATCCTGGGCACCGGTGATCTGCTGCGGCTGCAGGACATCGCCGCCAACACCTTCGTGCACCACGCGCTGGTCGACTATGTCGTGCGCATCGTCACCGCCACCCGCGAGCCGGAGAAGTTCGGCATGCCCGACGCCAAGGCGTGGATCGCCTACGGCGCCTCGCCGCGTGCCTCGCTGGGCATCATCGCCGCCTCCCGCGCGCTGGCGCTGGTGCGGGGCCGCGACTACGTGATCCCGCAGGACGTCGTCGAGATCATCCCGGACGTGCTGCGCCACCGCCTCGTGCTGACCTATGACGCGCTGGCCGACGAGGTCTCCTCGGAGACCGTCATCAATCGCATCATGCAGACGGTTGCGCTGCCGCAGGTGAATGCCATTCCGCAGCAGGGCCATTCGGCGCCTCCGGGGGTTCCGGCCGCAGCCGCGGCGGGCGGGCGCTGAG
>JAXHTL010000048.1:3804-26526 GCA_034190095.1 Actinomycetota bacterium
TCCTCGCGTGGGGTCGACCTGCCCTCGTTGCAGCGCGGGGAGATCCGCGATCCGGCGCTGACCGCGGCGCTGCGCAAGCTCGAACTGACGGTGCGGCGCAAGCTCGACGGCGTGCTGCACGGCGACCATCTGGGGCTGCTGCCGGGACCGGGCTCCGAGCCGGGGGAGTCGCGGACCTATCAGCCCGGCGACGACGTCCGCCGGATGGACTGGTCGGTGACGGCACGGACCACCACGCCGCACGTTCGCCAGATGATCGCCGACCGCGAGTTGGAGACCTGGCTGGTCGTCGATGTGTCGGCGAGCCTGGACTTCGGCACCGCCGGTTGTGAGAAGCGCGATCTGGCCGTGGCGGCGGCCGCCTCCATCGCGTTCCTCAACAGCGGTGGCGGAAACCGGCTGGGCGCGATCATCTCCAACGGCGACACGATGCGCCGGGTGCCCGCTCTGTCGGGCCGGATGCACGAACAGGAGTTGCTGCGGGCGATCGCCACCACGCCGCGCGCGCCGATGGGGGTGCGCGGCGACCTCGCGGCCGCGATCGACGCACTGCGCAGGCCCGAACGCCGACGCGGGATGGCTGTCATCATCAGCGACTTCCTGGGGCCGATCGACTGGATGCGGCCGTTGCGTGCCATCTCCGGGCGCCACGAGGTGCTCGGCATCGAGGTGCTCGACCCGCGCGACATCGAACTCCCGCCGGTGGGGGACGTGATCCTGCAGGACACCGAGACCGGTCGCACCCGCGAGTTCACCATCGACGAGCAGCTGCGCAGCGATTTCGAGCGGGCGGCGGCCGCGCACCGTGCCGAGGTCGCGCGCACGCTGCGCCGGTGTGATGCCCCCCTGCTGACCCTTCGCACCGACCGCGACTGGATCGCCGACGTGGTGCGCTTCGTCGCGAGTCGCCGGCGTGGCGCCCTGGCTGCTTCCCGATGAGCAGACGATCAACGAAATGACACGTAGCACATGACTTTACCGTTCTTCGGCCCGATGTCGCTGACAGGCTTCGAACACCCCTGGTTCTTCCTGTTCTTCCTGGTCATCCTCGGGTTGATCGCGCTCTACATCATCGTGCAGGTGGCCCGCCAACAGCGGATGCTGCGGTTCGCGAACATGGAGCTGCTGGAAAGCGTTGCCCCGCAGCGGCCGAGCCGGCTGCGCCACCTGCCGGCCATCCTGCTGGTGGCGTCGATGGTGCTGTTCACCATCGCGATGGCCGGTCCGACCCACGATGTGCGCATCCCGCGTAACCGAGCCGTGGTGATGCTGGTCATGGACGTCTCGCAGTCGATGCGGGCCACCGATGTCGCGCCCAACCGGCTGGCGGCGGCGCAGGAGGCGGCCAAACAGTTCGCCGATCAGCTCACCCCGGGCATCAACCTCGGCCTGATCTCGTACGCGGGAACCGCAACGGTGCTGGTGTCTCCCACCACCAATCGCGAGGCCACCAAGAACGCCATCGACAAACTGCAGCTGGCCGACCGCACCGCGACCGGTGAGGGCATCTTCACCGCGCTGCAGGCGATCGCCACCGTCGGGGCGGTCATCGGTGGCGGCGACGAGCCGCCACCGGCACGCATCGTGCTGATGTCCGACGGCAAGGAGACCGTGCCGTCGAATCCGGACAACCCGAAGGGCGCCTACACCGCGGCGCGCACCGCCGACGATCAGGGGGTGCCGATCTCGACGGTGTCGTTCGGCACGCCGTACGGCTACGTCGAGATCAACGAGCAGCGCCAGCCGGTTCCGGTCGACGACGAGATGCTGGCCAAGATCGCCGAGCTCTCCGGTGGCGAGGCGTTCACCGCGTCCAGCCTCGAGCAGCTCAAGGCGGTGTTCACCAACCTGCAGGAACAGATCGGCTACGAGACCATCAAGGGTGACGCCAGCGTGGGCTGGCTGCGCCTGGGCGCGCTGGTGCTGGCCGCCGCGGCCCTGGGTGCGCTGCTGATCAACCGGCGCCTGCCCAATTAGTAGCGGACGTCGCTGGCCAGCAAGGGCGGATACACCTGCGAGGGTTCCCCGTCGACAGTGGTGCCCGCGAACTGCAGCATGCGGCGTAGCCGGCTGTGCATGGTGGCCGGGTAGCCCAGCGTCGGCGCCGACACCGCGTCGAGGCGCCGGCGGTGTTCGGGGGACAGCGTGACGTCCAGCGCGGCGAGGTTCGCGTCGAGATGCTCGCGCCGGCGTGCCCCCAGGATCGGCACCGTGGTGCCCGGCCGGTCTCGCAACCAGGCCAGCGACACCGCGGCCGCGGTCGTGTCCAGCTCGGCGGCCACCGCCGCGACGACGTCGATGACGTCGAACTCCGCCGCGGTCGGGCCGCCGACGTGGGCCGCCCGGGCGGAGTCGGCGACGCGCTGGTCGCGACGATACTTGCCGGACAGGAAGCCGTTCTTCAGTGGGCTCCAGGGCACCACTGCGATGTCCTGGTCGAGCGCGAGCGGGACCAGCTCGGCCTCGACGGTGCGGGCCAGCAGCGAATATTCGACCTGCACTGCGATCAGTGGCGTCCAGCCGCGCCACAGCGCCGTCGTGTGCGCCTGCGCGGTGACCCAGGCGGGGGTGTTGGAGAAGCCGATGTAGCGGATCTTGCCGGCGGTGACGAGATCGTCGAGCGCGCGCATGGTTTCCTCCACCGGGGTGTGGGTGTCCCAGTTGTGCAGCCAGTAGAGGTCGACGTAGTCGGTACGCAACCGACGCAGACTCTGCTCGAGCTGGGAGATGATCGAACGGCGGCCGGCCCCGCCGCCGTTGGGGTCGCCGGGAGACATGTTGGTGAAGAATTTCGTCGCCAGGATCGTCCGATCCCGCATCCCTGGACGCGCAGCAAAGTAGTCGCCGAGGATCTTCTCGGAATGGCCGTTGGTGTAGAAGTTCGCCGTGTCGACGAAGTTCCCGCCGCGGTCCAGGTAGCCGGTCAGGATGTCTTCCGACACATCCACGCTGGCGCCCGCACCGCCGGCGTCTTCGCCGAATGTCATCGCACCCAGTGCCAATGGGCTCACTCGGAGGCCGGAGCGGCCGAGGGTGCGGTAATGGTCAAGTGACATGTCTGCTCCTCGAGGGATCGTCGGGAACCGGTGTTCGGTCACTGACGATCACACCGCGGGGCCGGGGTGGCGGGGTAGACCAATCGTCACCGATGATTGCCTGATCGTGCTCGATTCGTCAGGATCGTGGTATGGAGGGTGTTCCCGGGCTGCTCACCGAGATGCGGCGGTTGATCGCGGCCCACGCATCTGCGCCGATGACGACACCGATCGACGGGTTGCTGGTCTCGCGGGTGACCACCGACGCTGTCGACCACTCGCTGACCGAGCCGCTGTTCGTGGTGATGGCCCAGGGCGCCAAGACGCTCACGGTGGGTGACCACACACTGGAGTACGGCGCCGGGCAGTACCTGGTGGTGACCGCCGAGCTTCCGGTCACCGGCCGTTTCCTGGGCGCCGGCGCCGCCGAGCCCGCCCTGGGCATGGCGATCGCGTTGCGCGCGAGGGCCATCGCGGCACTGCTGCTGGAGGTCCCCGGGCTGGCGCAGCGGCGCGGTGCGGCGCCGGAACCGGCGATCGTCACCGGAGACGTGACAGCCGAACTCCTCGACGCGGCCGTGCGGATGCTGCGGCTGCTGGACCGGCCCGCCGACGCGGCCGTGCTCGCTCCGATGATCGAACGCGAGATCCTGTGGCGGCTGCTGACCGGGCCCCATGCCGCGGTGGTCCGCCAGATCGGATTGGCCGACAGCGGTCTGTCCCATGTCAGCAGGGCCATCGGCTGGATCCGGGAGAACTACGCCGAACCGCTGCGGATCGCCGATCTGGCCAGGCTGGCCGGGATGAGTCCCTCGGCGTTTCATCGCCGCTTCCGGGCGGTGACCACGATGAGCCCGCTGCAGTTCCAGAAACACATCCGGCTGCAGGAGGCCCGCGCGTTGCTGATCGCCCAGCCCCGCGATGTCGCGGGGGTGGGGCACCTGGTCGGCTACGACAGCCCGACCCAGTTCAGTCGCGAGTACCGCCGGATGTTCGGTGCGCCACCCGGCCGGCACAGCGCCGATCTGCGCGCGACGGCGGCCGCGGCACGGGGCCGGCACCTGCCGTGATTTCGGGTCCGCGCAGTCCAGGCACTAAGTTGGCGGCATGACCGACAGCGCGGGAGCCGCCGAGGCGGCGACATCGGATCCAGCCGCCGAGCCGGCCGCAGCAGCAGGCCGGCCGCCGTTCGTCTCCCGGTCGGTGCTGGTCACCGGCGGCAACCGGGGGATCGGGCTGGCCATCGCCACCCGGCTGGCCGCCGACGGCCACAAGGTCGCCGTCACCCACCGCGGGTCGGGCGCGCCCGAGGGACTGTTCGGTGTGCAGTGTGACGTCACCGACGGCGACGCCGTCGACGCCGCCTTCAAGGAGGTCGAGGAGCATCAGGGCCCGGTCGAGGTGCTGGTGTCCAACGCCGGCATCTCCGCCGACGCGTTCCTGATGCGGATGACCGAGGAGAGGTTCCAGAAGGTCATCGATGCCAACCTGACCGGGGCGTTCCGGGTGACCCAGCGGGCCTCACGCAGCATGCAGCGCAAGCGGTTCGGCCGGATCATCTACGTGGGTTCGGTCTCGGGCATGTGGGGGATCGGCAACCAGGCCAACTACGCGGCCTCCAAGGCAGGCCTGATCGGCATGGCCCGGTCGATCTCGCGCGAGCTGTCGAAGGCCAACGTGACCGCCAACGTGGTGGCGCCGGGCTACATCGACACCGAGATGACCCGTGCGCTCGACGAGCGGATCCAGCAGGGCGCCCTGGACTTCATCCCCGCCAAGCGGGTCGGTACCGCCGACGAGGTGGCCGGGGTGGTGAGCTTCCTGGCATCGGAGGACGCGAGCTATATCGCCGGCGCGGTGATTCCGGTCGACGGCGGCATGGGGATGGGACATTAGGCCCGCAGCAGCAGCGCCACTGAAACAGATAAGGACGTTGGAATGACAGGCTTTCTTCAAGGCAAGCGGATCCTGGTCACCGGGATCATCACCGATTCGTCGATCGCGTTCTACATCGCCAAGGTCGCCCAGGAGGCCGGCGCCGAACTGGTGCTGACCGGGTTCGACCGGATGAAGCTCATCCGCCGGATCTGTGACAGGCTTCCGAACCCGGCTCCGCTGCTCGAGCTCGACGTGCAGAACACCGAGCACCTCGACACGCTGGCCGACCGGATCACCGCCGAGATCGGCGAGGGCAACAAGCTCGACGGTGTGGTCCACTCGATCGGCTTCATGCCCCAGACCGGGATGGGGATCAACCCGTTCTTCGACGCACCCTACGAGGACGTCGCCAAGGGCATCCACATCTCGGCGTACTCCTATGCCTCGCTGGCCAAGGCGGTGCTGCCGATCATGAATCCCGGCGGTGGCATCGTCGGGATGGATTTCGATCCCACCCGGGCGATGCCCGCCTACAACTGGATGACGGTGGCCAAGAGCGCGCTGGAGTCGGTCAACCGGTTCGTCGCCCGCGAGGCCGGCAAGGTCGGCGTGCGCTCGAATCTGGTTGCCGCCGGCCCGATCCGGACGCTGGCCATGAGCGCCATCGTCGGCGGTGCGCTGGGCGACGAGGCGGGCGCGCAGATGCAGCTGCTCGAGGAGGGCTGGGATCAGCGGGCTCCGCTGGGCTGGAACATGAAGGATCCGACGCCGGTGGCCAGGACGGTGTGCGCGTTGATGTCGGACTGGCTGCCCGCCACCACCGGCACCGTGATCTACGCCGACGGCGGAGCCAGCACCCAACTGCTGTGACGCACTTCGACGCGCTGCTGCTGCTGTCCTTCGGCGGTCCGGAGGGCCCCGAGCAGGTGATGCCGTTCCTGGAGAACGTCACCCGCGGCCGCGGCATCCCCAGGCAGCGGCTGGAGTCGGTGGCCGAGCACTACCTGCACTTCGGCGGGGTGTCGCCGATCAACGGCATCAACCGGGATCTGATCGCCGAGATCGAGGCCGAGTTGGCCCGCCGCGACCGCGACATGCCGGTGTACTTCGGTAACCGCAACTGGGCGCCCTACGTCGAAGACGCTGTCACCCGGATGCGCGAGGACGGCATCGGGCGTGCTGCGGTGTTCACCACCTCGGCGTGGGGTGGCTACTCGGGCTGCACGCAGTATCAGGAGGACATCGCCCGCGGCCGGGAGGCCGCCGGGGAGGCCGCGCCCGAGCTGGTCAAGCTGCGTCAGTACTTCGACCACCCGCTGTTGGTCGAGATGTTCGCCGACGCGATCGGTGACGCCGCCGCCACCCTGCCCGCCGAGCTGCGCGACGGGGCCCGGCTGGTGTTCACCGCGCATTCGATCCCGCTGCGCGCCGCCGACCGGTGCGGGCCCGATCTCTACGAACGCCAGGTCGCCTACACCTGTCGGCTGGTTGCCGCCGCCGCCGGCTACGCCGACTACGACCAGGTGTGGCAGTCGCGGTCCGGACCGCCTCAGGTGCCGTGGCTGGAACCGGACGTCGGTGACCATCTCGAGTCGTTGGCTCGCGCGGGGACCGAGGCGGTCATCGTGTGCCCGGTCGGCTTCGTCGCCGACCACATCGAGGTGGTGTGGGATCTCGACAACGAGCTGGCCGAGCAGGCCGGTGCCGCCGGGATCGCGTTCGCCCGCGCGTCGACTCCCAACGCGCAGCGCCGATTCGCGCAGCTGGCGCTCGACCTGCTCGACGAGCTGAGGCTGGAACTACCGGCAGCCCGGGTGGCCGGGCCCGATCCGGTTCCCGGCTACGGCTGCAGCGTCAACGGCGCGCTGTGCACGCCCGCCTGCGGGGCCTGACCGCTGCGCGGCAGCGCTCAACGGCGCCAGGCCGAATGCATGATCGATTCGACGGCGGCCAGCCGCGCCGAGCGCACCACCGCGGTCAGCGGACGCAGCGCATCGCTGGCCAGCTGGACTTCCGAGGAACTCTGCAAGCCGCTCGGGATCAACCCGGCGCCTACGGTGATGATCGCGTCGACGTGCGCCGCGTTCTCCAGCACCCGTACCGCACGCTCTGGAGCGTGCTCGGGAACACGGTGGGCCAGAGTGGAATCCAGCACCTGCTCGACGAGCCTGCGGGGGTCGGCGACATCGCCGCCGGCGGCGCCTGCGCGCAGCGTTCCGAGCGCATCGGCCGCCGACCGCACCGCGTCGCGCAGCGAGTACTCGGCGTGACCGAGATCGTGATACTCGGCCACCGGTGCGTTGTTCAGCGAGTACACCGTCCACGACAACCCGCACAGCTCGGGGTCGAAGACGTCGTCCTCGGCTCCGGTGTCCGGGTAGCCGTCGGGATACTCGAAGTCCGGCACCAGTCCCACCATCGCCTCGGGCGGGCCCACCAGAACGGCCTCGCCGGCCGCGATGGCGTCCCGGCCGAACTGGGTGCCCGGCGGCAGGCCACGCACATCGCCGGGAATGGGCAGGGCCAGGGTGATCATCGGTCCGCCACCGGCTCTGCCGGCGGCGGTGCGCATCGTCTGCAGCAGCGACACCGCGCGCGCATCGTCGAGGTCCGGCCAGGACAGCCCGGTCCGCTCGGCGGCGACCGAATCGTAGGCCGTCACCGAATGTCTTGGCGTCCACTGGGATAGCGCATCCAACACGTCGTCGGGCGCGGCGGCGCCGGCCAGCCAGGAGTTGGCCCACACCGACAGCGAAACACTGGGACACCACATGATGGCAGCAGTGTAGTTGTTCGCCGCTCGCCCGGTCGGCTGCGCGCTAGGCTGGCGTCATGCCTGTTGCGCTGATATGGCTGATCGCGGCGCTCGCCCTGGCCGGTGCGGAGGCCCTCACCGGCGATCTGTTCCTGCTGATGCTCAGCGGCGGCGCACTGGCGGCCGCCGGTTCGGCCTGGCTGATCGATTGGCCGATCTGGGCCGACGGTGTGGTGTTCCTGCTGGTGTCGGTGCTGCTGCTGGTGGGTGTGCGTCCGGCGTTGCGCCGGCGGATCTCCTCCGGCCGGGGGCTGCCCGAGCCGGTGAAGGCGCTGGAGGGCAAGAGCGCGATGGTGCTCGACCGGGTCGCCCAGCATGAAGGCCAGGTGAAACTCGCCGGCGAGGTCTGGACGGCGCGCCCCCTCAACGAGAACGATGTCTACGAACCCGGAGACCAGGTGATGGTCGTCCAGATCGACGGCGCCACCGCGGTCGTATCGAAGATCACCTAGCAGCTCGGGAGGAAAGGAGCCCGTCATGGACGGAACCATCGCAGGGCTGGTACTGCTCGCGGTCCTGGTGTTGTTCGCCGCGGTCGTGGTGGCCAAGTCGGTGGCTCTGATACCGCAGGCCGAGGCCGCGGTCATCGAACGGCTGGGCCGTTACAGCAAGACGGTGTCGGGACAGCTGACCCTGCTGCTGCCCTTCATCGACAAGATCCGGGCCCGGGTGGACCTGCGCGAGCGGGTGGTGTCGTTCCCGCCGCAGCCGGTCATCACCGAGGACAACCTCACCGTTCAGATCGACACCGTGGTCTACTTCCAGGTCACCAATCCGCAGGCGGCGGTGTACCAGATCAGCAACTACATCGTCGGCGTCGAGCAGTTGACCACCACCACACTGCGCAACCTGGTCGGTGGTATGACCCTCGAACAGACCCTGACCTCGCGTGACCAGATCAACACCGCGCTGCGCGGCGTGCTCGACGAGGCCACCAACCGGTGGGGGTTGCGGGTCGCGCGCGTCGAGCTGCGCAGCATCGACCCGCCCCCGTCGATCCAGGATTCGATGGAGAAGCAGATGCGCGCCGATCGCGAGAAGCGCGCGATGATCCTGACCGCCGAGGGCCACCGGGAGTCGGCGATCAAGCAGGCCGAAGGTGAGAAGCAGGCCGCGATCCTGTCCGCCGAGGGCGCCAAGCAGGCGGCGATCCTGTCCGCCGAGGCCGACCGGCAGTCCCGGATGCTGCGCGCCCAGGGTGAGCGTGCGGCCGCCTACCTGCAGGCGCAGGGCCAGGCCAAGGCGATCGAGAAGACGTTCGCCGCGATCAAGTCCGGCCGCCCCACTCCGGAGCTGTTGGCCTACCAGTACCTGCAGACGTTGCCGAAGATGGCCGAGGGTGACGCCAACAAGGTCTGGGTGGTGCCCAGCGACTTCGGCACGGCGCTGCAGGGTTTCACCAAGATGCTGGGCGCCCCGGGCGAGGACGGGGTGTTCCGGTGGACGCCGCCGCCGGTGGAGGACGGGCTGGCCCGCCCTGAGGACGACAGCGAAGAGGTCGCCGACTGGTTCTCCACCGAGACCGATCCGGCGATCGCGCAGGCGGTGGCCAAGGCCGAGGCCGAAGCCCGGGTCCCGGTGCAGGAGCCCGGCTATCTGTCCAGACGGTCGACGTCGCAGCTGGGTGCCGCGCCGACCCAGTCGGCGTCTGCGCCGGCTGAGCCCGAGCCCGAGCGGTGACGACCGCGCTCGGCTCGCCGCGGGTCTACACGCTGTTGGCGGTCGCGCAGGCCGGTGACGCCGTCGCGTGCGCCGTCCCGATGCGGTTCGTCACCGAATGCCTCGACGACGTCGGATTCCCCACGCGGCACCGGTGGATCTTCCCGGTCGTCAAACTGGCGTCTGCGGCAGGTCTGGCCGCGGTGTGGCGGTTTCCCGGCGTGGCCCGGTTCACCGCGTTCATGCTGGCGGTGTACTTCGTGCTCGCCGTCGGTTCGCATGTGCGGGCCCGCGACTTCGGCCGCAACTTCGCCGCAGCAACGTCCCTGCTCACGCTGTTCGGGGCGATGGCGGCGCAGCGGCCGGTCAGCCGCTGATAGCGGGCTCGGTGGGCTCGGTGGGCCGGCCGTGTCGCCGGTGGTAGCGCACCTCGTAGAGCAAGCCGGCCATCCCGATGCTCGCCGTGCACAGCGACACCAACAGCAGCGCCGGACTCACCCTGCCGGTGATGGCGTCACCGAGAATCACCACCGCCGAGGTGCCGGGCAGCAACCCGATGACGGTGGCCAGCGCGTAGGGGAGGACGCGGATCCCGGAGGCTCCCGCGGCGTAGTTCAGCACCGAGAACGGCACCGCCGGGATGAGTCGGGTCGCCAGCACCGCCGCCCATCCGCGTTGCCGCAGCCGGGCATCGATGACCCCGATCCGGGGGTGATGCGCGAGCCGGCTGAGCTGCCATCCCGCCGCCCGCACCAGCAGCAGCGCCAGCAGTGCGCTCAGTGAGCTGGCCACCACCGCGATCGGGATGCCGAGATAGGGGCCGAACAGCAGCCCGGCGGCCAGGGTGAAGGCGGTGCGCGGGAACGGGAACACTGTCACCACGACGTGCGCGGCGAAGAACGCCAGCGGGAACCAGGGCCCCGCCGAGGTGGCCCAGTCCCGCAGCTGCAGCGCGGTCGGAAGCGGCACCAGCACCGCAATTGCGACGAGGATCACAACGCCGGCCAGAATGGCCGCGATTCGCGTGCGTGGCACCGTCGCGATGGTGGCGGCCAGCGCGCCACGCAGGTTGCGCAGCGTGTTGACGACGGCTTTCACGTCATACAACAGTACGGGGCCGCCGCGTCGGTCTCCCGTCTTCGGCGCAGTGAGCCAGGCCGACCAGCCCACGATGGCGTGACGGGGATCATTTAGCCTGATGGCTGTGCAGAAACCCAGCGCCGGTGCTTCCGGGGGACTTCTCGACGCCGATCTCGAACGATGGCGCTCCGCGGTGGCGGGCGTGCTGGCCAAGAGCCTGCGACGCGACCCCGACGATCTGCCCGAGGAACCCGAGCGGCTGCTGGACTCGGCGACCTATGAGGGCTTCCCCGTTCGCCCGCTCTACACCAGCGCCGACGACCATGCCGAGCCGACGCTGCCGGGTCATTGGCCCTTCGTGCGCGGCGGTGACGCGCTGCGCGACGTCAAGGCGGGGTGGAAGGTCGCCGAGGCGTATCCGTTCGACGGCGCGACGGCCGCCGAGGCCAACGGCGCGGTCCTGCTGGGGCTGACCGAAGGGGTCAGCGCGCTGGTGCTGCGGGTCGGCGGCGCCGGCGTCGCCCCCGCCGAGCTGGCCCGGCTGCTCGAGGGCGTGTTCGTCGAGTTGGTGCCCGTCGCGCTTCAGGTAGACGGTGACGGCGCCGCTTTCACCGCTGCGGCCGACTCCCTGCTCACGCTGCTGACCGGTTTCGACGAGGACAAGAGGTCCCGGCTGTCGGTGGATTTCGGCGCCGATCCGCTCACCGCGCCGCTGGCCGGCCGTCCGGCACCCACGCTGGCCGAGGTGGCCGCCGTGGCCGCGCGGGCCACCGAGTACGCCGGTCACGTCCGGACCGTCACCGTCGACGGGCCGGCGTTGCACAACCTGGGTGCCAACGCCGCGGCCGAACTCGGTGCGTCGGTCGCTGCCGGTGTGGCCTACCTGCGCTCGTTGGTGGACGCGGGTCTGTCCACCGAAGCGGCGTTACGCCAGATCAGCTTCCGGCTGGCCGCCGACGACGACCAGTTCATGACCATCGCGAAGCTGCGCGCTGCGCGGCTGCTGTGGGCGCGGGTGGCCGAGGTGGTCGGGGAGCCCGACGCCGGCGCAGCCACCGTCCATGCGGTCACGTCGCTGCCGATGATGGCCCAGCGCGATCCGTGGGTGAACATGCTGCGGACCACGGTCGCCGCGTTCGCCGCCGGGGTGGGTGGCGCCGACACCCTGCTGGTGCAGCCCTTCGACGTGGCGATATCGGGTGGATTCCCGGGGACCTCAAGGTCTTTCGCACGCCGCATCGCCCGCAACACGCAACTGCTGCTCCTCGAGGAGTCCCACATCGGCCGGGTGCTGGACCCGGCGGGCGGCTCCTGGTTCGTCGAGGACCTGACCCAGCAGCTGGCCGACCAGGCCTGGGCGCACCTGCAGGACATCGAGGCCAGAGGCGGCTTCGCCGCGGCGCGTGACCACATCGCCGCCCAGATCGCCGAGGTCGCACAGACCCGTGCCGGTGACATCGCGCACCGCCGGACCGCCCTGACCGGCGTCAACGAATACCCCGATCTGTCCGAAGTCCCGCTGCCGCAGGGTGACCCGCTTCCCTTCGTGCAGCGCTACGCCGCGGTGTTCGAAGAGCTGCGCAACCGTTCGGACGCCTACCTGGACAAGACCGGTGCCCGCCCGAAGGTGCTGCTGCTCCCGCTGGGCCCGCTGGCCGAGCACAACATCCGCACCACGTTCACCGCGAACCTGTTGGCCTCCGGGGGAATCGAAGCGATCAATCCCGGACCGCTGGACGCCGACGGAGTACCGGCAGCGGTCGCCGAGGCCGGTGCGGCCGAGATCGCCGTGATCTGCGGGACCGACGCGCGCTACGGCGCCGAGGCCGCCGCAGTGGTCGAGGCCGCCCGCGGCGCAGGTGTCGGCCACGTACTGCTGGCCGGACCGGAGAAAGCCGTCGCCGACGCACCGTCCAAGCCCGACGGGCATCTCACTGCGAAGATCGACGCGGTCGCGGCCCTGTCGGACCTGCTGACCCGATTGGGGGCATGAAAGCGATGACCACGCACGATGTGAGTTCGCAGGCAGATTCGTCGCTCGGCGCCACGATCGGCAGCTTCGCCGAGGTCCCGTTGCGCGGCAACGCCGTTGCCGCGCCGACGGCGGCCGAGGTCGCCGAGTTGACCTCGGCGGCCGCCGCGGCGCACGGCTACGCCGCCGATCAGTTGGACTGGGCCACGCCGGAGGGGATCGACGTCAAGCCCGTCTACATCGCCGCCGATCGCGCCGCCGCGGTGGAGGCCGGGTATCCGCTGGACACCCTGCCCGGCGAGGCGCCGTTCGTGCGCGGCCCCTACCCGACGATGTATGTCAACCAGCCGTGGACCATCCGCCAGTACGCGGGTTTCTCCACCGCCGCGGAGTCCAACGCCTTCTACCGCCGCAACCTGGCCGCCGGGCAGAAGGGCTTGTCGGTGGCCTTCGACCTGGCCACCCACCGCGGGTATGACTCCGACCACCCGCGGGTGCAGGGTGATGTCGGGATGGCGGGCGTGGCCATCGACTCCATCCTCGACATGCGGCAACTGTTCGACGGGATCGACCTGTCGTCGGTGAGCGTGTCGATGACGATGAACGGTGCGGTGCTGCCGATTCTCGCGCTCTACGTCGTCGCGGCCGAGGAGCAGGGGGTGCCGCCGGAGAAGCTCGCCGGGACCATCCAGAACGACATCCTCAAAGAGTTCATGGTCCGCAACACCTACATCTACCCACCGAAGCCGTCGATGCGCGTCATCTCCGACATCTTCGGCTACACCAGCGCCAAGATGCCGAAGTTCAACTCGATCTCCATCTCCGGCTATCACATTCAGGAAGCCGGGGCCACAGCCGATCTCGAGCTGGCCTACACCCTCGCCGATGGTGTCGAGTACATCAAGGCCGGCCTGGACGCGGGTCTGGACATCGACAAGTTCGCCCCCCGGTTGTCGTTCTTCTGGGGGATCGGCATGAACTTCTTCATGGAGGTCGCCAAGCTGCGCGCCGGCCGGCTGCTGTGGAGTGAACTGGTCGCCGAGTTCGCCCCCAAGAACCAGAAGTCGCTGTCGCTGCGCACGCATTCGCAGACCTCGGGCTGGTCTCTGACCGCCCAGGACGTCTTCAACAACGTCGCACGCACCTGTATCGAGGCGATGGCCGCCACTCAGGGCCACACCCAGTCGCTGCACACCAACGCACTCGACGAGGCGCTGGCTCTGCCCACCGACTTCTCCGCCCGCATCGCCCGTAACACCCAGCTGCTGCTGCAGCAGGAGTCGGGCACGACGCGTCCCATCGACCCGTGGGGTGGCTCCTACTACGTGGAATGGCTCACCCACCAGCTGGCCACCGCGGCCCGGATGCACATCGGCGAGGTGGTCGCGCACGGCGGAATGGCCCAGGCGATCAGCGAGGGCATCCCGAAGCTGCGCATCGAGGAGGCTGCGGCCCGTACCCAGGCGCGGATCGACTCCGGTGTGCAGACGGTCATCGGCGTGAACAAGTACCAGGTCGACGAGGACCAGGAGATCGAGGTCCTCAAGGTCGAGAACAGCCGGGTGCGCGCCGAGCAGCACGCGAAGCTCGAGCAGTTGCGCAGCGAACGTGACAACGCCGCCACCGAGGCCGCGTTGGCCGAGTTGACCCGGGCCGCGGCAGCGACCGGCACCGCCGGCGAGGACGGGCTGGGAAACAACCTGCTGGCCCTGGCCATCGACGCGGCGCGGGCCAAGGCCACCGTCGGCGAGATCTCCGACGCGCTGGAGAAGGTCTACGGTCGTCACGTCGCAGAGATCCGGACCATCTCCGGGGTGTACCGCGACGAAGCTGGGAAGGCCACCAACATCGCCAATGCCACCGAACTCGTCGAGAAGTTCGCCGAAGCGGACGGACGTCGGCCCCGCATCCTGATCGCCAAGATGGGCCAGGACGGCCACGACCGGGGCCAGAAGGTGATCGCCACCGCGTTCGCCGACATCGGCTTCGATGTGGATGTCGGGTCGTTGTTCTCCACCCCGGACGAGGTGGCCCGCCAGGCCGCCGACAACGACGTGCATGTGGTCGGTGTCTCCTCCCTGGCGGCGGGCCATCTGACGCTGGTGCCCGCACTGCGTGACGCGCTGGCCCAGGTCGGCAGGCCCGACATCATGGTGGTGGTCGGCGGGGTCATCCCGCCGGGTGATTTCGAGGAGCTCTACGCGGCGGGGGCGGCGGCAATCTTCCCGCCCGGGACCGTGATCGCCGATGCGGCGGTGGGTCTGCTGAACAAGCTCGCCGACCGCCGCGGCTACACCCTCGGCTAGATGAACCCGCCGGTCAGCGAGCTTGCAGCCGACATCCGGGCGCGGGACCGTTCGGCACTGGCCCGGGCGATCACCCTGGTGGAATCCACGCGTGCCGACCACCGGCAGCATGCCCAGGAGTTGTTGCTCGAGCTCATGCCCGAGGCGGGCAGCGCGCTGCACATCGGCATCACCGGGGTGCCCGGGGTCGGCAAGTCGACCGCGATCGAGGCGCTGGGCATCCATCTGATCGAGCGCGGGCACCGGGTGGCGGTGCTGGCCGTGGATCCGTCCTCGACCCGCACGGGAGGCTCGATCCTGGGCGACAAGACCCGGATGGCCCAACTCGCCGTCCACCCGGACGCCTACATCCGTCCGTCGCCGACGTCGGGCACGCTCGGAGGCGTCGCCCGGGCCACCCGCGAGACGATCGTTTTGCTGGAAGCCGCGGGTTATGACGTGATCCTGGTGGAGACGGTCGGTGTCGGTCAGTCCGAGGTGACGGTTGCCAACATGGTCGACACCTTCGTGTTCCTGACCCTGGCGCGCACCGGCGACCAACTGCAGGGCATCAAGAAAGGCGTCCTCGAGCTCGCCGACATCGTGGTGGTCAACAAGGCCGACGGCAGCCACGCGGTGGAGGCCAAGGCGGCCGCACGCGAGCTCGCCGGTGCCATTCGCCTGATCTACCCCCGTGAGACGCTATGGCGCCCACCCGTTCTGACCCTGAGCGCACTGGAGGGCACGGGTCTGGAAGAGCTGTGGGACACCGTGCTCAAGCACCGCGACGTGCTCACCGAGGCGGGGGAGTTCGATGCGCGGCGGCGCACCCAGCAGGTGGAATGGACGTGGTCGATGGTCCGCGACACGGTGCTCGACCGGGTGCTCTCCAGCTCCGGGGTGCGGGCGATCCGCGACGAGGTGGAGCAGCAGGTGCGCCGCGGTGAGCTCACCCCGGCGCTTGCTGCCCAGCAGATCCTCGACGCGGTGGATTGGCCCGCCAAACCCGATGGTTAACAAATGGGTAACACCTGTCTACTTTGCCGCACGGCGGGGTAAATTCAATCCATTGTGACGGGCGTCAACTTCAGGGAGCGCAGCGCGGCGCTCCCACACGGCAATGACGGCGCAGCACTGCCCCGCGGGGTTCAGGGCGCCGCCGACGAGAACTTCCTGCTCGCGGTGCGCACCTTCGGCCAGATGTTTCCCTGGCGCCGGCTCGGCGGTGGCGCGTTGTCGGTCTACCTCGACGGCGAGCCGGTCGTCGACGTGTGGACCGGGTTCAGTGACCGCAGGGGCACCCAGCACTGGAGCGCTGACACCGGCCCGATGGTGTTCTCGGCGACCAAGGGGGTCGCCGCGACCGTCATCCATCGTCTCGCCGACCGTGGGCTGATCGACTACGACGCGCCGGTCGCCGAGTACTGGCGGGCGTTCGGCGCCAACGGCAAATCCCGGATCACGGTGCGCGACGTGCTGCGGCACCGCGCTGGACTGTCGCAACTCAACGGGGTGTGCAAGGCCGACCTGCTCGACCATCTGCGGATGGAGGACCGGTTGGCCGCGGCCCCGATGAGCTGGCTGCACGGCAAACCCGCCTATCACGCCTTCACGTTCGGTTGGCTGCTGTCCGGGCTGGCCCGCGCGGTGACCGGCAAGGGCATGCGGGAGTTGATGCGCACCGAGGTGGCCGAGCCGCTGAACACCGACGGCCTGCACCTGGGACGTCCTCCCGTCCAGGCGCCGACCCGCCCGGCGCAGATCATCGGGCCGCAGAGCGCATGGGCGAACCCGGTCTTCAACATCGTCGCGCCACACGTGGCGGCGCTGCCGTTCTCCGCAGCCTTCGGCGCCATGTACTTCCCCGGGGTCAAGGCGATGGTCCAGGGGGACATCCCGCTGCTCGACAGCGAGATCCCGGCCGCCAACGGCGTGGCCACCGCCCGTGCTCTGGCGCGCATGTACGGAGCCCTGGCCAACGGCGGGCGCATCGACGGCACGCAGTTCCTGTCCGCCGAGACCACGGCTGCCCTCGTCGGGCAGCCCAGCCTGCGGCCGGATCACAGCATGGTCATGCCGCTGTCGTTCCACCTCGGCTACCACGGGCTGCCGATTCCCGGTGTGCTGCCGGGGTTCGGTCATGTCGGGCTCGGCGGCTCACTGGGCTGGGCCGATCCCGAGACGGGCCTGGGGTTCGGTTTCGTTCACAACCGGTTGCTCACCCCGCTGGTGGCCACCGATCAGGCGGGCTTCGTCGCGACGGCGGCGCTGATCCGGCGCGGCGCGGGGCTGGCCCGCAGAAACGGATACCGCCCGGTGCGTGAGTACGGGGCGGCGTTCACCGATCTCACCCGCACGGCGGTCTGATCGGCGGGCCGGCGCCTCAGCTGTTGGCGCCGGTGAACCACTTCGTCTTGTTGCGCCAGGAATGCGCCGCGGTCAGTGCGAACGCCGCGCCGCACGCGCAGGCGAAGAACCAGACCAGGATGCTGCCCGCCACGGTCTGGAGAGTGGGGACCAGCGCGGTGGTGATACGTACGGCACACGCGGCGATGCCCATCGCCGAAGCGAACAGGTAGACGTTGGCGACCGCGCGGGAGCGGGGATCGGCGCGCAGGATCAGCAGGGCCCGTGCGCCGTAACACAGCAGGTAGATCAGCAAGCCGCAGAGCAGCAGCCAGTACATGTTCAGCCAGAAGTCGGTCGGAACGTCGAAGAAGTCGGGGCGGTAGATCCTGGCGCCGTTGCCCAGCCAGAACAGCGCGAGCAGCAGCGGAATGCACAGCGTGGCCGGCCGCTCGACGAACTGCCTGAACCGCCGGTTCATGGCGTGGTCCTGTTCGAGCCTGCCCAGCGTGTTGTAGACCACCGCCGACGCGGCCACGATGTAGGCGTCGTGGCCGAGGTAGTCCTCGAGGTTCCACTTCCCGGTCAGCGTGTACAGCCAGTGGCCCAGGGTTTCCGACGCCAGCGGGGACATCAACAGCACCGCCAGGCCCTGCAGCGCGATGTTGAGGGTCGCTGCGACCTCCCACCGCGACGACCAGGTGACCCGGCGAATCCACAGGCTCCAGGCGATGCACATCAACGTGATCGCGATGAGGGTTGCCAGAGCCATGGGTGTCGCTTTCGAGCCGAACGAAGTGGGGAATCGCCGCGGGCGTCTACAAGGGGTCTACAACGGTGGAGCGTCGAGACGCGGGGTCAGCTCCGAGAGCTTCGTCCGGCGCTCGAACTGTGCGGGGGGTGCGGCGGCCTCTCGCGTGACCGTCGAAGTGCCAGCCGTGTCGTGGGCCGGCCCGGGTGTCGCACGGGTGGCCTCGATGTACTGCCAGACCTCCTGGCGGCTCATCAAGCCGAACTGGATCTGCAGGTCGGGATAGCTCAACTGGAACTGGTCGGCGACGCGGCGCAACTCTTCGGCGTTGGGGTAGTCGTCTTCCTTGATGCGCCGGTAGTAGGTGCTGCTGGAGATGCCGAGCGCGTCGAAGAGGTCCTTGGCGTCGATGTCCCCATCGAGCAGGTAGTCGAGCAGCGCCTTGAGCTGTCTGCCGTTCTCGTCTGTTCGTGGCACCTGACCACCATAAACCGAGTTCCGGGCAATGGGCAGGGGGTCCCGGCAAACAGATAACCTGATCTTAATTGACATGGTCGTCACAGTTCTGGGAGCCCTCTCCCAAAGTTGGGACATTCGCGCTACGGTTGGCTGCATGGTCGCTCCGCACACGGCTGACGAGGCGAAAACCCCTCTCGTCACACGGCAACCGGAATCGCTGGATTTGTTCGATCATGTCGAGTCAGATCTCGGCGCCGGTCATTTCGATAACGTGCTTACCCCACAGTCGAGCGAATTGGCCGCTGAACTGGACGCGGCCGCCGAATGGCTGGGTGTGACCATCGAGGAGATCCTGCTGGCCGCGCTCGGGCGAACCTTCGGGCGCACCCGCGGCGACGGCGTGGTCTGCGTGGACGTCCTCGGCGGGCAGCGCTGGGCGAGCCATCCCGTCTCGCTGATCTGCGCCGCCTCGCTGCCGATGGGGCCCAGCGAGATGCTGCAGGGCGCCCACAACGTGCTGGCCGGGGCGGCCGAGCCGACCGCCGCAGCGCCGGAGGTCCTGCTCGCGGTCGCGGGGTCCGGGCCGGTGGACCGGGGCGAGCCGGAGCGGGCCCTGGAGCTGCGGGTCGGACGGGACGTCGATGCCGCGCTGGACCTGCAGTGGTGGTACGACGCCACCCGGCTGGACCGTTACTCGGTCGAGGAGATGGCCCAGCAGTTCCCCCTCGCGCTGATCGAGATCACCTCCGACGCCGGTCCGCCGCTGTGAGGTAAGGGAGGCGGCGGCAGCCCGCTAGACTGTGGGTCATCGGCGTCGATCCGGCCATCACCGGGGAGCCTTCGGAAGAACAGTCGTGCACCGGTTCGTGCCGGGGCCGGCCCAGTAGAACCGAACGGGTGGGCCCGTCATCGCCTTCAGTGGAGCGGCGCACGCAGTGTGTGCGCAAGCGGGGTGGTACCGCGGAACTCGCGCACCGGGCGCGACGTCCGTCCCCGTGCCTGATCGACGACACCGTCGTCGACAACGCCGAGGCACAGGAGACGACGCACGTGACCGCATATCCGAAACCCACCGCCGGGGCCCCGAGTTTTCCGGCGCTGGAAACCGATGTGCTGGACTACTGGGAGCGCGACGAGACCTTCCGCGCGAGTATCGCGCGTCGCGACGGTGCGCCGGAGTACGTCTTCTATGACGGGCCGCCGTTCGCCAACGGCCTTCCGCACTACGGACATCTGCTGACCGGCTACGTCAAGGACATCGTCCCCCGCTACCGCACCATGCGCGGCTACAAGGTGGAACGCCGGTTCGGGTGGGACACCCACGGCCTGCCGGCCGAACTCGAGGTGCAGCGCCAGCTCGGTATCACCGACAAAGCCCAGATCGAAGAGCTGGGCATCGAGAAGTTCAACGACGCCTGCCGGGATTCGGTGCTCAAATACACCGGCGAATGGCGTACCTACGTCACGCGGCAGGCGCGGTGGGTCGACTTCGACAACGACTACAAGACCCTCGACATCGGCTTCATGGAGTCGGTGATCTGGGTGTTCAAGCAACTGTGGGACAAGGGCCTGGCCTACGAGGGCAACCGGGTGCTGCCGTACTGCTGGAATGACGAGACCCCGCTGTCCAGCCACGAACTGCGGATGGACGACGACGTCTACCAGAACCGTCAGGATCCGGCGCTGACGGTCGGCTACCGCATCGACGGCGGCCCGCACCAGGATCTGGTCGGGGCCTATCTGCTGGTCTGGACCACCACCCCGTGGACGCTGCCCTCCAACCTGGCGGTGGCGGTCAACCCGGCGGTGGACTACGTCGTGGTGGAGGCCGACGGCCGCCGCCTGGTGCTGGCGCAGGCCCGCCTCGGGGCCTACGCGCGCGAACTCGGCGAGGAGCCCGCGGTGATCGGCACCTACACCGGTGCAGAGTTGCTCGACGTGCACTACGTGCCGCCGTTCCCGTACTTCATGGATTCGGCCAACGCGTTTCGCGTGTTGCCCGGTGACTTCGTCAGCACCGAGGACGGCACCGGCCTGGTGCACATGGCTCCGGCCTACGGCGAAGACGACATGGCCGCCGGGCTGGCGGCCGGTATCGACGCCGTGACACCGGTGGACGCGAAGGGGCGCTTCGACGCGACCGTGCCCGACTACGCCGGGCAGCATGTCTTCGACGCCAACCCGCAGATCATCCGGGATCTCAAGACCGGCTCCGGCGCGGCCGCCGCCAACGGCGCGGTGCTGCTGCGCCACGACACCTACGAGCACTCCTATCCGCACTGCTGGCGCTGCCGTAACCCGCTGATCTACCGCGCGGTCTCATCGTGGTTCATCAAGGTCACCGACTTCCGGGACCGCATGGTCGAGCTCAATCAGGAGATCACCTGGTACCCGGAGCACGTCAAGGACGGGCAGTTCGGCAAGTGGTTGGCCGGGGCCCGGGACTGGTCGATCTCCCGAAACCGCTACTGGGGCACCCCGATCCCGGTGTGGAAGTCCGACGACCCGGCCTACCCCAGGATCGACGTGTACGGCAGCCTCGACGAGCTGGAACGCGACTTCGGGGTGCGTCCGGACAACCTGCACCGGCCCTTCATCGACGAACTGACCCGGCCCAACCCCGACGACCCGACCGGCCGGTCCACCATGCGCCGCATCGAAGACGTGCTCGACGTGTGGTTCGACTCGGGGTCGATGCCCTACGGCCAGGTGCACTACCCGTTCGAGAACGCGGACTGGTTCACCGGCGGGGCAGCCGGCGAGGCGCACTTCCCGGGCGACTTCATCGTGGAGTACATCGGTCAGACCCGCGGGTGGTTCTACACCCTGCACATCCTGGCGACCGCGCTGTTCGACCGGCCGGCGTTCCGGACCTGTGTGTCGCACGGCATCGTGCTGGGCAACGACGGCCAGAAGATGAGCAAGTCGCTGCGCAACTACCCCGATGTCAACGAGGTCTTCGACCGCGACGGCTCGGATGCGATGCGCTGGTTCCTGATGGCCTCGCCGATCCTGCGCGGCGGCAACCTCATCGTCACCGAACAGGGCATCCGCGAGGGCGTGCGCCAGGTGCTGCTGCCGCTGTGGAACGCCTACACCTTCCTGGCGCTCTACGCACCGCAGAAGGGCCGCTGGCGCACCGACTCGACCCATGTGCTGGACCGCTACATCCTCGCCAAGCTGGCGGTGCTGCGCGATGACCTGACCGCCGCCATGGACGAGTGCGACATCTCCCGGGCGTGCGACCAGCTGCGCCAGTTCACCGAAGCGCTCACGAACTGGTATGTGCGACGGTCACGTTCGCGGTTCTGGGACGAGGACGCCGATGCCATCGACACCCTGCACACCGTGCTGGAGGTGACCTGCCGGCTGGCCGCGCCGCTGCTGCCGCTGATCACCGAGGTCATCTGGCGGGGCGTGACGGCGCAGCGGTCGGTCCATCTGACCGACTGGCCCAGCGCAGATCTCCTGCCGGCCGACCCTGCGCTGGTCGCCGACATGGACCTGGTCCGCGACGTGGCCTCGGTGGGGTCGTCGTTGCGCAAGGCCAAGAAGCTGCGGGTGCGCCTGCCGCTGCCGAAGCTGACGGTCGCGGTGGAGGATCCGCGGCGGCTGGATGCCTTCACCGACCTCATCGCCGACGAGCTCAACGTCAAGGCCGTCGAACTCACCGACGACATCGCCGCCCACGGGCGTTTCGAGCTGGCGGTCAACGCGCGCGCCGCCGGCCCGCGTATCGGCAAGGATGTGCAGGCGGCGATCAAGGCGGTCAAGGCGGGGGAGGCCGTCGTCAACGCCGACGGCACGCTGACTGCCGGCCCCGCGGTGCTGCAGCCCGGCGAGTTCACCTCCAGGCTGGTGGCCGCCGATCCGGAGTACACCGCGGCGCTGCCCGACGGAGCGGGGCTGGTCGTGCTCGACGGGACCGTCACCCCGGAACTGGAGGCCGAGGGCTGGGCCAAGGACCGCATCCGTGAGCTGCAGGAGCTGCGGAAGACCAGTGGACTCGACGTGTCCGACCGGATCAGCGTCACGATGGCGGTGCCCGCGGACAAACTCCCGTGGGCGCAGGCGCACCGGGATCTCATCGCGAACGAGATCCTGGCCACCAGCTTCGAGTTCGGTGAGTCCGCCGCTGCCAGCGAGATCGGCGACGGGGTGCGGGTGGCCCTGCAGAAGGCCTGAGCACACCGCCGCGGGCGGTGGCCGGTGGCTGGCTAGCCCACCCGGGCCGACTGGCCGCCGAATTCGACCACGTCGCCTGCGCGCAGCTGGCGGCCGCGGCGGGTCTCGACCTCGCCGTTGACGCTGACCTGGCCGTCGGCGATCACCGCCTTGGCGTCGGCGCCGCTGTCGATGAGGTTGGCCAGCTTGAGGAACTGACCCAGCCGGATCGACTCGTCACGGATCGGCACTTCGGACACGGGCGCAACGGTAGCGCC
>JAXHTL010000049.1:0-25918 GCA_034190095.1 Actinomycetota bacterium
CTGCAGACCGCGGCCGGGTTCAGCGCCGGGGCGGCCGAACAGCAGACGGCGGCCGCTCAGGGGGTGCAGGAACTGGGCCGTTCCGGGGTCGGCCGCGGTCTGCAGCGAGACCGGGTCGGCCGCGGGCGGCACCACGGCGCTGATCGTCGGCGCCGCCGCAGCGTGCGCCGCGGCCATCCGTGCGGTGAGCGCTTCGACCGCAGCGCTGGCCGCGGTGAGCCCTTCGGGCATGACCCGCAGTGTCATCGGTGGTTCTCCTCCCCGCCGCGGTGCGCGACCGCGGCATCGGCCAACGGGTTGACGAGTTGAACGAAGGTGGGCGCGTCGCGTTCGTCGAGCAACATGCCCCGACCCACCGGCAGCCGGCTGAACCGGTGGCCGCGGATCTTGCCGCTGTCCTGCGGGTTGCCCGACAGCATCAGCGTGGTGGCCTGCAGATCGTTGAGGCGGCGCAGCAGCGGTGCGGTCATCACCGCGTGCGCCGACCCCGCCGCACGGGCCGTGACGATCACCCGCAACCCGAGATCGGCTGCCTGGGCGAGCAATCCGATCAGCGGCGTCCACGGGCGCTGACCGACGAAGGGGCCGCTGGCGGCCGGGCCGTCGGGGATCTGGTCGACGTCGTCGATGATCAGGTAGTGGGTGTGGCTGTCACTGCCGTTGGTGGCGGAGCGGTAGTTCCACCCGCTGAGCTCGGCCGGGCTCAGCCCGGCCGGCGGGCGGCGCTTCTCGATCAGCGCGGACAGTCCCAGCATCGCGGGCAGGATCCGGTCGATGTTGGGGGTGTACTCGTTGTCCGGGAACAGCGGCTCGTCGACCAGCTGCAGCCTGCGGTCGATCACCGTGAACGCCACCTGGTCCGGGCGCGAGTTCTCCCGAATGGTGCGGATGAGGTGCCGCAGCAGCGTGGTCTTGCCGGTCTTCGCGTCGCCGAAGACCATCATCAACGGGTTGTCGGCGAAGTCCAGGCTCACCGCCGCGAGATCCTCCTCACGCTGCCCGACGACCACCCGTTCCGGCGCCGGGTACAGCGGGCCCAGCACCTCGGGTGCGAGGTCGGTGGGCAGCAGCCGCACCGGTGGCGCGTTGCGGTCGGGGTGGCGGGCGTTGAGCGCGGGGATGGACTCCGTGGCAGGCCGGGCGAACAGGAAGTGCTCGGCGCCCATCGTCAGGCCACGACCGGGCTGATCGACCGGTACCGCCTCGGCCGGACGGCGCAGCGCCCCGGTGACCCGGACATTGCTGTCGCGCGGATCGTGCAGCCGCAGCTCCAGGCGCAGGCCCAGCCCGTCGCGCATCGCCAACGGCACCTCCAGCCAGTTCGGGGTGCTGATGATGACGTGGATGCCGTACGACAGGCCGGTGTTGACCAGTTCGGTCACCTTGTTCAGCAGCGGATTCCGCGTGTTGAACGTGTCGGTGTTGTCCCGGCTGAACGCGTACAGGTTGTCGATGACGAGGAACACCTCGCCGTAGCCGTCGCGGTAGCCGCCGTTGTGCGCGGCGCCGGCCTGCTGGCGGGCGCGAAGCAACTGCTCCAGTTCGCCGAACGTGCGGCGGATCTTCTCCGATTCCAGTGGAGAGGCCACCGCCCCGACGTGCGCGAGGTCTTCGAGGCCGCGCAATTGCCCACCGCCGTAGTCCAGGCAGTAGAACGAGACATCCCCGGGAGCGTGCAGCGCCGCCGCCGACAGCACGAACGTCTGCAGTGCGCTCGACTTTCCGGACTTCGGGCCCCCGTGGACGACCAGGTTCGCCGAGGCCGATGTGGCATCGAACACCAGCGTGTCACGGCGCATCTCGAACGGACGGTCGATCTCACCGAGCGGCCAGCGCCACTGCCCGGCCGGTATCGCCGCCCGCTGCAGCACCTCGTCCAGCGGAATCGGTTCGTCCAGGGGCGGCAGCCACAGCTGCGGTGCCCGCGGGCCGTAGTGGGCGAGCTGGTCGCCGATGGTCGCGATCAGCTTGCGCGGCGGCAGCACGTCGACATCGGCGCCGTCGTCGACGATCACGGTGTCGGGCTCCGGGTCGACCCAACCCGCCGGGAACACCTGCGGCTGCGGAATCGCATGCACGACGATGGACCTGTCGACCCGCGGCGGCTCGTAGATCCCGTCGACGTAGGTGCTGCGGAACTTGATCGGCAGTGCTCCCGGAGCGGGCACCAGGAAGCCGACGCCCTTGTGCTCACGGCCGGACTCGATGTGGTAGGCGTCCTCCACGCCGATGATCTGGCGGGACACGCTGGGGCTGGCCACTTTCAGGCCGATCCGGTAGGAGGTGTTCTTGTCGATGTCCTTGATCCGGCCCACATCGAGGGTCTGCGAGGCGAACAGGATGTGGATGCGGAACGATCGGCCCTTGCGCGCGACGTAGTCGAACAACTCGGCGTACTCGGGGTGGTCGGCCAGCATCAGCGTGAACTCGTCGGCCACCACGAACAGCGTGGGCATGGGCGGCAGGTCGGCGGCTGCTCCGGCCGCGGAGGTCCGGGCGTTCTCGTACTCGGTCACCGAGTTGAACGCGCTGCCCTGTACGCGGCGGCCGGCCTCCTTGAGCAGCTGCTCGCGCCGGGCCACCTCGCCGCGCAGCGTGTCGGCGAACCGGTCGGCCAGCGAACGCTTCTCGGCCATGTTCGAGATCACCGCGACGACCTGCGGGAAGTTGCGGAAGATGTCGGCGCCGGCCTCGCCCTTGAAGTCGGCGTAGATCACCACCAGCCGGTCCGCCGAATGGGTCGTCAGCAGCGACAGCAGGATCGACATGAGCGTCTGGGACTTGCCCGAGCCGGTCATACCGATCATCAGGCCGTGCGGGCCCATCCCGCCCTCGGCCTCGTCCTTGAGATCGAAGTAGAGCGGGTCGCCGGTGGCCGTGACGCCGATCGGCACCCGCAGTTCGTCGTCGCGGTTGCGCGGGGCCCACAGCGCGGCCACGTCGAGGGCGGATGCATCCGGGATGCCGAGCAGCGTGGTGAACGCCGCACCCCCGGTGCTCGCCGAGCGGCCGTGGCTGGGGTTGGAGTCCCAGCGCGACAACCGGCGCGCGAGGTGGCGGGCGTCGGCAGCGTCGAGGCGGTCGGCGGTGTCGACGTAGGGGGCCCAGTCACCGTTGCGCCACCGCTGGATGGCGCCGCCGGACACCCGCAGGACGGGGCGTTCCGGATCGGCGTACTGCTCGCGGTTCGGTTCGGTGGTGCTGCGGTGGATGACGGTCACCCCGGCCGGCGGTACCGCCCCGACCAGTTCGTCGGGATCGGCGTCGGGATCGTCGAGGACGAGCAGCAGATGCTTGGTGTTGGCGGCGCCGTCGCCGGTGAAGGCCGGCCGCTCCGCCAGCGCGGGGGCCAGCAGCCGGCGCAACTCGGTGGCGTCGCTGGTCAGATACCGGGCCGGGCCCACACCGTCGACCTGTCCGGGCACGTCGGTGTGCGGCAGCCACTTCAGCCACGACCAGGCGTCGCTCTCCAGATCGGCTCCGGCATAACCGATCCCGAGGACTGTCGGGTCATGCCAGGTCATCGCCTGGGCGATCCAGGCGCGCACGGCCGCTGCGTCGTCGTCCCCGCCGGCATCGTCGCCGATCACGGTGATACGCGAAACCCGGGACAGGTCGATGCCGGTGGGTGCGTCGTGCAGGGTGCGCTGGGTGTCGAGCAGACCACGCAGGGTGGTGTGCGAGACCGGTTCCAGATCGATCTCGTCGGCGGTGTCCTTGACCCGCAGGGCCGCGTCGAGCGCCTGATCGTGCAGCCCGGCCCGCACCACCAGGAAGTCGCGGTCGCCGGGGTCGCGTTCCCACTGTCTGCGGGTACCCGGGATGCCGGTCAGCGCGGCCGGATGCGGGTGGGACCATTCCAGCCCGGCGCGCTGCTCATCGGCGTGCGCGCGCACGTTGTCGCGTACCACCGACAGGTAGCGCAGGTAGTCGGCGCGCTCGGCATCCACCTCCTCGGTGCGCAGCTTGTTGTCCGAACCCCGGTACAGCGCCGTCGCGGCGAGCAGCAGAACGAACGGGAAGAACAAGGTGGTCGGCGAGAGCAACCGCATCCCGGTGGCGAACAGCGCGACGATCATCCCGACGATCAGGATCACGATCAGGAACGGCAGCGCCCGGCGCAGCAGCGACGGCGGCACCACCCGCGGAAGCTCCGGCGGTGGCTCGATGGTGATGGTGCCCTTGCGCGCCGCGGGCGGCTGGATCCGCTTGCGGTGCTCGAAGATCAACCTGCTCATGGGGTCTCCAACCGGGCCGGCTCCGCGTTGGGGGCCAGCGTGTCGTGGGCCAGCAGCGCGTCGGCACGCGACAGCGTCGGGCCCGCGGCGAATTGCGACAGGATCGACCAGGGAATCGGCAGCGGCGCGGACGTCAGACCCAGCGCCTCGACGGTGTCGAAGCCGGTCTCGCCGGCGGTGTCGATGCCGTAGCGCACACCGGTGTCGCCGATCCAGAACAGCGAACCGGCGCTGTCGACGAAGTAGCCGGTGCCCGGCGCCATGGCGACCCGGTCGGCGGGTCCACCCGGTCCGCCTGCGCTCACCAGCTCCACGGTATGCAGGCTCTCCGGTATCGGCAGCGTCGCACCCGACAGCAATGTCAGCGAATGCGTCTGCGCTCCTTCGGGTTTGGCCCATGTTGCGCAGGTGACCGGCTCGGTGGCGGTGTCGACGAGGTCGAGCGGGGCCGTCGGGTAGGCCGCGGTGTCGATCCCGCCGGCCACGGGAAGACGCGCCACGTCGTCGGCGCCGACGCGCGGCGGTGCAGCCAGCCCGTACGAGTTGGTGTTCCGCAGGATCGAGGCCACCACCACCGGCACCGGCTGCAGACCCTGGGGCTGCACCACGTAGTGGCGTAGCGTGTTGTCGGCGTCGTAGGCCACCAGGACCGCGCCCACCGGAGCCTCCACCGGAAGCGGCACCTCGGCGGGTGCGCCGGCGCCGGGGACGACCGGCGAGATCAGCGGCGGGGCCTCGGGAATCGCGTTGAACAGCCCGGTTCCGATCGGCACCGGGGTGCGCTCGACGAGTTCGGCGCCGATGCCCAGGCCGTCGACCACGGCGCGGTCGGCCAGGTCGATCGGGCTGCGCTTGCCGTCCCACAGCAGCCAGGTCCGTCCGGCGTTCTCCACCAGCACGGCCAGCCCGGCCGGCAGTTCGGCCGCACGTTCACCGCCGGTGGCGGGCGGACCGGCGATCACGGTGGCACCGGGCTGCGGACCCGCCGCGGCATCGCACATCGTCCAGTGCGCGTCCCGGGCCGGGTTGGCCACCATACGTTCCGGGGCCCCCGGAATACCGAGCAGGTTGCCCCGCGGAAACTGGTCGAGTTCGCTGCTCTTGACCAGTGCCGGGTTGTCCGGCCGGCCGGTGATCAGCCGCGCCGAAGCCAGGTTCAGCACCGGGTGCAGCTGGTCGCCGAGCTTGACGTAGAGGGCGGCGGTCTCGCGGTCGGCGAGCACCGGGTCGTCGCCCGCCGCCCCGGACGGCCGGATCAGCGAGAACAGGAAGCACCCCGCGACGCCGGTCACCAGGGCCAGCGCGCCCACGAGCACGGCCCGCGACTGGGTGCGCAGCGGGTCGACGAGCATCCGGGTGTCGTGCAGGGCGACACCGGAAGCGATGCGGCGCATGACGAATCGCCATCCGGTCACCTGATGACGGGTGACGAACCCGCGCCGGTAGGTGACGTGGTCGGGGTTCTCGTTGGTCGGCGTGCGAGAACTGAACGAACGCCGTTCCCCGTCCGGGGCGCTCACTGCTGACCCGGCTGTGGCTCAGGCAGCGACAGGCCCAGGCCGCGCAGCAACGGCTCGGCGGAGTTGGCCACGTCCTGCGCCGTGATCGCCATCAGCTCGTCATCGGTGAAGTCCTCGGACTCGGAGTGGTCGAGCCGGTATTCGCGCTCCTCCTCGGAGCGTTCGACCAGGTTGCGGACGAACCGGCCGTTGCCGGCGATGTCGAGGCTGCGCCGCTGCACACCCCCGGCGTCGGGCATCGACGATTCGGCGAGGTAGGCGAACAGCCGCTCCATGTCGGCTCTGGCGGTCTCCTCGAAGCGCGAATCACGCTTCTCGGCCATACGGGTGGCGATTTCGGCGAGCTCCTTCGGTGAGTACGACGGGAAGTCGATGCTGCGGGTGAACCGGGAGCGCAGCCCCTCGTTGGTGTCGAGGAAGGTGTCCAGGTCCTTGCGGTAGCCGGCGACGATGACGACCAGCCGGTCGCGGTCGTTCTCCATGCGCGCCAGCAGGGTGTCGATGGCCACCAGGCCGAAGTCGTTCTTGGCGCCGGTGGACACCAGCGCGTAGGCCTCGTCGAGGAACAGCACACCGTCGAGTGCGCTGTCGATGATGGCGTTGGTCTTGGCCTCCGTCTCGCCGATGTGCTGGCCGATCAGGTCGGCGCGGTGCACCTCGCGGACGGTCTCCTTCTTCAGAAGTCCTAGGCCGCAATAGATCTTGGCGACCACACGGGCGATGGTGGTCTTGCCGGTGCCGGGTGGTCCGGCGAACACGAGGTGGTTGGTGCGCTGCGCGACGGCCAGGCCGCGGTCCTGACGCCGGATCGACATCGCCACCGAGCTTTTCAGGCGGGCGACCTGGTACTTGACCTCCTCGAGGCCGATGAACTCGGCGAGTTCGGACTCCGCCTCGACCAGCAGGTGCGCCTTGCGGTCCTTGGCGCCCGGGTCGACGAAGTCCGCCTCGCCCGGTTCGGTCTGGGGATCCCACGGGTCCGTGCGCGCCTCGATTCGGGCGGCGGTGGTTGTCTCGATCCCGAATGTGCTGTCCGAGAGCGCCTCTTCGACCTGTGTGTCGGCCGGATGGGCGGCGTAGAGCTCCTGGAGGAGTTCGTGGGCTTCCTCCTCCTCGCCCTGGGCCCGCAGTGCCAGCGCCTTGGCCAGCGCACCGTCGAGCGCGGCGACGGCGACCGGGCCCTCGGGCTTCTCCAGGTGCGAGAGGGCGGGGGCGAACATGCCCAGCCGCGCCAGGGCGATGCCGAGCGTCACCCGGGCAGCGTGGGCGTACGTGTCGCCGGCCTCGTGTACGCCGTCGGCGGACGTGGCGCCGACGATCGGGGTCAGCAGTCGGACCACGTCGGACCAGCGTCCGGTCCGGTAGTGCACGGCCACCCGCACCCAACGGGCCTGCGGCCAGCCGGGCCGCCGCTCGAGCAGCTCGGCGACCAGGGCGTCGGCCGTGGCGAAATCGCCGGCGTCGCAGCGGCACACCGCATAGGCGAGGGCGAAGTCGTCGGGGTCGCCGGCACGGAACCGCAGATACAACCCGGTGTCGTAGGTGAAGCCGAGGGCCCCGGGGCTCAGCTCGACCTCGCGCTGCAACGTTCCGGCGGTGGCCGCGGTTTGCCAGACCCGCTCGAGAACCTGCGGTGTCACATCCCCGGCGGCGGCGAGACCGGTCCACGCATCGCACTGGTCATTGGCCACCCGGGTCAGCCCGGCGAACCCCGCCCGGGCGGCGGCCAGGTCGGCCGGCCGCTGCCGGTCGTGCACCGACAAACCCAAGGCGCGGCAGCAGGTGGCGAACCGGCTGACGATGTCGCGATCGATCCGGCTCGCCCGGCCGCCGGCGGCAGCGAGCGCTTCACTTCCCATGGCCATGAATGTCTGGTCGCGGCGCCGGTTCGGGTGGTGGTTCCCGGGCCCGCTCGTCCCCTCGGTGAGTACTTATGTATGGCTAAGCTAACTTTTGCTGAAGTTAGCATTGCATAAGCTCACTGTCGAGACTCACGCGGGACCGCGGGGAGTGCGGCAGCTCACCCGCCGCACCCGCTCAGCCCTGGGACATCACACCAGCGGGCGCCCGGTGCGAATCCGCCGGTCGACGTCTTTGAGCAAGAGGTTGAACGGGAACTCCCGGACCACCCGCGGCGAGACGGTGTTGACCGCCCGCAGGGCCTTCATCAGCCGGTCGAAGCGCCGCTGCTGCTTCGGGCCCCAGTCCAGCCGCATCTCGTCGCGGAAGCGCTGCGGCAGGAAACCGGTGGTGATCAACAGGGCCATGGCATCGGTGCGGCGCTGGATCGCCTGGGGCAGCTTCACGCCCCGGACCCGCTGGGCCGCGATCGGCCAGAGGAAGTCGCGGACCGTGTCATCGATGTGCACCTCGTCCAGCGAGTCGCGCCAGTACCGGTCGAAGGCCGCGCGATCGGCGGGCCACATGTCCTCGGGCACCTGCAGCATGGTGGCCAGCGCGCGCCCCTGGAGATAGAGCCGGTCGGCGGTCTCCTCGTCCATGTCGCCGACGAACAACCGGTGCACGTCGACGACCCCCTTGTACAGGCAGGCGCCCACCCAGAGCTGCAGATCCTTGTCGAAGGCGTGGTATTTCACCGGGCTCTCCTCGGTGGAGAACACCTGGGCGTGCGCCCCGTTGACGGCGCGCCGGAACGCGGCCTTCTGCTCGTCGGTGCCGTTGGTCGACACGGCCAGATAGGTGAACGTGGTGCGGGCCCGCTTGATCGGGTGCCGGTCGATCCGGCCGCTCTCCACCCTGCTCTCCAGCACGCCGTAGCCGACGCCGGGCCGGGCGAGCTGCATGATCACGTTGGCGGGCCCGGCCAACAGCCCCAGGCCGAGCATGCCCTCGTCGTCGCTCTTGCGGCCCCAGCGCCGGCGCCGGGGCCGGGTGCGGACCTCCGGATCGCTGACCGCACGCTCGACCTGCGGCAGGGGCTCGCTGAGCGTCATCGGGGCAACTCCTCTCGACTGTGTCGCACCCAATTGTGCGAACACGCGTTTCCTGATATTGCTCCCCGGGAGAAGCAGGTGTCAATATGGAGTCATGGGCCAGGTCCGTCCGTACCGCGGGGTCGACGCCGACCAGCGCGTCGCCGAGCGCACGCAGCGGCTGCTGGACGCCGGCCTGGACCTGCTCGGCGCCCACCCGGAGCCCCGGGACCTGACGGTGCGCGCCATCTGTTCGCACTCCGGACTGGCGGCGCGCTACTTCTACGAGAACTTCGCCGACAAGGACACCTTCGTCAGCGCCGTGTTCGACCGGGTCGTCGCCGACATCGCCGCCACCACCCAGGCGGCGGTGGCGGCCGCCCCCGCCCGCGAACAGAGCCGGGCAGGCATGGGCAACATCGTGCGGGCGATCTCCGAGGATCCCCGGGTGGGCCGGCTGCTGTTCAGCGACCGCCTCGCCGATCCGGTGGTGGTGCGCAAGCGCGCGGAGTCCGGTGCGCTGTTCGCGCTGCTGTCCGGTCAGCACGCCGAGGCAGCCCTGCAGGTCCCGCCCAACCGGCGCATCAAGGCCGCCGGCCACTTCGTCGTCGGTGGTGTCGCGCAGACCCTGTCGGCCTGGCTGGCCGGCGATCTCGACTTCACTCCCGACCAGCTCGCCACCCAGCTCGCGGAGCTCATCGATCAGCTGCTGGCCCCCGCGCTGTACCGGGAATGAGGTCCCGGTGAGGGTGCTGGCGCACTTCGTGCCCGGCGCGAAGGTGCTGGACTTCCTCGCGCCGCACTCCGAGTGGCTCGACATCCGGTTCTGCGCCGAGGACGACGACACCACCTTCCACCGGGAGCTGCCCGAGGCCGAGGTGATCTGGCATGTGCTGCGCCCGCTGTCGGGCGAGGACCTGGCCAGGGCTCCCGGGCTGCGCCTGGTGCACAAGCTGGGCGCCGGGGTCAACACCATCGACGTCGGGGCCGCCACCGATCGCGGCGTCGCCGTGGCCAACATGCCGGGCGCCAACGCACCCTCGGTCGCCGAGGGGACCGTGCTGCTGATGCTCGCCGCGCTGCGCCGGCTGCCCGAGCTGGACCGGGCCACCCGCGCCGGTGCGGGCTGGCCGTCGGATCCCACGCTCGGCGAGACCGTCCGCGACATCGGGGGCTGCACGGTCGGGCTGATCGGGTACGGCAACATCGCCCGCCGGGTCGAGACCATCACCGCCGCCATGGGCGCCGCCGTGGTGCACACCAGCACCCGCGACGACGGCCATCCCGGCTGGCGCCCGCTGCCCGAGTTGCTACGCATCAGCGACATCGTCTCGCTTCACCTGCCGCTCACCGAGGCCACCGCCGGCCTGCTCGGTCACGATGCGATCGCCGGCATGAAACCGGGCGCGGTCCTGATCAACACCTCGCGCGGACCCATCGTCGACGAGCCGGCCCTGCTCGAGGCCCTGCGGTGCGGCCGGCTGGCCGCCGCCGGTCTGGACGTGTTCGCTGTCGAGCCGGTCCCGGCCGACAATCCCCTGCTCGCACTGCCCAACGTGGTGCTGACACCGCACGTCACCTGGTACACGGCCGACACCATGCGCCGCTACCTGGAGTTCGCTGTCGACAACTGTCTGCGGCTGCGCGACGGGCGGGACCTCGCCAACGTGGTGAACCAGGTGCGAAGGTAGTCTCGGTCCCAACCGACCGGTTAGTCAGCCCAACGAAGGGGTGCAGCCATGCCCATCGCGATCACCGAAGAGCACAACGACCTGGCCGATTCGGTGCGGTCCCTGGTCGCTCGCATCGCGCCCGCCGACGTCCTGCACGACGCCCTCGAGAACCCGATCCCGAACCCCCCGCCGTATTGGACCGCCGCCGCCGAACAGGGCCTGCACGGGGTCCACCTCGCCGAATCCGTCGGAGGTCAGGGCTTCGGAATCCTCGAACTCGCCATCGTGGTCGCCGAGTTCGGCTACGGCGCCGTCCCCGGGCCGTTCGTCCCGTCGGCGATCGCCAGCGCACTGATCTGCGCACACGATCCCGATGCCGCCATCCTGGGCGGGCTGGCCTCCGGCGAGGTGCTCGCCGCCTACGCGATCGATTCCGGTCTGACCGCGACCCGGCACGGCGACGGGCTGATCATCCGCGGCGAGGTTCGCGCCGTACCCGCCGCCGCGCAGGCCTCGGTGCTGGTACTGCCCGTCGCGATCGACTCCGGCGAGGAGTGGGTCGTCCTCGACGCCGCACAGCTCGAGATCGAGCCGGTCACCAGCGTCGACCCGCTCCGGCCGGTCGCACACGTGCGGGCCAACGCCGTCGAGGTCGACGACGACCGGGTGCTGAGCAACCTGCGCCGCGGCCATGCCCGGGCGCTGATGTCGACGCTGCTGTCCGCCGAGGCGGTCGGGGTGGCCCGCTGGGCCACCGACACCGCGTCGGCCTACGCCAAGATCCGTGAGCAGTTCGGTCGGCCGATCGGCCAGTTCCAGGCCATCAAACACAAGTGCGCCGGCATGATCGCCGAGACCGAACGGGCCACCGCGGCCGTCTGGGACGCCGCCCGCGCCATCGACGAGGAGTCCGAAACCGGCTCCAGCGGCTACGAGTTCGCCGCAGCCGTGGCGGCGACGCTGGCGCCCGCGGCGGCCCAGCACTGTGCGCAGGACTGCATCCAGGTGCACGGTGGCATCGGCTTCACCTGGGAACACGACACCAACATCTACTACCGGCGGGCGCTCGTGCTCGCCGCCTGCTTCGGGCGTGCCGCCGACTACGCCCAACGCGTGGTGGACATCGCCACCTCCACCGGGATGCGCACCCTCGACATCGACCTCGACCCCGACACCGAGAAACTGCGCGCCGAGATTCGTTCGGAAGTGGCTGCGCTGAAGGCGATCCCGCGCGAGGAGCGCAAAGCCGCGATCGCCGAGGGCGGCTGGGTACAGCCGCACCTGCCGGTGCCGTGGGGGCGCGCGGCCAATCCGGTCGAGCAGATCATCATCGCCCAGGAGTTCAGCGCCGGACAGGTCAAGCGGCCGGCGATGGGCATCGCGGCGTGGATCATCCCGTCGATCGTCACCTTCGGCAGCGACGAACAGAAGGAGCGCTTCCTGCCGCCGACCTTCCGCGGCGAGATGATCTGGTGCCAGCTGTTCTCCGAGCCCGGCGCCGGTTCGGACCTGGCCAGCCTGTCCACCAAGGCCACCAAGGTCGACGGTGGCTGGCGCATCACCGGGCAGAAGATCTGGACGACCGGCGCCCAGTACGCCCAGTGGGGCGCGCTGCTGGCCAGGACGGACCCGAGCGCCCCGAAACACAACGGCATCACCTACTTCCTGCTCGACATGGCCAGCGAAGGGGTGGAGATCAAGCCGCTGCGCGAACTCACCGGCAACGCGATGTTCAACACGGTGTTCATCGACGACGTGTTCGTGCCCGACGAGCTGGTGCTCGGCGACGTCGACCGCGGCTGGGAGGTCAGCCGCAACACGCTGACCGCCGAACGGGTGTCACTCGGCAGCAGCGAGCCGCCGTTCCTGCCCAGCCTGGACAAGTTCGTCGAGTTCGTCGCCGAGAGCCACCTCGACCAGATCGCCCAGCACGACGCCGGGGTGCTGATCGCCGAGGGACACGCCGCCAAGGTGCTCAACATGCGCTCGACGCTGCTCACCCTGGCCGGAGCCGACCCGATGCCGGCCGCGGCCATCTCCAAACTGTTGTCGATGCGCACCGGGCAGGGCTACGCCGAGTTCGCGGTGGCGTCCTTCGGCACCGACGCCGTCGTCGGCGACCCGGAGCAGATCACCGGCCGGTGGGCCGACTACCTGCTGGCCAGTCGCGCCACCACCATCTACGGCGGCACCTCGGAAGTGCAGCTCAACATCATCGCCGAGCGGCTGCTCGGGCTGCCGCGCGATCCCTAGCGGGGTGTTTCCCGGCGCCGAGGCCGGGAACCCGTAGGTATGGCCAGAGACCGGGATGTGACGACCAGCGACCGCGACTACGTGGAGAAGCGGCTGGACAAGCCGGGATCCTTCCAGGTGGCCGCCATCTACACCGCTGTGGTCGTCGGCGTCGCCGGTGTCGCGCTGGCGTTCTTCGCATTCGCCGCGCGCGACTCGGTGTACGCCGCGGCCCTGATACCGACGGTGCTGTTCCTCGGCGGGGTCGGCGCGTTCGTGCAGACCTACCGGGTCTGGAAAGGCGGCGGCGGCTGGGCCGGCTGGCAGGGGGCGGGCTGGTTCCTGATGCTGGTGATGCTCATCTCGCTGTCGCTGCCGGGCGCGGCGATGATGGCCGACACGGTTCAGTAGCCGGGCGCCTCGTCGTGATGTCGGCTAGTCGATCTTCATGTCGCGCAGTTCGCGTTTGAGGATCTTTCCGGTCGGGTTGCGGGGCAGCTCGTCCAGGAAGACCACCTCGCGCGGGACCTTGTAGCGGGCCAGGTTGTCCTTGACGTAGGCCTTGATGGCGTCCTCGTCGATCGTGGCGCCCTCGACCCTGACCACGAAGCAGCGCAGCCGGTGGCCCCAGTCCTTGTCCTCGACGCCCAGTGCGGTGGCCTCGACGACGTCAGGGTGGCCGCTGACCAGATCCTCGACCTCGGCGGGGAAGACGTTCTCGCCGCCGGAGACGATCATCTCGTCGTCGCGGCCGCTGACGTAGAGCAGGCCGTTCTCGTCGAAGTAGCCGACATCGCCCGAGGACAGCAGCCCGTCGATGATCTGCTTGCCGCCGCCGCCGGTGTAGCCCTGGAACGGGAAGAAGTTGCCGACGAAGATCCGGCCCACCTCGCCTCGGGGCAACTCGTTGCCGTTGTCGTCGAGGATCTTGACCTTCATGCCCTTGACCACCGGACCGACCGTGGCCGGATTGATCGAAAGATCCTGCGGCCGCGCGATGGTCGCGTAAGCCACCTCGGTGGACCCGTAGAGGTTGTAGACGACCGGGCCGAGTTCCTTGAGCGCTCTGGTCGCCAGTTCGGCGCCCAGCTGGGAACCCGAGACGAACACGATGCGCAGCGAGGACAGGTCGGGTTTCGGCACCGTCTTGTCCAGCTCGTCGAGCATCCGCGACAGCATCACCGGCACCACGACGATGGCGGTCGCCTTGTGTTTCTCGATGTCGGCGAGCACGGTCGCCGGCTTGAACCGGCGGCGCAGCACCAGAGTCGAACCGAGCATCATCGCGATGGTGGCGTGCAGGAAGCCCAGCGCGTGGAACATCGGCGCCGGCAGCGAGGTCACCTCGTTGGATTTGAACGGCACCGAGGACAGCACTCCGCCGATGGGGGCCAGCGACGGCGGGGCGCTGCGGTTGGCGCCCTTCGGGGTTCCGGTGGTCCCGGAGGTCAGGATGATGATCGAAGAATGCTTGGCCGCCTTGGGCGGTGGGGCCGAGCTGGTGCGCGCGATGAGTTCCTCGAGCGTCTCGTCGGTGCTGGTCGACGGCTCGTCGGGTTTGTCGGGGTTCACGCCGAGCGCGCGCAGCTTGCCGAGTTCGGGTTCGGCGGCCATGACCGCCGCGGTGTACTCGTCGTCGTAGATGACCAGCTTGCCGCCCTCGCGCTCGGAGACCTCCTTGATCTGCGGGCCGGAGAACTCGCTGTTGAGCAGGATGATGCGGGCGCCGGTCTTGGCGGCCCCGTACACCGCCACCAGGAACCACCGGTGGTTACGGGCCAGGATGGCCACGCCGTCGCCGCCCTTGATGCCCTTGGCCAGCAACCCGTTGGCCACCGCATTGGCGGCAGCGTCGAGATCGGCGAAGGTCATCTCGCCGAAGTCGTCGATCACCGCGGCCGCATCGGGGGTGCGGCGGGCGTTGAGCGCGGGGATCATGCCGAACTCGCCCCACCGGCGGATGTCGGCGACGAAGGCGGCGATGTCCTGGGGCGGCTCCAGTTTCAGCGCGCCGGACTCGAACATCTTGCGGGCATAGTGCAGCTCGGCCGAACCGCGATCCCAGTACTTGCCGGCGACCTTGCCGACGGAATCCTGCACCTTGGACAGTGCCTGGACCGGTAGTTCGGTGAGCTTGGACATGGGGTCACCATATGCGACGGCGGCTGGTCGGCGGCCTGGATCCTACGATGAACTCATGGCCGGCACCGAGCACCTGGACATCGGCGGTCAGCGGGTCCGGATCACCCACCCTGACAAGGTCGTTTTCGGTGAGATCGGGCTGACCAAACTGGACCTGATGCACTACTACACCGCGGTGGCCGACGGCGCCCTGCGTGGTGTCGCGGAGCGCCCGATGATCCTCAAGCGGTTCGTCAAGGGCATCGACGCGGAGGCGATCTTCCAGAAGCGGGCCCCGGCCAACCGGCCCGGCTTCGTATCGGTCGCGGAGCTGAAGTATGCGTCGGGGACCTCGGCCGCCGAGGCCGTGCTGCACGACGCGGCGGGATTGATCTGGGCGGTGAATCTGGGTTGCGTCGACCTCAACCCGCACCCGGTCCGGGCCGACGACCTGGACCATCCGGACGAGCTGCGCGTCGACCTGGACCCGATGCCCGGGGTGGGCTGGCGACAGATCCTGGACGTGGCGTTCGTCGCGCGCGAGGTCCTCGAGGACCACGGCCTGGTGGCGTGGCCCAAGACCTCGGGCTCCAGGGGCTTCCACATCTACACCCGGATCCACCGGCGCTGGCCGTTCCGACAGGTCCGGGCCGCGGCCGAGGCGGTGGCCCGCGAGGTGGAGCGGCGCGCGCCGGAATCGGCGACGGCACGCTGGTGGAAAGAGGAACGCCACGGGGTCTTCGTGGACTTCAACCAGAACGCCAAGGACCGCACGGTGGCCTCGGCGTACTCGGTGCGGGCGACGCCCGACGCCCGGGTGTCCACCCCGCTGTTCTGGGACGAGGTCGCCGACTGCCGCCCCGAGTCGTTCACCGTCGCCACGGTGCCCGCCCGCGTCGCCCGGCACGGCGACCCGTGGGAGGGCATGGACGACACCGCCGGCAGTCTCGATTCGCTGCTCGACCTCGCCGAGGCGCTCGGTCCACCCGAGAAGGCACCCAAAGGTGCACGACGCCCGTCCGGCGGACGCCGCGCCTCGGCGATGCCGCTGATCGAGATCGCCCGCACCAAGACCCGCGACGAGGCGATGGCGGCGCTGCAGCAGTGGCGCGACATGCATCCCGAGGTAGCCGAAAAGCTCCAGCCCGCAGACATTCTCGTCGACGGCATGCGAGGTCCGAGCTCGATCTGGTACCGCATCCGGATCAACCTGCAGCATGTCGAGGAAGCCGACCGGCCGCCTCAGGAGACACTGCTGGCCGACTACGACCCGTGGGCCAATTACACCGGTGCCCAACAACAGCGCCGCGACTGAGAATCGCCCCCAGGTTACCGGCGAGTTTGCTGTTCAGGCCGCCGCGCAGTTCTTAGCGATGTTTTAGTCATTACTCCCAGCGGCCTTAAATTGCCTCACTACCTTCATTGATGTAAGGGCCGGAAGCGGCCACGTCAGCACGGGATCGAGGGAGGCTGCAATGTACGGCAATCCGACGTTCGACTGCGACGGCGCAGAGATCCGGGCACACTGCCGCCAACTGGCCACCGTGGTGACGGTCACCGGCGACCTGGGGGACGCCAACGTCCAGCGAGCCGCGCTCTACACCGAGCGCTTCCTGCTGACCGACAAGCCGTTGGTCCTCGACCTGTCCGGGATCACTTCCTTTAGCCGGGAAGCGGTTTCGCTGCTGCTGCGCCTCGACGACCTGTGCGCTACCGCCGGGGTCGAGTGGTCACTGATCACCAGCCGCGCCGTCGACCAGGCGCTGCGCGACTGCGGCGTGGAGTTCACCACCGCCGGTTCGGTGCCCGAAGCGCTGAACCACTTCGCCGACGTGATGGTCGCTCGGCGCCAACTACTTCCCCTGCTCACCAAGACCGCGTAAGGATCACTGTGTTACTCGATGTTCGGTGGCTCCGATTCCTGCTTCAGCGTCGTCACAGAGTCGACGCCGACCGCCTCGCGCTGACCGCGGGCTGACAAGTCCGCGCGACGTCACCCCGACCTGACTAGGGTGCTCGTATGGGCACCGACGCCGACCTCGTCGCCGACGCCGCGCACCGCGTCGTCGCCGACCACGATCCCCGATCCGTTCCCGTCCAGGAATTCCTGGGAGCCTGCTTCGATGCCGGCCTGTCCTGGGTGCACTTCCCCACCGGTTTCGGTGGCCTGGGCGTCTCCAGAGGACTGCAGGCCGTAGCCGACCGCATCCTGCAGGGTGCCGGCGGTCCGGTGCCGCTGTCGCTGAACCCGATGGGCTACGGGATGGCCGCGCCGACGGTGCGTGAGCACGCCCAGACCGACGAGGTGCGCCATCAGCTGTTGCGGCCGTTGGCGACCACCGAGGACATCTGGTGTCAGCTGTTCTCCGAGCCGGGCGCCGGTTCGGATCTGGCCGGCCTGGCGACCTCCGCGGTGCGCGACGGCGACCAGTGGGTGGTCAACGGTCAGAAGGTGTGGACCAGCCTGGCCCACCGGGCCAGGTGGGGGCTGCTGCTGGCCCGCACGGATCCCGACGTGCCCAAGCACAAAGGCCTGACCTATTTCGTGCTCGACATGCACAGCCCGGGCGTGCAGACGCGTCCGCTGCGCCAGCTCACCGGCCAGGCCGAGTTCAACGAGGTGTACCTGACCGACGCACGCATCCCCGACACCTTCCGCCTCGGCGGGGTCGGCGACGGGTGGCGGGTGGCGATGACCACCCTGATGAACGAGCGCAGCGCGCTGGGGGGAAGCGGCAACCGGCGTGGAGCCGGCGCCATCGGCGATGCCGTGGCGCTGTGGGCGTCCCGCCCGGACCTGCACACCCCGGTGCTGCGCGACCGGCTGACCAGCCTGTGGCTGCGGGCCGAAGCGCAGCGGCTGACCTCGGAGCGTTCCCGGGCGTCGGCCACCATGGGCGGCCCCGGCCCGGAGGGGTCGGTCGGCAAGCTGGTGGGCGCCGAGCTCAACCAGCACATCTACGAGTTCTGCATGGACCTGCTCGGGCCCGAGGGCATCCTCTACGGGAGCTACGCGATGAGCCGGGGCGATCAGGACGTCGAAGACTGGCGGGGCCCGATCCAGCAGCGCTTCCTGCGTAGCCGGGCCAACACCATCGAAGGGGGTACGTCCGAGGTGATGCGCAACATCCTGGCCGAGCGGGTGCTGGGGCTGCCCGGCGACCTGCGCGCGGACGCGGGCATGCCGTGGAAGGAGGTGCCGCGTGGCTGAGGAGCTTGCGGATCAGCCCGGCAAGCAGGCTGAGGAGCTTGCGGATCAGCCCAAGGGCACCGCTGAGGAGGTCGAGCCGCAGTACGTGTTCAGCGACGAACAGGGCCAGTTGCGCGACGCCGTCGCCGAGTTCTGTGCCGAGTTCATCGACGAGAGTGCCGTCCGCGCCGTGATGGAGGCCGACCCGCCCTTCGATGCCAAGATCTGGTCGCGGCTGGGCACCGAGCTCGGTGTGTTGGGGTTGTCGGCGCCCGAATCCGTGGGTGGGGCCGGTGGCACCCTGATCGATCAGGCCGTCGCGGTCGAGCAGTTGGGGGCGGCGCTGGCCTGCGGCCCGCTGTTCGGCACGGTCTATCTCGGGATTCCGGCGCTGGTCGCCGCGACCGCGGGCGCCGGGGACCAGGACGGGGTGCTGGCCTCCCTGATCGAGGGCACCCGCACCGCCGCGTTCGCGGTCACCGACAGCGCGGGCGCATTCGACCCTTCGACCGTGTCCGTCGAAGCGACGCCCGGCCGAGAAGACTGGTCACTCAACGGCACCGTCGAGCGGGTCGTCGATGCCGGCGCGGCCGATGTGCTGCTGGTGGCCGCCAACGGGCCGGAAGGCGTTGGGCTCTACGCGGTCGACGCCGATGCGACTGGGGTGCAACGGATTCCGCTGACCACGCTGGATCTGACCCGCCCGCAGGCCACCGTCGGCCTGTTCGATGCGCCCGCGCGGCTCATCAGCGGGCCCGGCGCGGCCGAGCGGGTGATCACCCACGCACTGCAGGTCGGCACGGCGCTGCTCGCGGTCGAACAGGTCGGGGCGGCGTCGCACCTGCTGGATCTGACCGTCCAGTACGCCAAGGACCGATTGCAGTTCGGCCGTCCCATCGGGTCCTTCCAGGCCGTCAAGCACCGCCTCGCCGATGACCTCGTCGCGCTCGAGCACGCCAAGTCCGCTGCCTACCATGCGGTCTGGGCGCTGACCGAGGGCGCCGACGATCCGGCCCTGGAGGTCAGCATCGCGGCCGCCCTGTGCTCCTCGGCGTTGACCCGGATCGCCACCGACACCATCCAGATCCACGGTGGCATCGGGTTCACCTGGGAGCACCAGGCCCACCTCTACTACAAGCGGGCCTACACCGACGCCGCCCTGCTCGGCAGCGCCGAGTCGCACCGGGCGCGGGTCGCCGAATTCGTGCTCGACGCCGCTCCCGAGAAGACCCCGCCCCGGGTCGCCACCGGAGTTCCGTCATGAACCGCCGGCCTGGCCGGCCGCAGCGCTACCTTGCTGCCGTCGCGCTGGCCGCCACGGCCGCCGCGGCGCCCCTGGCGATGCAGTCGGGTCCGGCCACCACGACCGCGCAGTGTCCGCCCGGTGAGACCGGGGTGATCTACGGATGTGCGCCGTTCTGCGTGCCGGGCAAGTACCTCGACACGAACACCGGTCTGTGTATGCCGGTCCCGCCGCCCCCCACGCACCGCGGCTAGGCCGCCCCGGTGAACCCGCTGGATCGCTTCTTCGAGATCTCGGCGCGCGGATCCACGGTCGGCACCGAGATCCGGGGCGGGGTGGTCACGTTCATCGCGATGGCCTACATCATCGTGTTGAACCCGATCATCCTGTCGGGCGCCACCGACGTGGCCGGCAACCGGCTGGACTTCGCCCAGGTGTCGGCGACCACCTCGCTGGCCGCAGGCGTGATGACCATTCTGTTCGGGCTGATCGCACGGCTGCCGTTCGCGTTCGCCGCCGGGCTGGGCATCAACTCCTTCCTGGCCACCACGGTCGTCGGTTCCGTCACCTGGCCCGAGGCGATGGGACTGGTGGTCATCAACGGCCTGATCATCGTGTTGCTGGCGGTGACCGGACTGCGGCGGCTGGTGTTCGACGCGGTGCCCATGCAGCTCAAGTTGGCGATCACCGCCGGCATCGGGCTGTTCATCCTGTTCATCGGCCTCGTCGACGCCGGGTTCATCGGCTCCACCGGGTTGCCCTCCCCGCCGGTCGGCCTGGGCCGGGACGGCCTCGGTTCGATCACCACGATCCCGACCGTGGTGTTCGTCATCACCCTGCTGCTGACCGGCGTCCTGGTCGCGCGCCGGGTGCGGGGCGGCATCCTCATCGGGCTGGTCACCGGCACGGTGCTGGCCGCGGTGATCGAGGCGATCTGGCAGCTGGGCCCCGCCACCGAGCAGGACGGCGGGTGGAGCCTGTCGGTGCCCACGCTGTCGGGCTCACCGTTCGCGCTGCCCGACCTGTCCCTGGTCGGCGCGTTCAGTCTGGACTTCTCCCGGGTCGGGGCACTGGCCGCGGTGATGCTGGTGTTCACGCTGGTGTTCGCCAACTTCTTCGACGCCATGGGGACTCTGACGGGGCTCTCCCGCGAGGCGGGACTGGCCGACGAACGCGGCACCTTCCCGCGGCTGCGCTCGGCACTGGTGGTGGAGGGCACCGGCGCGGTGGTCGGCGGTGCGACGTCGTCGTCGTCGAACACCGTGTTCATCGAGTCGGGCGCCGGCGTGGAGGAGGGCGCCCGCACCGGGCTGGCCAACCTGGTGACCGGCGGGCTTTTCCTGGCCGCCATGTTCGTCTCACCGCTGGCCTCGATCGTGCCGACCGAGGTCGCCGCGGCGGCGCTGGTGGTGGTCGGCGCGATGATGGCTGCACACCTGCGCCACATCGACCTGTCCGAGTTCTCCGTCGCGCTGCCCGTCGTGCTGACCGTCACGGTGATGCCGTTCAGCTATTCGATCGCCAACGGCATCGGCGTCGGCTTCATCGCCTGGGTGGTGCTGCGTAGCGCCGTCGGCAAGGCCCGTGAGGTCAGCCCGCTGCTGTGGGTTGTGGCAGCCGGGTTCGCCGTCTACTTCGCCCGCACCCCGGTCGAGGCGCTGCTCGGGGTCTGACTCGGCTCAGCCGGGTCACCGCAGCACGGCCGCCGAATCGACCGCGCAGCTGACGTTCGCTGTGTACTAACCGCTTACGCTGACGTAATATCCACCGTGAAGTCTGAGCTCGGCCGGGGGTAGATCGCATTCAGAGTTGTTCGCCTGATGAAGCTTTGACCCTGTCCACGCAGGATGTCGACGTTTGCTCGGTGCATACCGAAGCAGATCGACTGCTGGCGCTCGACTCCTTCAAGATCCTCGACACCCCACCGGAGTCGGCCTACGACGACCTGACGGAGCTGGCCGCCCACCTGTGCGGCGCACCGATGTCGGCGGTCAGCCTGGTCGACTCCAACCGCCAGTGGTTCAAATCCCGCCATGGCTTCGACCTCACCGAGACCGCACGCGACCTGGCGTTCTGCGAACGCGCCGAGCACCGCGAGCCGTCGGTCTTGGAAGTGCCGGACGCCAGCATGGACCAGCGTTTCGCCGACCACCCGATGGTGCTGGGCGAACCCTTCGTCCGGTTCTATGCCGGCGCCCCACTGGTGCTCGCCGACGGGAACGTCGTGGGCACCCTGTGTGTGTTCGGTCCAGAGCCCCACTCCCTGTCCGAGCAGCAGCGCCGCCTCCTGGCCGCGCTCGCCCGGCAGGTGGTGGGACAGCTGGAGCTGCGCCGCCAGGCGCAGCGGTTCGCCGCCGAAGCACGCGCCCGGCTGGTGACCGATGCGGCGTTGCGCGAGCAACAGCGTGTCCTCAGCGGCCTGCTCGAGCACACCGACGTGCTGATCTACGCCAAGGACGTCGACGGCCGCTTCGTGATGAGCAACAAGGCGCTGGACCTGATCGCACCGGCCGGTGGACCGCTTCTCGGGTTGACCGACTACGACCTGTTCGACCGTGAGACCGCCGAGGGTTACCGCCGCAACGACGCACGCATCAGGCGCACCCGGGTGCCGCAGGTGTTCAGCGAAACCCTCGTTCACCCGGACGGATCGGTGCACACCTACCGCTCCACCAAGTTCCCGCTGATCGACGACGACGGCGTGGTGATCGGCGTCGGCGGGGTGTCCACCGACGTCACCGAACTGGCCGATGCCCGGGCCGCGCATGCCGCCGCGGAGAAGCGCTGGCGAACCCTCGTCGAGCAGTCACCGATCGCGGTCACCATGGTCGACGCCGAGGGCACCATCGTGTTCGCGAACACCGAGGCGGCCCGGCTGTGCGGGACGGCCGACATCACCGACGTGCAGTCGCGGCCGATGGCGACCTTCGACCCGTCCGGCGACCGCGACGCCGCGCGCGCCATGATCGGCGACATCCTGGCCGGCAGGCTCGAGCTCCGGGCTCAACCCTCGCAACTGAAGCGGCTCGACGGCGAGATCCTCACCGTCGAACTCAGCGCCCGCGCAGTCGACCAGCCCGGCTACCGGACCGTGCAGTTCGAGTTCCGCGACATGACCGCCCTGGCGAAGTCCTACGCCGAACTGAAACACTCCGCGTCCACCGATCCGCTCACCGGCCTGCTGAACCGGCGCGCCTGGGACGACCGGTTGCGCGCCATCCTCGACACCGCGGACATCACCGGCTGCGGGCTCACGATCGCCGTCGTGGACCTCGACCACTTCAAGATCTACAACGACACGCACGGCCACGACGCCGGCGATGTCCTGCTGCAGCGGTTCACCACGGTGGCCGGGGCGTCGTTGCGCCGCACCGACGTCTTCGCCCGGTGGGGCGGCGAGGAGTTCCTGATCGCGCTGCCGGACACCACCCTCGAGCAGGCCCGCCAGATCCTGGGCCGGGTCCGGCGGAGTGTGCCCGCCGACCAGACCTGCTCGATCGGCTACACCGCCTACCACAGTCCCGAACCGCTCTCCGAGACGCTCTCGCGGGCCGACAAGGCGCTCTACCTGGCCAAGAGCCGCGGACGGAATCGGGTCGCCCGGGCCTGAAAGCCACCCGGAGCCCGCCGCCCATGGGCCTACCGTTGGCATTACAGTATGCTTACTCGAACGATCGAGTCAGCACTGGGAGGAAGCCATGACCGAGGCCACCGAGCAATTTCGGGATGCGCCCGTTTTCGATGCCGACCAGCACATGTACGAGACCGCGGAGGCGCTGACGAAGTACCTGCCGCAACGGTATTCGCGCGCGGTCCAGTACGCCCAGTTCGGCAAGCAGACCCGCATCGTCATCAACGGCCGGGTGTCGGACTTCATCCCCAATCCGACCTTCGAGAAGGTCGCCGCCCCGGGTGCCCACGAGAAGTTCTTCGCCGGCGAGAACGCCGAGGGGCTCACCCTTCGCGAGATGCAGGGTCCGGCGATCGCCGCACCCGCCGCGACCCGCGACCCCGCCGACCGTGTCGCCGAACTCGATCGCCAGGGGGTGCGGGAGGCGCTCAACTACCCCACGTTGGCCAGCCTCGTCGAGCACTCGTCGGCCGACGACCCGGAACTGACCCTGGCGATCATCCACGCGCTCAATCAGTGGATGGCCGAACACTGGTCCTTCGACTACCAGGGCCGGGTGTTCTCCACGCCCATCATCAACCTCTCCGAGGTCGACGCCGCGCAGAAGGAACTGGACTACATACTGTCCCAGGGCGCCAAGGTCGCCCTGATCAAACCCGGGCCGGTGAACGGTCTGCGCGGCTGGCGCTCCCCGGCCCTGCCCGAATTCGATCCGTTCTGGCGCGATGTCGAGGCCGCAGGCCTTCCGATCGTGCTGCACGCCAGCTACCCGCCGCTGGATGACTACGTGAACAAGTGGGAGCCGCCGCACACCCAGAACTTCATGGCGATGAGCGCATTCCGGTGGATGGTGCTGGGGCACCGCGAGATCGCCGACATGATCACCAGCCTGATCTGTCACGGAACGCTGACGCGGTTCCCGCGGCTGCGGATCGCCAGTGTGGAGAACGGGAGCAGCTGGATCTTCCCGCTGTTCAACGACTTCGACGAACTGGCCAAGAAGATGCCGCAGAATTTCCCGGAGCATCCACTCGAGGTGTTCCGCCGCAACATCTGGGTCAGCCCGTTCTGGGAGGGCTGCGTGTCCGACGTCGTCAACACCGTCGGCTGGGACAAGGTGATGTTCGGTTCGGACTACCCCCACCCCGAGGGTCTGGCCGAGCCCAGGGGGTTCTGGAAGTACGCCGAGGGCATGGACGTGCGGCGGACCTACGACTTCATGGGCGACAACGCCCGCCGGTTCATGGGGCTGCCGATCACCAACCCCGACCCGGCCGCGGTCGAACCCCCGGCACTGAGCACCGCCTGAGGCCGGCCGGACCGGCCCCGGGCGGCCCCTAGACTCTCGGTCGATGAACGACGATCGCAGGCCCGTGCAGTTCGTGGGGGCCGGCCCGGGCGCGGCCGACCTGCTCACCGTGCGCGCTGCCCGCCTGCTGGGCGAGGCCGACCTGGTGCTCTACCCGGGCAGCTACCTCGACGCCGACGTGCTCGGGCACTGCTCGGCGCAGGCGGAGTTGGTCGACACCGAGCATCTCGACCTCGATCAGATCGTGGCCCGGCTGGTCGAGGCCCACCGGTCCGGACGCCGGGTGGTCCGGCTGGTGTCGGGCGACCCCTCGCTGTACTCGGCGGTGTCCGAACAGACCCGACGACTCGACTCGGCCGGGGTGTCGTGGGCGGTGACCCCCGGGGTGCCGGCGTACGCGGCGGCGGCGGCCCGGGTGGGCCGCGAGCTGACCGTCCCCCTGGTCGCCCAGTCGGTGGTGCTCACCCGCACCCAGCAGCGCTCGACCGCGATGCCCGGCACCGAGTCGCTGTCGGCGTTCGCCGCCACCCGCGCGACGCTGGTGCTGCACCTGGCCATCACCCGTATCCGGGAGCTGATGGCCGAGGTGGCCGGCGAGTACGGCGCGGACTGTCCGGTGGTGGTGGTCTACCGCGCCTCACAGCCGGCCGAGCGGGTACTGCGCGGCACCGTCGCCGACATCGCCGACGCCGTCGAGGAGGCCGGGCTGCGGCAGGCGGCGGTGGTGCTGGTCGGCTGGGCGCTGTCGGGGCCTCCCGATCCGCGGGCCGGGGAGAGCTACCTCTACGACCCGGCGCGGGACCGCTCGGTCAAACGCGCCGGGGGTCTCACGTGAACGGGCTCTACGACGTCATCCACCGGCGCCGGGACACCCGCCGCGAGTTCACCGGCGAACCGGTCGCCGAGGATGCCCTGGAGCGGGTGCTGCTGGCCGCCCACGCCGCACCGTCGGTCGGCATGTCCCAGCCCTGGGACTTCGTGCTGGTCCGCTCCGCGCAGACGCTGCAGAGTTTCCGCGACCACGTGGCCGCCGAGCGCGATGTGTTCGCCGCGGGGCTGTCCGGGGACCGCGCCGAGGTGTTCTCCCGCATCAAGATCGAGGGGATCTGCGAATCGGGCCTCGGCATCGTCGTCGGCTACGACCCGACCCGCGGCGGGCCTGCGGTCCTGGGGCGCCACGCCATCCCGGACGCCGGTCTGTACTCCGTGGTCTGCGCGATCCAGAATCTGTGGCTGGCCGCGACGGCCGAGGGGCTCGGGGTGGGATGGGTGTCGTTCTACCGCGAGGACTTCCTGCGGTCGCTGGTCGGGTTGCCCGAGCATGTCCGCCCGGTCGCCTGGTTGTGCGTCGGTGCCGTCGCCGACCTGCCGGACACCCCCGATCTCGAACGGTTCGGCTGGCGGGCACGGGCCTCGCTGGACGGTGTGCTGCACCAGGAGCGCTACCGGCCCCGCTGAACGGCTACAGCTTCAGCACCCGGCCGGCGATCACCAGGTGCACCTCGTCGCAGCACTCGGCCACCCGTTGGTTGACCGTGCCGAGCAGATCCCGGAACAGCACCCCGGACCGGTGCGCGGGCACCACCCCCAGCCCGACCTCGTTGGTCACCAGTACGGCGTCACCGACCGCGACGAGCGCACCGCACAGGGCATCGAGGCGCGACACCACCGCCGTCTGCACGTCGCGGGAGCCGGCATCCCAGAGGTGTGCCTCGTCGAGCACCGCGACCAGCCAGGTGCTCAGACAGTCCACCAGAACCGGACCGTCGGCCGCCGCCAGCGCGGCACCGACGTCGGAGGTCTCGACCGTCCGCCAGTGCGCCGGGCG
>JAXHTL010000005.1:0-55942 GCA_034190095.1 Actinomycetota bacterium
CGTCGGTGACCACGTCGGTCAGCCGGTGCGACGCCCAGGTGTCGCGGGTCGGGTCGGGGAGCCGGCCGGCCAGCACCGGATCGGGCGGGTCCAGTCGACTGGCCCAGTAGGACCGCTGGTCCTCGACCTCGGCGAGGTCGGCGCGCTGCGCGAGCATCCGCGTCCACTGCCGGTAGGTGGTGTATTCGGCGGCGCGCTCGGGGATGTCGCCGGCGGCCAGGTCGGCCGACAGTTGCGCAAGCGCCCCCAGGATCACATACCAGGACACCACGTCGGTGGCCAGGTGGTGCACACACAACAACAGCAGCGACGGCTCGGCGCGGAACCACACCGCCTGCACCATGGATCCGGTCGCGGGGTCGATGCGCTCCACGGCGGCAGCGGCTTCCACGCCCACGCAGTCCTCGGCCGGGCGGTCCACATTGACCAGCACGTCGGCCGCCGACACCGCACCCGGTGCGCAGGTGACCAGCCGCTGTCCGTCGCACAGGATCGAGCGCAGCATGTCGTGGCGGTCCAGCAATGCCTGAAGCAGGGCCACCATGCGCTCTTCGGTGATCCCTGCGGGCACCTTGACCAGCACGTTCTGGGTGAACCGACGGAAGTTCCCGTACTGGTACATCCAGTTCATGATGGGAGCGGCCATCACCTCGCCGAATCGGTCGTCCTCCACCGGGGCGGGGGTGTGACGGTCCTCGGCGGCGTCCACCGCCGCGGCCAGTTCACGAATGTTGTTGCACTCCAGCATCAGCCGGGCCCGCATCTCGACACCGCGCCGGCGGGCCTCGGCGACCAGCGTCAGCGCGACGATGCTGTCCAGACCCATCTCCAGGAAGTCGGTCGTGACCCCGACCGCGCCGGCCTCGAGCACGTCGGCGAGCAACTCGGCCAGGGTGGTCTCGGTCGGCGTCGCCGGCGGCACCGCAGCACTGTCGGATCCTGCTGCCTCGTCGGCGATCCCGGCCAGCGTCGCCTCGTCGATCTTGCCGTGTGCGGTCAGCGGCAAGCTGTCGAGGAACACGATCCGCTGCGGCACCATGTAGTGCGGCAACCGGGCCGCCAACCGGCCGCGAAGCTCGCCGGGTTGCGGCGCCGCCGCACCGCCGACCACGAAGGCGGTCAGCCGGGGATGGCGGCCCCTGGTGTGCACGGCCACATACGCGTCGCGCACCCCGGGGTGATCGCACAGCACCGCGGCGATCTCGCCGGGCTCGACCCGGAATCCGCGGATCTTGACCTGGCTGTCGGCGCGGCCGAGGAACTGCAGCGCGCCGTCGCGTCCGCGCCGGACCACGTCGCCGGTCCGATACATGCGCCCGCCCGGGGTGAACGGGTCGGCGACGAACCGTGCGCAGGTCTCCGCCGCCCGGCCCAGATAGCCGCGGGTCAGTTGCGCACCGGACAGGTAGAGCTCACCGGCCACCCCGTCGGGCACCGGGCGCAGCCAGGCATCCAGCACGTGCGCGCCGGTGCCGCGGGTGGGCAGGCCGATCGCCGGCTCGGGGTGGGTGTCGACAGCGGCGACCACCGCCTCCACCGTGGTCTCGGTCGGCCCGTAGCAGTTGAACGCCGCCATCCCGGTACGGGCACACTCGTCACCGATCATCCGCCAGGCACCGGCCCCGACGGCTTCCCCGCCGAGCGCCAGGACCGCCAGCGGGACCGTGCTCAGCAGACCGACGTCGCGCAGTTGGGCGAACATCGACGGGGTGGTGTCGAGCATGTCGAGCCCGAAGCGGCCGATGGTGTCCACCAGAGCCTGTGCGTCGCGCTGACATTCGTCGCCGATGATGTGCACGGCGTGACCGTCGAGCAGCGCGGCCAGCGGCTGCCAGGCGGCGTCGAAAGTGAACGACCAGGCATGGGCGACGCGCAGCGGCCGCCCGAGCCGGGTGCGGGCCGGCGCCAGCACGTGCTCGGCGTGGTCTGCGGCGTAGGCGAGCACGGCACCGTGGGTTCCGACCACACCCTTGGGGCGTCCGGTCGTGCCGGAGGTGAACACCACATAGGCGGCCTGCTCGGGCGCCACCTCGGCGGGCCGGTAGTCCGGTGGCGGCTCGTCGGGCAGGGCGGTCAGGAAGGCGGCGTCGACGACGATGCGCGCCGCCGACTGGTCCAGGATGTCGGCGACCCGGTCGGCCGGCATCGCCGGGTCCAGCGGGACGATCGCCGCGCCGGCCTTCAGGACGCCGAACATCACCACGACGTAGTCGGGACCGCGGGGAAGCGAGATCGCCACCCTGTCCTCGGCGCCGGCACCGGCGGCGAGCAGCGCGGCGGCCACCCGGTCGGCGGCCTCGTCGAGTTGCCGGTAGGTCAGCTCCCCCTCGTCCGCGCCGGCGGCCCAGCTCAGCGCCACCGATCCCAGCCGGCCGGCGGCGATGCGGGTGAAGGCGGTGTGCACACCGGTCCCGGAGACGACCTCACCGGTGGGTGCCGGCACGGCGGGTTGCTCCTCGGGCAACAGGATGCCGACGTCGCGCAGCGGGCGATCCCAGCAGGTGAGCAGCCGCTGGGCGGTGTGCACCACCCTGCGGCCCAGCGCCTCGGGTTCGAGCTGGCCCAGCGCCCCGTCGAGCACCTCGACGAAAATCGTGAGCCGCTCGCCGGCCAGGTGGGCGGCCAGGGTGACCGGGAAGTGCGACAGGCTCTCCAAGGCCGACGGGACGAACGTCGCTCCGTGAGCCTCGAACTCACGCGCGCCGACAAGCCCTCCGGGCGGGAAGTTCTCGTACACCAGCAGGGTGTCGAACATCTCGCCGATACCGGCCAGCGCCCGCAGTTCGGCGTGGCTGAGGTAGCCGTGGTCGCGCAGCGCGGCCGCCTCGCGTTGCAGCGCCAGACACTGGTCGCCCGCCGGGGCGGCAGGGTCGAGGCGCACCCGCAGCGGCACGGTGTTGATGAACAGCCCGACCATCCGCTCGACACCGGCCAGCTCCCCCGGCCGTCCGGACACGGTGACGCCGAAGGTGACGTCGTCGCGGTCGGTGATCACGGACAGCACACCGGCCCAGGCCATCTGGATCAGCGTGTTGATGGTGACGCCCCTGCTGCGGGCGCCCTCGGCCAGCTGACGGGTGGCCTCGGGGTCGAGCGTCACCTCGGTGAGCCGGGGGCGGCCTACCTCGGGAGCCACCGAGGTCAGCGCGGGGGTGAGCAGCGTGGGTGAGGTGACGCCGTCGAGGTGGCGGCGCCACAGGGCCAGGCCGGCCTCCCGGTCCCGGCCGGCCAGCCAGCCGATGTAGTCGCGGTAGGGCCGCGGCGGCTCCGGCAGCGCCGCGCTGTCGCCGCCGGCCCGGTACAGGGTGAGCAGCTCGCCCATGAACAGCGGCAGCGACCAGCCGTCGATCAGGATGTGGTGGGCGGTCACCACGAATCGCCACCGGCGCGGCGTCTCGATCAGCAGGAAGCGAATCACCGGGCCGCGTGCCAGATCGAACGGCGCTGCGCGTTCGTCGTCCTCGACCGCGGCGGCGGCCTCGTCGGTCTCCACGGTCACCTGCCGCCACGGCAGCTGCACATGGGTCGGGATGATCTGCACCGCCCGGCTCAGGTCCCCCTGCACGAAGCTGGCGCGCAGGTTGGCATGACGTTCGAGCAGCTGGGCGGCGCAGGATCGGAGCAGGCCGGCGTCGAGGCTGCCGGTGGCATCGGCGGCCATCGCGATGACGTAGGGGTCGGTGCGCGCCGCCCCACCCTCGGTCAGGACCGCCATGGAGAACAGGCCCTGCTGCAGTGGGCTCAGCGCCAGCACGTCCTCGATCGCCGGCGGGTCGACTCTGGTTTCGGTCTGTGTCATCTAGGTCCCCCCGCCGCTCCAGGACGCGGTCAGCGCGGCCAGCTCCTGTTCGGACAACCCGGACGCCGACATCGGTTCGTGGTGAATGTCGTCGGGCTGCTCACCGGTGCCCGCTCCGTCCTCGACGGCGCGGGCCAGCTCGGCCAGCACCGGGTGCTCGAACACCATCCGCGCGGTCAGCGCCAGGCCAGTGTCGCGGGCGCGTGCGGCCAGCTGTACCGCCAGCACACTGTCGCCGCCGAGGCCGAAGAAATCGTCGTTGCGGCCGACCTCCTCGGTGCTGAGCAGCCCGGCGAGCAGATCCGCCAGGGCGCGTTCGGTGTCGGTACGCGGCGCTTCCCACTCCACGGCGGCCGGGTTTTCGGCGGGCGCGACCGTCGACCCGTCGACGGTCGCGCTGACGATCTGCAGGCCGCCACCGTCCTGCCAGCGGGCCCGGTCCCCGGTGCGGTACAACCGTGCGCCGGAGGAGTCGGCCACCACCTTGTCCCCGGCCAGCGTCGCGCCACCGAGGTAGAGATCGCCGAACACGCCCACCGGCACCGGTTCCAGGTCGGCATCGAGCACCCGGACCCGGTGCGCTGATCCCCACTCCCCCAGGATCTTCTGCCGCTCCTCGGTTTCGAGCAGGTCGACGTCGGCGAGGCGGTGGTCGGGGTGCTCGGCGATGGCGGTGACGACCCGATCCAGCCACCCTGCCAGGCGCTCGATGGTGCGGCGGGCGTAGAGCTCGGGACGGTAGATCAGGTGGCCCCGGTATCCGGGCTGGTCGGCGTCGTCGGCCGCGTCGACGGCCGAGAAGTTCAGCGACAGATCGGCCTGGGCCATGTCGAAGTTCGGTTCCAGCGCGGTGAAGGAGGTCTGACCGTCGATCATCTGGCGCTGCGGCAGCTGGTCACGCACGTGCACGACCACCTGGAACAACGGGTTTCGCGACAGCGAGCGCGGCGGGTTGACCGCCTCGACGACCTGTTCGAAGGGCAGGTCGGCGTTCGAATAGGCCGACAACGCCAGGTCGCGGGCGCGGCTGAGCACCTCGCGCAGGGTGGGGTTGCCGCTCAGGTCGTTGCGCAGCACCACGAAGTTGACGAAGAAGCCGACGAGCTGAGCCAGCTCGGCCTCCGACCGTCCGGCCACCGGGGTGCCCAGCGGGATGTCCAGGCCGCCACCGGCCTTGCCGAGGGTGACCGCGACCGCGGCCTGCAGCGCCATGAACTCGGTGATCCCGAGCTCGCGGCACAGCCCGGCCAGCTTCGCCCTGGTGGCCGCGTCGATGCTGAACTCGACCGCCTCGCCGTTGCCGCTGGGTAGCCGCGGACGGTCGAAGTCCAGCGGCAGCCCGGCCTCGGTCGGCGCGCCGGCCAGCTGCCGGGCCCAGTACTCGCGTTGCGGCGCGACGAAGCCGGTCTCGTCGCTGAGCAGCTCGGCCTGCCAGGCGCCGTAGTCGGTGTACTGGATGCTCAACGGGGACCAATCGGGCTGGCGCCCAGCACTTCTGGCCCGGTAGGCGGAGACCAGGTCGCTGAACAACACCTGGCCCGACCAGTGGTCCCCGGCGATGTGGTGGATCACCAGCGAGACCACCAGCTCGGTGCCCGCGGGGGTCGCGACCTCGAACACCGCGGCCCGGATGGGCCAGTCCCGTTCCAGGTCGAACGCGTGCCGTTGTTCGCCGGAGAGTTCGGTCTGCAGCCAGTGCTCGTCGTCGCCGCGGGCCCGCCGTACCCGGAAGTCGGCCGCCATGTCGTTGACGACCTGGCAGGGGGTGCCCTCGACTTCGCGGTAGGTGGTCCGCAGGATCGCGTGCCGGTCGACGACGTCACCGATCGCCGCGACCAGTGCCTCGACGTCGCACGGTCCGGACAGCCGGGCGGCGAACGGAATGTTGTTGACCGGGCTGGGGCCTTCGATGCGGTACCCGAACCAGGACCGCAACTGTGAGGACGACAGCGGCGCCGGCCCGTCCTGTGCGCGCGCCGTCAGCCGCGGACGGGCCGTCCCGGGCCCTGCCGCGGCGAGGGCATCGACGTGGGCGGCCAGCCGGGCCACACTGCCCAGTTCGAAGATGTCACGGACCCCGATGTCGACCCCGCACCGCGACCGGACCTCCGCGACCAGCTTGGTCGCCAGCAGCGAATGCCCGCCGAGGTCGAAGAACGAGTCGTCGGCGCCGACCCGTGGGTGCCCGAGCAGCTCGGCGAACAGTTCGGCGAGTTGGGTCTCGGTGCCGCCCGCGGGTTCCCGGAACTCGTTGCCGACCTGGATCTCCGGCTCGGGCAGCGCGGCCCGGTCGATCTTGCCGTGCGCGGTGATCGGGATCTGGTCGACCACCACGTAGGCGGCCGGTGTCATGTATTCGGGCAGCGCCGCGGCGACGCGGGCGCGGATCCGGTCGACGTCCACGCTCTGCCCTGCGGCCGGGGTCAGATAGCCGACCAGGCTCTTGCCGAGATTGGGGAGTTCACTGACCACCACCACGGCCTGCCCGACGCTCGGGTCGACGGTGATGGCCGCGGCGACGTCGCCGAGTTCGATGCGGAATCCGCGGATCTTCACCTGCTCGTCGGCACGCCCGACGAACTCGACGTCGCCGTCGGCGTTGCGCCGCGCCAGGTCCCCCGACCGGTACAACCGGGCTCCGGGGGTGAACGGGTCGGCGACGAAGCGTTCGGCGGTCAGTCCGGGCCTGCGGTGGTAGCCGGGTGCGACATGGGTTCCGCCGATGTAGATCTCACCGATCGAGCCGACCGGGACCGGGCGGAGTGCATCGTCGAGGATGTGGATCGCGGTGTTGATCTTGGGGGTGCCGATCGGCACGATGCGGGTGCCCTGCCGGCCCTCGACCTTGTAGCGGGTGGCGTTGATGACGGTTTCGGTGGGGCCGTAGAAGTTGTGCAGCAACGCGTCGAAGGTGGCGTGGAATTTGTCGGCCACCTCGCCGGGCAGCGCCTCCCCACCGATCGGGACCCGGCGCAGCGTGCGCCACTGGTTGACGCCGGGCAGCGAGAGGAACAGCCCGAGCAGTGACGGGACGAAATGCATGGCGGTGATGCCCTCGTCGCGCAGCAGGTCGGTGAGGTAGCCGATGTCGCGAAGGCCGTCCGGCCGGTGGATCACCAGGCGCGCCCCGCAGGCCAGGGTGCCGAACACCTCGGCGATGGACACGTCGAAGCTGGGCGAGGCGACCTGCAGCAGCCGGTCCTCGGCGTCGACCTGATAGTCCTGCTTGAACCAGACGAAGTACTCGGCGACCGGCCGGTGCGGGACCGCAACGCCCTTGGGCAGGCCGGTCGACCCCGAGGTGTAGATCAGGTAGGCGGTGTTGTCGGGGCGCAGCGGACGCACCCGGTCGGCATCGGTCGGGTCGTCGGTGCGGTAGTCGTCGATACCGGTGACCGGTTCGCGGATGACGTATTTCGCGTCACAGTCGCCGAGGATGAAATCGAGCCGGTCCTGCGGGTAGGTGGGGTCGATCGGCAGGTACACCGCGCCGGCCTTGAGTACGCCCAACGCGGTGACCACCAGCTCGGGGGACTTGTCGAGCAGGACCGCGACCCGATCCTCGGCCCCGATCCCCGCGTCGATCAGCCGGTGCGCGATCCGGTTGGCGGTTTCGTTGATCTCCCGGTAGCTGTAGTGGCGGCCTTCGTAGACCACCGCGGTCGCCGCCGGGGTGCGCTCGGCCTGGGTTTCGATCAGTTCGGTGATCGTGGCCGGTGGGGTCTCGAACTCGGGGCCGTGGCTGACCTGGCGCAGCCAGGCGCTGTCGCGCTCACCCATCAGGTCGAGGGCACTGAGGGTGGAATCGGGGCGGGCCAGCGCGCTGTCGAGCAGGACGCCGTAGTGCTCGACGAGTTGTCGGGCCAGTGCCGGCTCGAGGATCTCGACGAGGTACTCGAGCTCGACGAGGATCCCGTCGGTGTCGAACTCGATCATGATGCCCAGCGGCAGGTGGGTCAGGTGGGCGCGCAGGTCGGCACGTTCGCAGGTGACCCCCGGCGGGGTGAAGCCGTACCGGTCGGGGCCGCGGAACCCGAAGCTGACCCTGGTCATCCGTTCGGCGCCGTGCCGGCGGTCGGGGTTGAGCTCGCGGACCATGCGTTCCAGGCCCACCCGCTGGTGGGCAAAGGCGCCGATGACGGTCTCGCGGGTCTGGTCGAGCAGGTCGGCGAACGTCATGGTCGGTTGCGGGCGCAGCCGCAGCGCCGCGGTGTTGCCGAAGTATCCGATGGCGTCGTCGGTGTCGGCGGTGCGGTTGAGCACCGGGGTGGCGACCAGGAAGTCGTCGACGTGGCTGTACCGGTGCACCAGCGCCCCGAACACGGCGAGCAGCACCGTGTAGGGGGTGGCGCCCGCCGCATCGGCCATCGCGGTGACCTTGGCCGCAACCGTGTCGTCCAGCCGCAGGGTGGTGCGCCGGGACCGCCAGCTGGTCGGGACCGCCGACCCCGTCGGCCCGGGCAACTCCAGCGGCTCGGGCGGATCTGCCATGACCCCGCGCCAGTACTCGACATCAGCTTCGTCGGAGGCCGGCGCGGCGGCCGGAAGCGGCCGGGCAGCGAGCGGTTCGCCGAGGTAGGCGCGGGTGAGGTCGGTGAAGAACACCTCCCAGGACCCGTCGTCCCAGGCGATGTGGTGGGCCACCAGCAGCAGCACCAGTTCCGTTGCGCCGGTGCGGATCACGGTGATACGCAACGGCGATTCGGCGCCGAGGTCGAACGGCGCGGCGAACTCCCGCTGGGCGAGCACCTCCAGCCGCAGCCGGCGGGCCCGCTCGGACAGCTCGGACAGGTCGTGTTCGGCCCAGCCCGGCTGCAGGTCGGCGTGCACGGCCGGGACCGGCACGCCGGTCTCGCTGCCGTCACCGCCGTCGGTGTGATAGGTGGTGCGCAACACCGGATGCCGGGAGGCCACCGCGTTGACGGCATCCCGCAGCCGGGCGGTGTCGACGGTGCCGGTGATGCGGTAGGACAGACACACGTTGAGCAGCGCGCGGCTGGGGTCCGAGTTGTGCACGAACCACATCCGCAGCTGGCCTTCCGACATCGACGCGGCGTTCGCCTCGTCGTCGGACCGGGCTGCGCTGAGTCCGCGCTCGTCCAGCTTGCGGCGCAGCAACTCCAGCCGGCGCTCGGTCAGCTGTGTTCGGGTGTCCATGTCAGTCACGCAGAATGTCCACTTTCTGTGATCGCGGCGATCAGGTCGGTGCCGGTGATGCCACCGAGCAGGGTGGCCAGCGGAACGGTGTGTCCGGTCAGCCTTTTGAGACGCTTACGAAGGTCCAGGGCCAGCAGCGAGTCGACCCCGAGGTCGAACAGTGTGGCGTCGAGGTCCAGCGTTGTCGCCTCGGCGTTGAGCACGACGGCGAGCTGGCTGCGGACCGCGTCCGGCGCCGCCAGCGGGGCGCCGTCGCGATCGGGGCCGGTGGCCGCCTCGTCGGCCGGCGTCGGGTCCGCCGGTTCGGCGCCGGTGTCGAAGAACATCCGGAGCCGGTCGGGATCGGCCAGCAGGATCAGCGGGTCGCCGGGATGCTCGGCCAGGCTCGCCTCCACGGCACGCGCCGGGTCCATCTGGCGCAGCCCGGCCCGTTCGACGCGGGCGATCTCACCGGCGTCGACGATCCCGCCGCCCGCCCACAGGCCCCAGCGCACCGAGGAACAGCGCAGGCCCTGGGCCCGGTACCGCGCCGCGGCGACGTCCAGCATCCGGTTGGCCGCGGCGTAGCCGGCGGTACCCTTGCCGCCCCACACCCCGATCACCGAGGAACACAACAGTATTCGGGTGTCGTCGCGCAGCGGCCAACGACGGACCAACCGGTCCAGACCGATGATCTTCGCCGCGCACATCTCGGCCAGCGCGTCCCCGGTGACAGCGGTGCGTTCGGCGAAGGACGCGGTGCCGGCGGCGTGGACGACCAGGGTCGCCGCCCCACCGTCCGCCGCGGCGGCGGCCAGCTGGTCCGAGTCGGTGAGGTCGCATACCGGCGCCTCGACGACGGCGCCGAGGCCGCGCAGTTCGGCGACCACAGCCGGGTCGACGCCGCGGCGGCTCAGCAGCGTGATGCGGCGGGCTCCGTGCGCGGCGAGGTAGCGGGCATAGCCGAGACCGATGACTCCGGACCCGCCGGTGATCACCACCTCGTCCAGCAGCCCGGAGTCCAGCCGCCACGGCTCGGCCGGGGCCGTGCCCTCACCCAGTGTCCGGCGGTACACCGTGCCCTCGCGCAGCGCCAGCTCACCGGCACCGGTCAGGATCGCCGCCGCCGCGGAAGTATCGGCGGTCGTCGCCCCCGCCGGCAGGTCGAGGTGGTGGAAGCTCTGGTCGGGATGTTCGAAACCGATGCTGCGGTGCATCGCCGCCAGTGCCGCCTGTACCGGGTCGGCACGGTCGTGCGCGCCGACGGTCTCGGCGCCGGTGGTGAGCAGCCAGATCTCGCGGCAGCGGGGGCCGATGAGGCCGGCGTAGTCCAGCAGCCCCGAGTCGACACGGTGCGCCAGATCCGTGATGGCGGCGGCCTCGTCACCGTCGGCCCCGCGCGGGGCCACCACGACGAGCACCTCGGCGTCGGCGTAGTCGGCGAGCACCGCCCCGTCGTGGTGGATCAGGGTGTCGAGCAGCCGCTGGGTGTGCGACTCCGAGCCACCGAGGTCGAGCAGCGCGACCCGACGGTCGGCGCCCTGCGCGACTGCCGGCGCCGGTTGCGCCCGCCATGTCTCGCCGGCCACGGTCATGCGCGCGACGGGCGGCAGCGGCTCCGGCCCGGCCCAGAACTGGTCGGCGCGCATCGGCGCACCCGGGAACCGGCGCAGTCGTCGCGGTTCGGCGGTGAGCAGGTCGGCCCACCGGTAGCGCGGGTCGGCGACGGCGGCGGCGACGATGTTGGCCGCCAGGGTGTCGGGCACCGGGTGGTCGCGGTGACCGGATCCCACCAGCACCGCATCGCCGGGCTGGGCCGAGCTCTCCAGCCCGTCCTGCACGGCGAACAGCAGCGCCGGGTGCGCCGACATCTCCAGAAAGGCGCCCGCACCGCGGCCGATCGCTGCGCGCACCGCCAGGTCGAAGCGAATGGTGTTGCGCAGGTTGGCATACCAGTAGGGTCCGAACTCGGTTCCGGCCGGCACGACGGCGCCGGTGGCCGAACCGATGAACTGCACCGCAGCGTCGGCGGTCACCGCCGCGGGCAGGGCTCGCATCAGCTCGTCGCGCTGGTCGTCCATCGCGCTGGTGTGCGCCGGAAAGCTCATCGCCAGCTCGCGGGCGAACAGGCCGCGCCGCCGGGCCGTCTCGACCACCGCGGCCACCGCGGTGCTCTCCCCCGCCACCGCCACCGAGCGGGTCGCGTTGACCGCGGACAGTTCCAGCCACCCGGCCGTGCCCGCGATCAGCTCCTCGGCTCCGGCTGCGTCCACGCCGAGGACCGCGACTCCGTGGCTGCCGGGGATGGCCGCGATCGCCCGGGCGCGCGCACCCAGAACGGCGACCGCGTCGGACAGCGTGATCGCCTCGGCCACATAGGCGGCCGCGACCTCACCCAGGCTGTGTCCGATCGTCAGATCGGGCAGCAGACCGCACGAGCGCCAGACCGCGGCCAGGGCGACGGCATGGATGAACTGTGCGCCGTGCAGTTCGGCCTGTGACACCGTCTGCACATCGGCGGTCAGGAAGGGCAGCGCCGAGGGCATTCCGCCGGCCTGCAGCGCGGCGTCGAGCCGGTCGGCTTCGGCGCGGTAGACCGGCAGTGTCCGGTAGCTCTCGGCGCCCATCGCCGGCCACTGGCCGCCCTGCCCGGGGAACACGAACGCCGTGCGGGTGGCTTCCCGCCGCGACGATCGCGCGATCAGCGGATGCTCCTGCCCGGATGCCACTGCCCGCAGCCCGGCGGTGAGTTCGGCCGGGTCGGCGGCGCGCAGCGCCACCCGGTGGCGGCGCAGCCGGCGGGTGGCGTTCACCTGGGCGGCGACCTCGGTGACGTCGGGACGGGTCCGGTCCAGGTAGCCGAGGACAGCGCGCGCGTCGGCGGCCAGGAGTTGCTCGTCGTGGGCGCTGAGCAGCACGGGCACCCGACCGTCGGGGAGCCGTGACATCAGGTCACCTGACCTTCCGGGTGCCCGTCGGGCACCGCGACCACGACATGGGTGTTGGTGCCGCTCATCCCGAACGCCGAGACCGCCCCGATGCGCCGCCCGTCGCGGGCGGGCCACGGCGTCGCCTTGGTCGCCAACCGCAGCGCGGTGTTCTCCCAGTCGATTTCGTGGCTGGGTTCGTCGACGTGCAGGGTCGCCGGCACGGCGGCATGCTCGGCGGCCAGCAGCACCTTGGCCAGCCCGAGGGCGCCCGCGGCGGCCTGGGTGTGGCCGAGGTTGGACTTGACCGAACCCAGCAGCGGCCCGCGGCCCGGCGCCCCGCGGCCGTACGTCGCGGCCAGCGAGGTCAGTTCGGTGCGGTCACCGAGTCGGGTGCCGGTGCCGTGGCCTTCCACCATGCCGACGTCTTCGGCGGCCGCGCCTGCGGTGTCGAGGGCCCGGCGGAACAACCGGACCTGTGCGTCGCCACTGGGCGCCGTCAGCCCGACCGAGCGGCCGTCGGAGTTGACGGCGCTGGCGAGCACCTCACCCAGGATCGCCCGGCCCTGCCGCACGGCCGCCGATCGGCGTTGCAGCACGAACATCCCCGCGCCTTCGGCCCACACCGTTCCACTGGCGTGCGCACTGTACGGCCGGCAGCGACCGTCGTCGGAGAGCGCATGCTGCTTGGAGAACTCCACGAAGTAGCCCGGGGAGCCCATCACGCACACCCCGCCGGCCAGCGCCATGTCACAGTCGGCGGTACCCAGTGCCTGCACGGCCAGGTGGAACGCCGACAGCGCCGACGAACAGGAGGTGTCCACCGTCATCGCCGGCCCGGCAAGACCGAGCGTGTAGGCGATCCGGCCGGAGATGACAGCCAGTGACGTCCCGGTGATCAGATGGCCGCTGTGGCGGGAGAACTCGGCCATATCAGGGCCGTAACGCATGTCCGACGCTCCGACGTAACAGCCCACGTCATGCCCGGCCAGGTCGTCGGGGTTGATGCCGGCGTCTTCGAGCGCGCGCCAGGCCACCCGCAGCGCGACCCGCTGTTGCGGGTCCATGGCGACGGCCTCGCGGGGCGAGATGCCGAAGAACTCGGGATCGAACGCTGCTGCGCCGGTGAGGAATCCACCCAGGTTGTGCATCGGTTTGAAACCGCCGCGCCGTGACCCGTCGAGCAGGTCGGGGATCGACCAGCCCCGGTCCTGCGGAAACGGGCCCAGTGCGTCGCGCTCGTCGCACAGCAGTTCCCAGTAGTCGCCGGTGTTCTCGACCCCTCCGGGGGCCTCGACCGCCATGCCGACGATCACCACGGGATCGTCGGTCATGTGCAACCCACCAGCTCGGCGACCTCGTCGAGGTGATCGTCGACGTAGAAGTGTCCCCCGTCGAACATGGTCAGGGTGAACGCGCTGTCGGTGTGGAATTCCCAGCCGTGCAGCTGGTTCAGCTCGACGCGATGGTCGTCGCGGCCGCCGAGAACGTGGATGTCGGCGCCGATGCGCACGTCGCGGCCGCACTGGTAGCCGTGGAAAGCCCGGTAGTCGGCGCGCACCGCGGGCAGCAGCAACTCCAGGAAATCCTCGTCGTCGAGCAGTCTCGCGTCGGTGCCGCCGAGGTCGACGATGTCGGCGATCAGTTCACGGTCGGTGGTCGGCATCGGACGCGACCCGGCGACGGTGGCCGGCGCCTGGCTGGCCGAGGCCCACAGCTCGCGCACCGTCATGCCGCGTTGTTGGGCGAGGCGGCTGAACTCGAAGCCGACCAGCGCCCCCATGCAGTGCCCGAACAGCCGAAGCGGGCCCATCCGGGCCCAGTCGGCAGCGCCGAGCATGTCCACCGCGAGGTCGGCGACCGATGGGGCGGCGGGGTGAGCGAGGCGCTCACCACGCTGCGGATACTGCATGATGTAGGTGTCGATCCCTTTCTCCGACAGGGTGTTCGCGAAGTCGCGGTAGGCGGCCGCGGCACCACCGGCATGCGGGAACACGATCGTCGAGGTCCCCGGTTCACCGGGGAAGTGCTTGATCCAGGGGGCGAGTTCGAGGTGACCGTGGTCGCCGGTCATCGTGTGGTTTCCAGCGCCGCCAGCACCTCGGCGCTTTCCATCCGGGACACCTCCAGGTAGAGCTCGGCGACCTCGGTCAACCGGGTGCTGCCGGGCTCGTTGGCCGTCAACCGGGCGGCCAGCGCCGCCACGGTCCGGGTGGCGAAGATGTCGGCCACCATCACCGCCGGGGTGTCCAGCCAGGTCCGAACACGGGCGACCACCTGGGTCGCCAGCACCGAGTCGCCGCCGACGGCGAAGAAGTCGTCGTCGACGCCGACACCGCTGCGTCCCAGAACCTCGGAGACGATGCCGCTCAGCGCCGACTCCAGCGGCGTGGCGGGGGCCCGGTAGCCGGCTCCCTCGGCGATCAGTTCGGTGTTCTCGAGTTCCCGCGCAACGGCGGCCCGGTCGATCTTGCCGCCGAGCGTGAACGGCACCCGCGGTGCGGCCACGAGGATCTGCGGCACCATGTGCGCCGGCACCAGTTCGGCCAGCTGGGCGGCGACGGCCGCGGGCTCGACAGCGCCGGCCGGGGTGGCCACCAGTGCGGCCAGCACATCTCGGCCGTCGGTGGGCACGACCGCGGCGACCGCGGAGTCGATCCCGTCGATGCGCCGCAGCGCGGCCTCCACCTCGCCCAGTTCCACGCGGTAGCCGCTGATCTTGATCCGGTGATCGGCGCGGCCGACGAACTCGATGACTCCGCCGGGCTGGTAGCGGACCAGATCGCCGGTGCGGTACCAGCGCCGGCCGTCGTGCTCGACGAAGCGCTCGGCGGTCAGGTCCGGGCGTGCGCTGTAGCCCCGGGCGACACCGCGGCCGCCCACCCACAGTTCGCCGGGCACCCAGTCGGGGCAGTCGCGCCCGTCGGGACCGACCACGCGGCAGGCGTTGTTGGGCAGCGGAACCCCGAGCGGCACCGAGGTCCAGTGCTCGGGCAGCTCGGCCACCTCGCAGATCGTGTTGTGGGTGGCGGTCTCGGTGGCGCCCCCGAGCCCGGCGAAGCGCATCTGCGGAGCGCGGCTGCGCAGCGCGCGCACCATGTCGGGACGCACCCAGTCGCCACCGGTGGGCACCACCCGCACCGACGACAGGTCGCCCTCGACCTCGATCAGCATCTCCAGCCAGCCGGGCATGAAGTGCAGCACCGTGACCCGGTGGGCGTGGATCAGCCGTGCCCAGGTGTCGGGGTCACGGCGGTGCGCCTCGTCGACGACGACGATCGAGCCGCCCGCGCGCAGCATCGCGAACACGTCGAGCACCGACAGGTCGCACTCGAGCGTCGACAGCGCCAGACACCGGTCCTGCGGACCGATCTCGAAGTGCGCGTTGATGAACTCGACGGTGTTCATCGCCGCGTCGTGGGTCATCTCGACACCCTTGGGTTCACCGGTGGAGCCGGAGGTGAACAGGATGTAGGCCAGCTCGCCGGGATCCGTCGGCGAGGGGCGGAACCCGGTTTCGCACCGGCCCACCCGGCGGGCTTCGGACACCGTGAGTGCGGCCAGCCCGGCCGGCGGCTGGTCGCCGCACACCAACGCCATCCGCACCCCGGCGTTGGCCAGCATCCGGGACGCACGGTCGGCCGGATGGTCGACTCCGACCGGCACGTACACCGCGCCGGCCGCCAGGATCGCCAGCAGCGCGGTGACCTGTTCGGCCCCCTTGGGCCCCATCACCGCGACGTGGTCGCCGCGCCGGACACCGGCGACGTGCAGCCCGGCGGCCACCTCGAGCACCTGCTCGCGCAGCTGGCCGTAGGTGAGGTCGCCGGCGCTGCTGTAGAGCGCCGGCGCGTCGGGGTGCACCGCGGCGTAGTCGAAGAACCCGTCGTGCAGCGCGTCGCCGCTGGGCGGCGACGTCACCGTGTTGACCGCGTCGCGGGCGGCCTGCGCCCCGGCCGTCACGGCCGGGGCATCCACCGCCTCCCAGGCGGATTCGTCGCCGGCCAGCCGTTCGAGTTCAGCCAGGTGGTGGGCGAACATCGCGTCGGCGACACCGGGCCGGAAGGCGTCCTCGCGCACGTCCCAGTTGATCATCAGCCCCTCGGCCACCGGGGTGGCCTGCGCGTCGAGCAGCACCTGCGGCCCCTGCGAGATCGTGCACACCGGCCTGCCGAACTGTTCGGTCACCTCGCCGGCGAACAGGTCGCCCAGCCCCAGCGCGCTGGTGTAGACGATCGGAGCGAGCACCGGCGCGCCGTGGTGGCGGGTGAGGTCACGCAGCACCGACAGACCCGAATAGCTCGAATGCTGCGCAGATGCGTGCAGGGCGCGCTGCAGCTCCCGGGCGCGCGCGATGGGGGTGTCGGCGCCGGTGAGGTCGACGTCGAGCATCAGCGACGACGTGAAATCGCCCACCAGCTTGTCGACGTCGGGGTGAAACTGCTCGCGCCCGAACATCGGCAGGTTGAGCAGGAATCGCCGGTTGGTCGACCAGCGCGCCAGGGTCCCTGCGTACGAGGCCGCCACCGCCATCGCCGGGGTGATCCCGCGCGCGTGCGCCGCGGCGAACAGCGCATCCCGGGTGGCGATGTCGAAGATGTGCCAGCGCCGGGTGCCACGCCGGGGGTCGGCCTGCTCGGCCCGCGGGACCAGGGGCAGCGCGGGGCCTTCGGGAAGCTCGGGGATCCGCTCGGCCCACCATCGGCGGTCCTCCTCGGTTCCCGCCGCGGGGGCGGCCGCGGTCAGGGCCGCCCGGTACTGCCGGTAGCTGTAACCCAGTTCGGGCAGCGTGCCGCCGCTGTAGAACACGGCCAGGTCGGACATGAAGTTGCGGTAGCTGACCGCGTCGGCGGCCTGCATGTCCAGGTCGACGTGCAGCCTGGTGCGCCCGTCGGCCAGCAGGGACAGCGACAGCTCCAGCACCTCGCCGTCGAGGATCTGGTGGGATTTCGCGTCGCGGATCTCCTCGAGGCGTCGCTCGGCAGCGGCGATCTCCAGGTCGCGCAGGTCGAACACGGTGACCGGCAGGCCGCGCTCACCGATGCGCTGGGTGCCGTCGGGCAGGATGTCGACGCGCAGCATGGGGTGGCGCTCGGCGAGGCGGGCGGCGGCTGCTCTGAGCCGGTCGGGATCGACTCCGGCGCCGTCGAATTCGACGTAGAGATGGGCGGCCACCCCGCCGAGTTCCTGATCGTTGTTGCGCCCGATCCACAGTGCGTGCTGGATGGGGGCGAGGGCGAACGGCTCGTTGTCGTCGGTGGGGTGCGTGTCCTCGGCGGCGTCCGCAGCGGCTGCGGACTCGGGCCCGGGCGCCGCGGTGTGGCTTGCGACCAGCTCGGTCCATGCCTGCACCGTGGGGGCGGCGGCGAGTTCGGCGAAGCCGACGGCGATACCTTGTCGGCGCCAGCGCCCCGACAGCGACATCATCCGGATCGAGTCCAGACCCGAGGCGATCAGGTCGGCCTGCGGGTCCAGCTCCCCGGGTTCGACACCGAGCAGTTCTGCGACCTCGTCTCGAACCGTCTGCGTACTCGTCACCGCCACACCCACAAAGCCTCCAGCAATAAGTCAGGCTGCCCTAACTTTGTGGAGGCTACCCTATATTCGGCGTACCGAACACTTCTACCCGGAGCGGGCGATTTCAACTGATGAGCACCGGATTCGTGCCCGAACAGGGCAAACCTGACAACCTGCGACCCGACCACACCGACGACCTCCGTCGAGGCTTCGTCCCCTTCCCCGCTGAGCGGGCACAGGCCTACCGGCGGGCGGGCTACTGGACCGGTCGGCCGCTGGATTCCATCCTGACCGAGGCGGCGGTCGTCTGGCCGGACCGGGTGGCGATCGTCGATGCGACGACCTCCTACACCTTCGCCGAGCTGGACGCGGTCGCCGACCGGGTCGCCGCCGGGTTGGCCGACCTCGGCATCGCCGAGGGCGACCGGGTGTTGCTGCAGCTGCCGAACTCGTGCCGGTTCGCCGTCGCCCTGTTCGGGATCCTGCGGGCCGGCGCCGTCCCGGTGATGTGCCTACCGGGCCACCGCACCGCCGAACTCGGCCACTTCGCGCAGGTCAGCGGCGCGGTGGCGCTGATCGTCGCCGATCGGGCAGGCGGGTTCGACTACCGGGAGATGGCCGCCCGGCTGACCGCCGAGCACCCGGCGCTGCGTCACGTGATCGTCGACGGCGACCCCGGGCGGTTCGTGGCCTGGTCGGCGATCGTCGACTTCACCGGCGCGCCCGCGGCGCGCCGGCCCGTCGACCCCGCGCTGCCGGCACTGCTCCTGGTCTCCGGAGGCACCACCGGGCTGCCCAAGCTGATCGCCCGCACCCACGACGACTACGTCTACAACGCCCACGCCAGCGCGCAGGCCTGCGAGATGACCGGAGACGACGTCTACCTCGTCGCGCTTCCCGCCGGGCACAACTTCCCCCTGGCCTGCCCCGGCCTGCTGGGCTCGATGACGGTCGGCGCCACCACCGTGTTCACCGCCGACCCCAGCCCCGAGTCGGCGTTCGCGCTGATCGACCGTCACCGGATCACCGTCACCGGACTGGTCAACGCGCTGGCCAAACTGTGGGCCCAGGCCTGCGACTGGGAACCGGTGCTGCCCACGTCGCTGCGTTTCGTGCAGGTGGGTGGCTCCCGGATGAGCCCCGAGGACGCCCAGTTCATCCTCGACAAGCTCACCCCGGGGCTGTCGCAGATCTTCGGGATGGCCGAAGGAATGCTGAACTTCACCCGGCCGGGTGATCCCGTCGAGGTGGTGGTGCACACCCAGGGCACCCCGATGTCACCGGACGACGAGATGCGCGTCGTGGACGAGAACGGCGACGAGGTGGCCCCCGGCGAGGAGGGCGAACTCCTCGTCCGCGGGCCCTACACCCTCAACGGCTACTACCGGGCCGACGACGCCAACGCCCGATCCTTCTCGCCCGACGGGTTCTACCGGACCGGCGACCGGGTGCGCATCTTCGCCGACGGCGCCAAGGCCGGTTACGTGGAGGTGACCGGACGCATCAAGGACGTGATCCACCGCGGCGGCGAGACGGTGTCGGCCACCGACCTCGAAGACCATCTGCACACCCATCCGCAGATCTACACCGCCGCGGCGGTCGCCCTGCCCGACGAGTACCTCGGCGAGAAGATCTGCGCGGCGGTGGTCTTCCGGGGCAAGCCGATCAGTCTTGCCGAGCTCAACGCGTTCCTCGACGAGCGGGGCGCCTCCACCCACGCCCGGCCCGACGTCCTGGCCCCGATGCCCTCCCTGCCGACCACCGCCGTCGGCAAGGTCGACAAGAAACAGGTGGTCGACCGATTGAGCGCCGCGCGAAACGGCTAGTTCAAGGGGCATGCCGGACACAGTCGAGCAGAACCACTGGGATGTCGACCGCGGCTTCGTGCTCCCCCCGATGGGCGACCTGGTGAGCGACGGACGCGTCGAACACGACAGCGACGACACCGAGATCGCCTACTACGACACCGAAGAGCGCGACCTGCACGCGCACGGTATGACGCTGACCCGTGCGGCCGGCGAGGACGCCGAGTGGGAGCTGAGCCTGCCCGGAGACGGTGCGACGGTGCGCTTCGCCGCATCTCCGGCGGTGCCCGGGGCACTGCACACGATCGTGGCCGGAGTCACGCACGGGCGGGCGCTGGAGCACATCGCCACCATCCGCACCGTGCGCGAACGGTACGTGGTCAGCGACGCCGACGGCGGTTCCCGCATCGAGATCGACGACGAGGAACGCCGCGCCTCGCTCGGCGATCGATTGCTGGCCTGGCGCGAGGTGCACACCACACCGGCGGCCGGACAGCTGAGCAAGCGGCTGCGCAGCGCCGGCGCGCGCGCCTCGATCGAGCCGTCGCGGCTGACCCAGCTGTTGGCCGGCGACCGCACGGTGCCCGACACCGCCGACCTGGCCCCCGGGGCGCAGGCGCTCGGCCGGTATGTGTCCGCCCAGATCGACCGGGTCGTGCTGGGTGACATCGAGCTGCGCCGCGGCAACGACCCGATCCACGACACCCGGGTCGCGATCCGCCGGCTGCGCAGCACGATCCGGGTGTTCGGCCCCCTGTTCAGCGCCTCCGACCCGCAGGCGGTCGAGACGGAGCTCAAGTGGTTCGCCGGGGTGCTCGGCGAGGTCCGCGACTGCCAGGTACAGCAGCGCCGGTTCGATGCGGCGCTCGACGAGCTTCCCGACGAACTGGTGCTGGGGCCGGTGCGGGCTCGGCTGGCCGAGGAATTGCGCGCGGTCGAACTGCCGGCCCGCGCCGAGGTGACCGAGGCGATGGACTCGCAGCGCTATCTGGCGTTGATGACGGTGCTGCGCGACTGGCGTACCGACCCGCCGTTCGAACCCGACGCCGCGACGACCGCGGTGCGCAAGCGCGCCCGCAAGGCACAGCGCAAGGCTCAGCGCCGTCTCGACGAGGCGCTCGAGACCGGCGATGACGACCAGCTGCACCGCGCGCGCAAGGCCGCCAAGCGGGCCCGCTACGCCGCCGAGCTGACCGAACCCCTGGAACCCAAGGCCGCCGAACGAACGCGCAAGCACTTCAAGAAGATTCAGAGCGTGCTCGGCGACCACCAGGACACCGTGGTCGCGATGTCATGGCTACGCCGGCTCGGGGTGGCCGCCGGGACCGCCGACGGTGAGAACGGCTTCACGTTCGGCCTGCTGTACGGCCGGGAGCAGGCGCTGGCCGCAGAATGCCGGCACGCGGTGCAGCAGTTGCGCTAGCGCCAGACGCTGAAATTCTTTGGTCACTTGGGTTCTCCAGTCACAGCGTCGGATTTTCTGTCAGCGGGTCGAACCAACGTTCGATGTATGGGAGAAGTGTCCAGCGCGATCGCCGCGATCAGGGCGAGCCTGTCAACAGCTACCACCACCGCCGAGGACGGCCCGTAGTCAGGAGGCTTCGACCTCCTGCCGCTGAGCGATGGAATCGTTCTGCGGTGCCAGCAGTTCGACGATGCGGTCGGTCACCGCTGCCGCAGTGGGGTGCTCCCACAGCAGGGTCGGCGGCAGCGCCAGACCGGTGCGTTTCTCCAGCGCCCGGCGCAGCGACACGGTCATGATCGAGTCGACACCGGTTTCGACCAACGGCACCCGGGGGTCGACGTCGTCCTGCGACAGGCCCAGTTCGGTGGCGACCGCCTCGGCGACCTGCTGGGCCACCCACTCGTCGACGTCGGCGTCGCCGCGGTCCACCGCAGCCGGGACCGCCGCGCCGTGGTGTGCACCGGAGGGCGCCACCTCGGCCAGCATCGGGACCGCCGCCGCCTGCGCCAGCACCGGAAGCACCACGGCATTCGGATCATCGCCGCGCATCGCCGCATCCAGGGCCCGCATCGCGTCGTCGGCACCCACGGCGCCCATCCCGAGCCCCTCGAGCTGCGCGGCGACGTACTCCGATGCCGACCCCATGCCCAGGCCACGCCACGCCGTCCACGCGACGGACACCGTGTGATCGCCCAGCCGGTGGCGGTGGCGGGCCAATCCGTCGAGGAAGGCGTTGGCGCAGCCGTAGGCGCCCTGGCCGGGGAACCCGGCCAGATAGCCGCACGACGAGAAGAAGACCATCCAGTCCAGCTGCCCCGGCGGAAAAAGCTCGTCCAGCACCATCGCGCCGCCGGCCTTGGGCCGCATCGTGGCCTCGATGTCGTCGTGGGAGGTGTTCACCAGCAGTGCACCGGCTTCCACTCCGGCGGCGTGGACCACGCCGCGCACCGCGGGCAGCTCGGCCAGCACCGTCCGCAGCCGCTGCCCGGCGTCGGCGGCCCCGATGTCGACAGGGGCGACGTGCACCGAGACCCCGCGCTCCTCCAGCGCGGCCACCGCGCGTACCACCTCGCGGTGCCCTTCGCCGCCCCACGTCTCGCGCGGCGGCATGCCTGAGCGACTCAGCAGTACCAGCCGCCGGGCACCCAGTTCGGCCAGCCGGGCGGCGATCCGCAGTCCGAGTGCACCGGTGCCGCCGGTGACCAAGTAGGTGCCGCCCGGGGTACACGTCATCGGGGCGCCGCCGCCGGCGCGGGCGTGAGCCAGGCGCGCGGTGTAGGCCACACCGTCGCGCACCACGACGACCCCGTGGCCGGCCAGCGAACCCAGCACGGCGACGGGTAGCGCGCCTGATGCGACGTCGAGGACCCCGCCCCACAACTGCGGATGCTCGGCGGCGGCCACCCTGGCCAGCCCCCACAGCCCGGCGTGGGCGAAGCCGTCGCCCTCGTGCACCCCTCGGGTCAACGCCCACAGCCGAGCACCAGAACCGTTGTCATGCAGGCGCTTCAGCAGGTCGAGCACGAACCCGGCGGCGGCCTGCGGGGTGTCGGAGCCGTTCGGCAGCGCCAGCACCACCGAGCCGGGCGCCAGTGCGCCGGGCAGCTCGCCCGGGCCGGTGCAGCTGCGGCACGGCACCCCGGCGGCCGCGAGGTCGCGTCGGGCCGCCGCGAGGTCGTCGGGGGACCCGCCGACCAGCACGACCTCGCCCGGAAGGCCGTCGGCCGGGTAGTCGACCGGCCGCCAGGCCACCTCGTGCAGCATCCGGGAGGTGTCGCCGCCGGTGGAGTTCTCGAGTTCCTCGAAGGTCATCTCGGCCAATACGGCCAGCACCGCACCGGTCTCGTCGGCGATCGACACGTCGACCGTCGTCGCGTGCCGATGAACGACATGCAGCAGTGCCACGGCCGGCGGTGGGCCGCACACGTCGACGCGGTGGATCCGCGCCGGCATCCGCAGCCGGGCGGGGCCGTCGAAGACCGTGCAGGCGGTCGAGGTCGCCGCGTCGAGCAGACCCGCCCATGTCGCCGGCACCGACCGGTCGGCCTCGGCCGACACGCGCGCCAGCAGCTCGCCGCCCCGGCGGTGCAGGTCGAGTACCTGCCAGCCGAAGCCCATCGCCGCGACACCCACCCCGGCCAGGGTGTCGACCACATGGCCGGCGGGGAGTCGTTCGGCTCCGGCGAGGATCGCGTGCTGATCGATGTGCCCGAGGTCGGGGTCACCGGCCTCGGCGACGACGGCGCTGCTGTGGGTCAACCACGCCTGGGTGTTTTCGCCGTCCTCGTCGACCAGGCGCGAGGACAGCCGCAACGCGCCGTCCTGCCGCACGACCTGGATGTCGCGGGTGCGCCCGGGTGCCACCGGTGTGCGCAGCCGGACATCGGTCAGCCCACCTGCCGCGGCGGTCAGGAACGTGTTCAGCAGGACCGCGGCGGGAACGATCTCGGTGTCCTGGACCGGATGGTCGCCGGGATAGGGCCGGTTGCCCATCTCCAGCCGGGTCTGCCAGATCCTGGTCGGCACCGCCGCCGCGACGTCGGTGCCACCGCCGAGCAGCGTGTTGGCCGAGATGTCGTGCAACGCACCGGTGCCCGGTGGCGCGGCGGGGGTCCGCCAGAAGCGCCGGTGCTGCCACTGGGTGCCGGGAAGGTCGCCCGCCCAGGGTGCGGACCGGGTGAATCCGTGTTCGACGGGTGCGCCGTGGCAGTACAGCCCGGCCAGCGCCGCGCCCACGGCTCGGCACTGCGGCTGGTCGCGGCGCAGCACCGGCAGCACGGCGTGCTCGGCGTACCCTGCGTGCAGCAGGGTCTCGGCGATCGAGTGGGCGACGACGGGATGGGCTGACACCTCGAGGAACAGCCGGTGACCGTCCTCGGCGGCGGCCTGGACCGCTTCGGCGAACCGCACCCGGTCACGCAGGTTGGTCGCCCAGTAGTCCGGCCCCCGCAGCGTGGTGGAACGCGGATCGGCCAGCGCGGTGGTGTACAGCGGGACCTTCGCCGAACCCGGTACCGCGAGCCCGGCGACCAGCCGGGCGAGTTCGGCGGTGAGCGCGTCCATCGCCGGGCTGTGGAAGGCGACGTCGGTGTTGACCCGGCGCACCATGATGTCCTGCGCGGCCCAGGACTCGACGAGTTCCTGCACGGCCCCGGCCGTCCCGGACACCACGGTCGACTCCGGTGACGCGCTGATCGCGGCCACCACATCGGTGCGTCCCCGCAGCCGGCGCCGGGCCTCCTCGAACGGCAACCGCACCAGGGCCATCGCCCCGTCGCCGGCGACCGAGCGGAACCCGCGGGCGCGGAAACACGCGATCGCCGCTCCGTGCCGCAGGTCGAAGACCCCCGCAGCCACGCAGGCGGCGACCTCCCCGACCGAGTGGCCGATGACCGCCGCCGGGGTCGCGCCCTGCTCGCGCAGCACCGCCGCCAACCCGACCTGCATGGCGAACGTCAGAGCCTGCACCCGGTCGGTGCCGCCGAGTTCGCCACTGGTCAGCGCCTGGCGGGCGGAGAATCCCAGCTCGGTGCGGAACACGGTGTCGACCTCGTCGATCACGGCCGCGAATGTCGGCTCCTGCGCCAGCAGTTCGCGGCCCATGCCCGGCCAGTGCGAGCCGTGTCCGGAGAACACCCACACCGCGCCGGCGTCGGCGCCGGGCAGCACGCTGCCGGTCACCACCCGTGGATCGCGCACCGGGGTGGCCATCGCGTCGAGCGCCTCGACGACGGCGCCCCGCAGCTCGGGCTCGCCGGTGCCGCTGCCGACCACCGCGCCGCGGACCGGCTCGGGCGAGCGCCGGGTCCACATGGTCGAGGCCACCCGGTCGACGGAGAACGGCGAACCGCGCAGATGATCGGCCAGTGCAGCGGCCTGACGGGCCAGCCGCGCCTCCGATCGGGCCGCAAGCGGGATGAAAGCCGCACGCGGCCCAGCTTTTTCGGCGTCCGCCGCCGGGGGCGCCTCTTCGAGCAGGACGTGGGCGATGGTGCCGCCGTAGCCGTAGCTGCACACCGCCGCGCGACGCGGGTGGGCACCCCGGACCCACTCCTCGGGCTCGGTGGGCACCCGTAGTCCGCTGGCCTCCCAGTCGACGGCCGGGGTCAGCGTGCGCACCCCCGCGGTGGGCGGCAGCATCCGGTGCTGCAGCGCCAGGGTCGCCTTGATCAGCCCGACCACCCCGGCGCCGCCCTCGAGGTGGCCGGTGTTGGGTTTCACCGATCCGACCGGACACGGGTCGGCAGCCCGGCCCGCGCCGTACACCGCGGCCAGCGCGGCGAGTTCGACCGGATCTCCGGTCGGGGTTCCGGTGCCGTGCGCTTCGATGTAGCCGATGCTGGCCGGGGCCAGCCCGGATGTCCGGCAGGCCAACCGGAACAGGTCCTGCTGGGCGTCGCCGTTGGGCGACATGATCCCGACGGTGCGCCCGTCCTGGGCGACCGCGCCGCCGCGCACCACGGCGAGCACCCGGTCACCGTCGCGCTGAGCATCGGCCAGCCGCTTGAGCACCACCACGCCCGCGCCCTCGCCGCGGCCGTAACCGTCGGCGGCGGCGTCGAAGGTCTTGCAGCGCCCGTCGGGTGCGGTGGCGCCGGCGACGTCGAGCACCCGGGTCAGTCCCGGCCCGATCAGCGCGCTCACCCCGCCGGCCAGCGCCAGCGACGTCTCCCCGTCGCGGAGCAGCTGACAGGCCTGATGCACGGCGACCAGCGAGGCCGCGCAGGCGGCGTCCAGAGCCACGCTGGGACCGCGCAGATCGAGCAGGTGTGACACCCGGTTGGCCACCCCGCACAGCGAGGTGCCGATGCCGGTCCATGCCTCGATCCCCGGCAGGTCCTCCATGATCAGCTTGCCGTAGTCGTCGGAGTTGACCCCCATCAGCACCGCGGTGTCGCTGCCGGCGAGCGAGCGCGGCCCGACGCCCGCGTGCTCGAGTGCCTCCCACGACACTTCCAGCGCGAGGCGCTGCTGCGGATCCATCAGCTCGGCCTCGCGGGGCGACACCCCGAAGAACTCGGCGTCGAAGCCGGCGAGGTCGTCGAGGAACGTGCCCCACGGCGTCGTCTGGGCCAGCACCGCGGCGTTGCGCGGGTCCCGGCGCAGGTAGGGCTCCCACCGCTCGGCCGGGATCTGGCGCACCGCGCTGCCCCCGCCCAGCAGGAACGACCAGAAATCGGCCGGGGTTCTGATGTCGCCGGCCAGCCGGCACCCGATTCCGACGATCGCGATCGGCTCGGGCGCCTGGCCGGGTGACGCGCCGGTCACCGCCACGACGTCGACGCGAACGCGGCGCGAGTGTGGGTAGCCTCTCCTAAGTCAAGCCTCGGCATGGCAGCCATCCTGGCACAGCTACCACTCCCGCAGAGCACTACCTGGGCGGCTGCGCCCCCGCATCGCCCGGATCGATCTCCACCGCATACGACGTGATCGCGGTGATCTTCTCCCCGGTGAACTCATAGATGGCGCAACTGGCCACCGCGGTCACCCCGTCCGGGCGCACGTAGCGCACGACGGTGTCGACCGCCACGACGTCGGAGCCCACCGCGGTCACGCAGCGGTCGAACTCGCGGCGGGTGTCCTCGAGGCCCTCCGCGGTGTCCCGGCAGGTGCGGGCCACCGCGTCGGCGCCCTCGAGCACCATGTAGCCGACGATCGTCCATTTCACATCCTTGGCGAGGTGACCCAACGCATCCTCGAAACGGTGCTCGGAGAACGCGAGGGCGACGGCGCCGGGATCGAAAGCCATGCGCACGACCGTAGCGTCCCGGACGCTCGGCACGGTAAGAGTGGACACATGGAATTGACGGGTGTTGGTCTGTGGAGTTCGCAGTTGAGGTACGGCAATCCGGCCGAGGCGGCTGAGGCGGCCGCCGAACTCGACGAGCTGGGGTATGCCGCGCTGTGGATTCCGGACGTGGGCGGACCGGTCCTCGATTCGGTCGACAACCTGCTCGCGGCCACCCGCAAGACGGTGATCGCGACCGGAATCCTCAACCTCTGGATGCACGAGCCGGCCGATGTCGCCGCCCGCTACGCGACGCTGACCGACGCCCACGGTGAGCGGTTCCTGCTGGGCATCGGCGTCAGCCACGCTCCCCTGATCGACGCGAACGAGCCCGGGCGCTACCGCAAGCCGCTGGCGGCCACCAAGGCGTTCCTCGACGGGATCGACGCGTCCGCGCAACCGGTGCCGGTCGCCAACCGGGTGCTGGCGGCACTCGGACCCAAGATGCTGCAGCTGTCGGCGACGCGGGCCCGCGGCGCGCACCCGTATCTGACCACCCCCGAGCACACCCGCCAGGCCCGCGAGGCGCTGGGCAGCGGACCGCTGCTGCTGCCCGAGCAGACCGTGCTGCTCGCCGACAGCCGCGACGAGGCACGCCCCATCGGCACCCAGTGGCTGGCGTCCTACCTCGCGTTGCCCAACTACCGCAACAACCTGCTGCGGCTGGGATTCACCGAGGACGACGTCACCGACGTGAGCGACCGGCTGTTCGACGCGCTGATCGCGTGGGGCGACGAGCAGGTGATCAAGGACCGGGTCACCGAGCATCTGTCCGCGGGCGCCGACCACGTGTGTGTGCAGGTGTTGACCGCCGATCCCCGGGAGTTCCCCCGCGAGCAGTGGCGCAGGCTGGCCCCCGCCCTGGTGTAGCGGCTAGCCCAACAGGGCGCGCACCACGCCGTCGGCGAGCAGCCTGCCGCGGTCGGTGAGCACCAGGCGGTCGCCCTGCCGGCTCAGCAGCCCGTCGTCGATCGCGGTCTGGGCGCGGGCACGCTCGTCGCCGGACAGCACCGCGGCGGGCAGCCCGGTGCGCAACCGGATGCGCAGCATCACGTCCTCGACGTGCGCGGTGGCCTCGTCGAGGGTCTCGAAGTCGGCCACCGGTAACCCGCCCGCACCGAGGGCGGCGGCATAGCTGTTGGGGTGCTTGACGTTCCACCACCGGGTCGCCTCGACGAAGCTGTGCGCGCCGGGTCCGGCGCCCCACCACCGGCCGCCGTCCCAGTAGCCGATGTTGTGCCGGCACTCACCGCCCGGCCGCGACCAGTTCGACACTTCGTACCAGGCCAGCCCCGCCTCGTTCAGCCGCCGGTCGAGCAGTTCGTAGCGGTGTGCGAGCACGTCGTCGTCGGGGGCGCCGATCTGGCCGCGGCGCACCCGGCGGGCCAGCGCGGTGCCGTCCTCGACGACCAGCGCATAGGCCGACACATGGTCGACCCCGGCGGCGACCGCGTCGTCGACCGAGCGCAGCAGATCGTCGTCGGTCTCCCCCGGCGTCCCGTAGATCAGGTCGAGGTTGACGTGTTCGAAGCCTTCGGCGGCGGCCTCCCGGGCCGCCTCGAGCGCCCGCCCCGGCGCATGCACGCGGTCCAGTGCCGCCAGTACGTGCGCGGCGGTGGACTGCATGCCCAGCGACACCCGGGTGTATCCGGCCGCACGCAGCCCGGCGAAGAACTCCGGGGATGTCGATTCGGGGTTGGCCTCGGTGGTCACCTCCGCATCCGGGGCCAGCCCGAAGTGCTCGGCGACGGCGTCGAGGACCTCGGTGAGCCCGGCCGCGCCGAGCAGCGACGGGGTGCCTCCGCCGACGAACACCGTGTCCACCGGCGGTGTGGCACCCAGGTGGGCCGCACCGAGGCGCAGCTCGGTGCGCAGGGCCGCCAGCCAGCCCTCGGGGTTGGCGCCGCCCAGTTCGCTCGGGGTGTAGGTGTTGAAGTCGCAGTAGCCGCACCGGGTCGCACAGAACGGCACGTGGACGTAGACGCCGAACGGGGCCGCCGGGACCGCCAACCGCGGCAACCCGCCACCCCCGGCCAACCCCGCGCTCGTGCTCACGAATGCCAGTGTTCCAGCCGCCCGGTTGGGGCATTCAGGCGCTTCGTGGCACAATCGAACGCGTGACTGCCCTCAGCTTCCCTCGCCGGGTCTCGCTGGTCGTGCGCCGTCACGTCGACTTCAAGCGCGTTTGTAGCTGTCGCTGTCTTTCTTGATCGCCGGATCACGGACAACCCAGCCCCCGTTTTGACCTCCCAGCTGGCCGCCGGATCTGCGCCGCCGGACAGCCCCCCGGTGGAATGGCGCGATCTGAACGCCGGCTCCGACCAGGAGCCCCATGACCACCACAGAGAACAAGCCCACACCCGAGCCGGCCGGCCCGCCGGCCAAGCGCGCCAAGCGCCCCCGCGGTGAGGGCCAGTGGGCGCTCGGCTACCGCGAGCCGCTCAACGCCAACGAGCAGTCCAAGAAGGACGACAACCCGCTCAACGTGCGGTCCCGCATCGAGAACATCTACGCCAAGGGTGGCTTCGACAGCATCGACAAAGGCGACCTGCGCGGACGTTTCCGCTGGTGGGGCCTCTACACCCAGCGTGAGCAGGGCTATGACGGCACCTGGACCGGCGACGAGAACATCGACGTCCTGGAAGCGAAGTACTTCATGCTGCGGGTGCGCAGCGACGGCGGCGCGCTGAGCGCGGCGGCACTGCGCACGCTGGGCGAGATCTCGACGGAGTTCGCGCGCGACACCGCCGACATCTCCGACCGGCAGAACATCCAGTACCACTGGATCCAGGTCGAGGACATGCCCGAGATCTGGAAGCGGCTCGACGCAGTGGGCCTGCAGACCACCGAGGCCTGCGGGGACTGCCCGCGCATCGTGCTCGGGTCCCCGCTGGCCGGCGAGTCCCTCGACGAGGTGATCGACGGCACCCCCGCGATCAACGAGATCGTGCGCCGCTACATCGGCAAGCCCGAGTACTCGAACCTGCCGCGCAAGTTCAAGACGGCGATCTCGGGCCTGCAGGACGTGGTGCACGAGGTCAACGACGTCGCCTTCATCGGCGTGCAGCACCCCGAGCACGGACCCGGGTTCGACCTGTGGGTCGGCGGCGGGCTGTCGACCAATCCGATGCTCGGGCAGCGGGTCGGCGCGTGGGTGCCGCTCGACGAGGTGCCCGACGTGTGGGAGGCCGTGGTCAGCGCGTTCCGCGACTACGGCTACCGCCGGCTGCGCTCCAAGGCGCGGCTGAAGTTCCTGATCAAGGACTGGGGCGTCGAAAAGTTCAGGGAGGTTCTCGAACAGGAATACTTGCACCGCCCCTTACTGGACGGCCCGGCACCGGACCCGGTGGCGCGGCCGATCGACCACGTCGGCGTGCAGCGACTGCGCAACGGCCTCAACGCCGTCGGTGTCGCACCGATCGCCGGGCGGGTGTCGGGCACCATCCTGAGCAAGGTCGCCGACCTGGCCGAGGCCGCGGGCAGTGACCGGATCCGGTTCACTCCGTACCAGAAGCTGATCGTCCTCGACGTGCCCGACGACAAACTCGACGAGCTGCGCGCCGGCCTCGACGCGCTGGGTCTGCCGTCCACCCCGTCGCACTGGCGGCGCAACCTGATGGCCTGCACCGGCATCGAGTTCTGCAAGCTGTCGTTCGCCGAGACCCGCAAGCGGTCGCAGACGCTGGTGCCCGAGCTCGAACAGCGCCTCGAGGACCTCAACAGCGAACTCGACGTGCCGGTCACGGTCAACGTCAACGGCTGCCCCAACTCGTGTGCGCGCATCCAGGTCGCCGACATCGGCTTCAAGGGCCAGATGGTCGACGACGGAAACGGACCCGAGGAGGGCTTCCAGGTGCATCTGGGCGGCAGCCTGGGCCTGGACAGCGGCTTCGGGCGCAAGCTGCGCCAGCACAAGGTGACCTCCGACGAACTCGGCGACTACATCGAACGTGTCGTGCGCAACTTCGTGAAACAACGCGAGCACGGCGAGCGTTTCGCCACCTGGGCACTACGAGCAGACGACGCGGACTTGAGGTGATGGTGAAGTGACTGTGGTGACACGCGACGACACGGATCTGCAGGAACTCGCCGAGCGCGGCGCTGCCGAGCTGGGCCCCGACGCGACGGCCGAGGAGCTGTTGCGCTGGACCGACGAGAACTTCGGCGGCGCCTACATCGTGGCGTCGAACATGCAGGACGCGGTGCTGGTCGACCTGGCCGCCAAGGTGCGCCCCGGGGTCGACGTGCTGTTCCTCGACACCGGCTACCACTTCGCCGAGACCATCGGCACCCGCGATGCCGTCGAGTCGGTCTACGACATCAACGTCGTCAACGTCCGCCCGGAACACAGCGTCGCCGAGCAGGACGCCCTGCACGGCAAGAACCTGTTCGAGCGCCAGCCCAACGAGTGCTGCCGGATGCGCAAGGTCGAGCCGCTGTCCAAGGCGCTGTCCGGCTACTCGGCGTGGGTGACCGGCATCCGCCGGGTGGAGGCCCCGACCCGCGCCAACGCGCCGCTGATCAGCTGGGACGCCGCGTTCGGCCTGGTGAAGATCAACCCGCTGGCGGCGTGGTCCGACGAGGAGATTCAGGCCTACATCGACTCCAACGGCGTGCTGGTCAATCCCCTCGTCGACGAGGGGTATCCGTCGATCGGCTGCGCCCCCTGCACGAGCAAGCCCGCGCTGGGCGCCGACCCGCGCAGCGGACGCTGGGCCGGCCAGACCAAGACCGAATGCGGGCTGCACGCCTCTTGAGAGCTCCCACCCTGGTGCTCACCGCGCACGGCAGCGCCGACCCACGGTCGGCGGCCACGGTGCGCGCGGTCGCAGACACCATCCGTCGGCTGCGGCCGGCTCTGGACACGCGGGTGGCGTTCTGCGAACAGAACGCCCCGAACCTGCGCGACGTGCTGGCCGCGGTCGCGCCCGGGTGTCCGGTGGTGGTGCCGCTGCTGCTCGCCGACGCCTATCACGCCCGCGTCGACATCCCGGCGATGATCGCCGAGTCCGGTGCCGACGCCCGCCAGGCCGGCGCGCTCGGCGAGGACGAGCGGCTCATCCATGTGCTGCGCCAGCGTCTCGAGCACGCCGGGGTGTCCCGTCTCGACCCCGGCGTCGGCGTGCTGGTAACCGCAGTGGGTTCATCACGTGCGCAAGCCAATTCGCGTACCGCCACGGTAGCCAGGGAGCTGACCCTGACCACACGCTGGACGGCGACGACGGCGTTCGCGACCGGCCCGCAGCCGACCCTGGCCGAGGGCGCCGAGTTGCTGCGCTCCCGGGGCGCAGCACGGCTGGTGATCGCTCCGTGGTTCCTGGCGCACGGGCGCATCACCGACCGGGTCGCCGCTTTCGCCGAATCCGCGGGCATTCCGATGTCGGCGCCGCTGGGCGCCCATCGCCAGGTGGCCGAGACGGTGCTCGACCGGTTCGACAGCGCGATCGCCGCGCGCGCGGCCGCCTAGCAGCACCATCCCATCACGCGACGTAGCTCACAGTCACCGCCTTCTTGACCACATACCCATGGGGGTATAAATTGAGCAGTGTTCGAGAGATACCCCACTGGGTATAAGGGAAGGCTGAGCTCATGAAATTCATCCAGTACTACCTGGACTGCCTGTCGCACGCGTCGTACCTGATCGCCGACGAGGACTCCAAGCGCGCCGTGGTGGTGGACCCGCAACGCGACGTGGCCGAATACCTGGCCGACGCCGAGGAGCTCGGCCTGACCATCGACCTCGTCATCGAGACCCACTTCCACGCCGACTTCCTGTCCGGCCACCTGGAGCTGGCCGACGCCACCGGCGCCGCCATCGTCTACTCCTCGGTCGCCAAGCCGGAATTCGACTTCATGGCCGTCGAGGACGGCCAGCGCTACTCGCTGGGCGGCCCGGACGGGGTCACCCTGGAATTCCGCCACACCCCGGGCCACACCCCGGAGTCGATGAGCATCGTGGTCTACGAGCACGGCGGCGACACGGTTCCCTACGGGGTGATGACCGGTGACACCCTGTTCATCGGCGACGTCGGGCGGCCCGACCTGCTCGCATCGATCGGCTTCAGCCGCGACGAGCTGGCCGACATGCTCTACGACTCACTGCACGACAAGCTGATGCCGCTGCCGGACGCGACCCGGGTGTACCCCGCCCACGGCGCCGGCTCGGCCTGCGGGAAGAACCTGTCCACCGACCTGTGGTCGACGATGGGCGACCAGAAGGAATGGAACTACGCGCTGCGCGCGCCCGACAAGGCCTCGTTCATGGCGATGGTCACCGAGGGCCAGCCCCCGGCGCCGAGCTACTTCGTCTACGACGCGATCCTCAACCGCAAGGACCGCGCGCTGCTCGACGAGACGGCCGCTCCCCCGGCGATGACCTATGCCCAGGCACTCGAGGCGGTCGCCGGCGGTGCGATCCTCGTCGACGGCCGCACCCCCGAGGAGTTCGCCCAGGGGCACCTGCGCGGCGCGATCAACATCGGGCTGGAGGGCCGCTACGCCGAGTTCGCCGGATCGGTGGTCAAACCCGACGTCGACATCGTGCTGATGACCGACGCGGGCCAGGAGCTGGAAGGCAAGAACCGGCTGGCGCGCATCGGGTTCGACCGGGTGATCGGCTACCTCGCCGACGCCGAGCAGGTGATGTTCACCCATCCCGACCAGGTGCAGGTGGCCTCCCGGCTGTCGGCCAAGACCTTCGGGGAACGCAGCCGCGAGATCAGCGGGCTGCAGATCGTCGACGTCCGCAACCCGGGCGAAGCCGCCGCCGGCATGATCCCCGGCGCGGTGAACATCCCCGTCGGACAGCTGCCCGACCGGGTCGGTGAACTCGACGCGGCGGCCCCGACCGTCGTCTACTGCGCCGGCGGCTACCGCTCCTCGGTGGCGGCAAGCCTGCTGCGGCAACAGGGATTCAACGACGTCAGCGACATCCTGGGCGGCTACAACGCCTGGGAAGAAGTGACCCAGAAGGCGTGAGCGCAATGAAGAGCAACCACCATCGCATCCTCATCATCGGTGGCGGCACCGCCGGCATCACCGTCGCGGCCCGCCTGCTGCGCAAGGGGCACCCGGACGTCGCCGTCATCGAGCCGTCCAACGTGCACCACTACCAACCGCTGTGGACGCTGGTCGGCGCCGGTCAGGCCGACGCCCGTGACACGGAGCGATCCGAAGCCAGCGTGATGCCGCGCGAGGCGACGTGGATCCGCAACGCGGCGTCGGCAGTCGACCCCGACACCAACACGGTGACGTGTGAGGACGGAGCGGCCTACAGCTACGACGTGCTGGTGGTGAGCCCCGGCATCCAGCTCGACTGGGACCGCATCGACGGTGCGGCCGATGCGCTCGGGCGCGACGGGGTCTCGTCGAACTACCGGTTCGACCTGGCCCCGCGCACCTGGGATTTCATCAAGAACACCCGCTCGGGCACAGCGGTTTTCACGATGCCGTCCGGACCGATCAAGTGTGCCGGGGCGCCGCAGAAGATCGCCTACCTGGCGTGTGACCACTGGCGCCGCCAGGGGGTGCTCGACGACATCGACGTGCACCTGGTGATCCCCACCCCGCGCATCTTCGGCATCGCCGCCATCGCCGACAATCTCGACAAGGTCATCGCCGACTACGGGATCCACCTGCACACCAAGACCGAGGTGACCTCGGTGGACGCCGCGGGACGCAAGGTGGCGCTCGGCGCGGTCGCCGAGGGCGGCGAGGACGGCACGCTGAACTACGACATGCTGCACGTGGTACCGCATCAGTCGGCGCCGGACTGGATCAAGAACGGTCCGCTGTCCACCGGCGAGGCCGGCGGCTACGTCGACATCGACAAGCACACCATGCAGCACGTGCGCTACCCGAACGTGTTCGCCCTCGGTGACGCCGGTTCCTCGCCGAACTCCAAGACCGGGGCGGCGATCCGCAAACAGGCTCCGGTGGTGGTCGACAACGTCGACTCCTACCTGTCCGGGCGGCCGCTGTGCGCGAGCTACGACGGGTACGCCTCGTGCCCGATCGTCACCTCCTCGCACGAGATGCTGCTCGCCGAGTTCGACTACGAGTTCAACCTGAAGCCGTCGGTACCGCTGCTGGATCCGACCAAGCCGCACCGGGCGTACTGGTACATGAAGAAGTACGGCCTGCCGGCGATGTACTGGAACCTGATGCTCAAAGGGCTGGCCTGACGGCGAGATCCGCGAGGTCATACCCCGGTGGGTAGCATGGAACGATCACCAGCTGTTCACGACGTGACGAACACCCGATCGACAAGGAGCCCATCATGGTCGGTGACCAGGAGGCCATCAACGCCGTCCTCAATCGCCTGCGCCGAGCCCAGGGGCAGCTGGCGGGTGTCATCTCGATGATCGAGCAGGGCCGCGAGTGCAAGGACGTCGTCACCCAGTTGGCGGCGGTCTCGCGGGCGCTGGACCGGGCCGGCTTCAAGATCGTCGCCACCGGTCTGCGGGAGTGCATCGTCACCGACGAGAACGACGGAACCCAGCGCGAGATGAGCGTCGACGAGCTGGAGAAGCTCTTCCTCGCCCTGGCCTGACCGTCACCCGGTGGCCTGCCGGTAGATCCTGGCGATGGTGCCGTTGCCCTCGTCGAAGAACTGCCGGTCGGCCATCTCCCAGCCGCCGAGGTCGCCGACGGTCCACAGCTTCTCCGGAGCCGGGAACCGTTCGGCGTACTCGGCGCGCACCGCGGGGTCGACGGGGCGGAAGTTCGCCTCCGCCCACAGCTTCTGCGCCTCGGGGGTGAACTGGAAGTTCACCAGGTCGCGCGCCTGCTCGAGATGCCGGCTGGTGCTGACCACCGCGACCGGGCTCTCGATCGCCAGCGTCTGCGCCGGGATGACGAACTCGAGGTCGCCGTTGCGCGCCTCGTTCTCGGAGGTGAGCAACACGTCGGCGCCGCCGCGGGCGAACACCTCGGTCGCCTCGCCGGCCGAGTCCGGCCACTGCGCGACGTGGTCGGTGGCCAACTCGGTGACGTACTGCAGCCCGGCCTGCGGGTCCTGCCCCCCGTCACTGGCCCATGCGTAGGGCGCCAACAGGTTCCACCGCCCCGACCCGGAGCTCAGCGGACTGGGCGTCACCACCTCGACGTCGTCGCGCAGCAGATCGTCCCAGTCCCGGATGTCCTTCGGATTGCCCGGGCGCACGACGAGGGCGACCACCGAGCCGAACGGAATCCCCCGGGTGACTCCGGCATCCCAGTTCTCGTCGACCTTGCCCGCCTGCACCAGCAGGGTGATGTCGGGCTCGGCGGAGACGTTCACGACGTCCGCGGGCTCGCCCGCCTCCACGGCCACAGCCTGCTGCACGGATGCGCCGTAATCCTCGGTGACCTCGACACCGCGGCCCTCCCGGGTGGCCGAGAAGGCCGACACCACCGTCGACCATCCCGGTTCGGTGGCGGTGTAGGCCGCGAGCGTCAGGGTCGTCTCGGAATCGGCTGCCTCGCCCTCGCCGCCGCCCCCGGCCGGACCACCGCAGCCGGCCAGCAGCGTGGCCGCCAATACCAGTGCCAGCGTGTCCCGAAGCCGCATCGTCAGCGGGTGAGCAGCCACATCACGATCACGAGCGCGATCAGCGCGATCAGCGCGAGCGTCACCCGCGATCGCGGCATGCCTGTCATCCTTCTCCTCCATCGTCACCGGACGCGGCGTCCCGGCCGGGGCGCCGCAACCATTGCCGCAGCCGTATTCCGTTACCCAGCGCGCCGTCGAGCAGCGCGGCGATGCCGTAGGCCAGGGCCAGCACCACCGGCATGACCACCGCGGTCTGTGCGATGAACGGCAGACCGGTGAGCCACAACTCCACTCCGTCCCACCAGCTGAGAAACCCGTCCACCCGGCCAGACTATGCCCCCGCCGGGCCGGCGAACCCGTCGGCACGGCGCGCACAACACACCGGCTCCCCGAGTAGACGCCGGACCGCCCGGCAGTCGATGATGGCCTGATGGTCGTGCACCACAGCGAGGCGTCCGGCGACACGTTGCCCAGCGGCGAGGGCACCTTCGCCCTCCCCTCACCCGAGCCGTACTACGCCGGAGCCCCACTTCGGAACCCGTTCCCCCCGATCGCGGACTATGCATTCCTGTCCGACTGCGAGGCCACCTGTCTGATCAGCTCCGCGGGCTCGGTGGAGTGGCTGTGTGTGCCGCGACCGGATTCGCCGAGCGTCTTCGGTGCGATCCTGGACCGCGGCGCCGGGCACTTCCGCCTCGGCCCGTACGGCGTCTCGGTGCCCGCCGCGCGGCGCTATCTGCCGGGCAGCCTGATCCTGGAGACCACCTGGCAGACCCACACCGGCTGGGTGATCGTGCGCGACGCACTGGTGATGGGGCCGTGGCACGATCTGGAAACCCGCTCGCGCACCCATCGCCGCACGCCGATGGACTGGGATGCCGAGCACATCCTGCTGCGCACCGTGCGCTGTGTGAGCGGCACCGTCGAGCTGGTGATGAACTGCGAGCCGTCCTTCGACTACCACCGCACCAGCGCCACCTGGGAGTACTCCGCACAGGCCTACGGCGAAGCGATCGCGCGGGCCACCAGGGACCCCGACTCGCATCCCACGCTGCGGCTGACGACCAACCTGCGGATCGGTCTGGAGGGCCGCGAGGCCCGCGCCCGCACCCGGCTCAGCGAGGGCGACAACGTCTTCGTCGCGTTGAGCTGGTCCAAGCATCCCGCTCCGCAGACCTACGAGGAAGCGGCCGACAAGATGTGGAAGACCAGCGAATGCTGGCGCCAGTGGATCAACGTGGGCGACTTCCCGGACCACCCGTGGCGGACCTATCTGCAGCGCAGCGCGCTGACGCTGAAGGGCCTGACCTACTCTCCGACCGGCGCGCTGCTGGCCGCGCCGACGACGTCGCTGCCCGAGACGCCGCGCGGTGAACGCAACTGGGACTACCGCTATGCCTGGGTGCGTGACTCCACCTTCGCGCTGTGGGGGCTCTACACCCTGGGGCTGGACCGCGAAGCCGACGACTTCTTCGCGTTCATCGCCGACGTGTCCGGCGCCAACAACGGCGAGCGGCACCCGTTGCAGGTGATGTACGGCGTCGGCGGGGAGCGCAGCCTCATCGAAGAGGAACTCAACCATCTCTCCGGGTACGACCACGCCCGCCCGGTGCGCATCGGCAACGGTGCCTACAACCAGCGCCAGCACGACATCTGGGGCACCATGCTCGACTCGGTGTACCTGCACACCAAGTCGCGCGAACAGATCCCGGAAACGCTGTGGCCGGTACTCAAGGAGCAGGTCGAGGAAGCGATCAAGCACTGGCGGGAACCCGACCGCGGCATCTGGGAGGTGCGTGGCGAGCCTCAGCACTTCACCTCCAGCAAGATCATGTGCTGGGTGGCCCTGGACCGCGGCGCCAAGCTCGCCGACGTGGAGGGCGAGAAGTCCTACGCCCAGCAGTGGCGGGTGATCGCCGAGGAGATCAAGGCCGACATCCTCGAGAACGGCGTCGACTCGCGCGGGGTGCTCACCCAGCGCTACGGCGATCCGGCGCTGGACGCCTCACTGTTGCTGGCCCCGCTGACCCGCTTCCTGCCGCCCGACGACCCGCGCATCCGGGCGACGGTCATGGCCATCGCCGAGGAGCTCACCGAAGACGGTCTGGTGCTGCGCTACCGCGTCGAGGAGACCGACGACGGGCTGGCCGGTGAGGAGGGCACCTTCACGATCTGCTCGTTCTGGCTGGTGTCCGCGCTGGTCGAGATCGGTGAGATCAGCCGGGCCCGGCACCTGTGTGAGCGGCTGCTGTCGTTCGCCAGCCCGCTGCACCTCTACGCCGAGGAGATCGAGCCGCGCACCGGACGCCACCTGGGCAACTTCCCGCAGGCGTTCACCCACCTGGCGCTGATCAACGCGGTGGTCCACGTGATCCGCGCCGAGGAGGAAGCCGACAGCTCCGGAGGCTTCCAGCCCGCCAACGCGCCGATGTAGTCGACGCGCCGGCGGGCCGACCCCTCGGTCGCTAGAAGATCGCGCGCAGCCCCACCACACCGACGGCACCGAGGATGGCCGCCGCCGGCAGGGTGATCACCCAGGCCAGCGCGATCGGCTTCATCAGGTTCCAGTTGGTGGCGCGGTTGACCATGCCCACACCGAGCACGGCGCCGATCAGGATGTGGGTGCTCGACACCGGTAGGCCCATCACGCTGGCGCCCATCACGACCGCGGCCGCCGACAGTTCGGCAGAGAAGCCCGACGCCGGATGCATCTTGGTCAGGTTCGTGCCGACGGTGGCGATGACCTTGCGCCCGATGAACCACAGCCCGGCGACCAGCGCGACGCCGAAGGCCAGCATCGCCGCCGGCGGCACGGAGGCTTCGCTTTCGATGTCGCCGTTGCGCAGCACGTCGAGGATCGCCGCGAACGGGCCGATGGCGTTGGCGATGTCGTTGCTGCCGTGGCTGAACGCGAAGCCCGACGCGGTGAACACCTGCATCCAGCTGAACATCAGGAACGTCGAGCGGGGCAGCGACTCACCCTTGAGGGTCTTGGCGAAGATGAAGGTCGCCATCCAGACCGCCGCGCCGATCATGCCGATGATGAAGTAGTTGTTCATCGTGGACAGGCCCAGGTGCATGTTCTTGAGGCCCTTGAACAGCAGCATCGCCGAGATGATCATCGCGCCGAACGCCGCCACCAGCGGCACCCAGGTCTGCAGCGCCTTGAACGCGTCGATCGAGCGGGCCTTGGCGTCGATGTCGTGCAGTTCGCGGTAGTAGTCGCTTTCCAGTTCGTCGGCGTCGAAGTCGCCCCGGTTGGCCGCCACCGCGTCACGGGCCAGCGCGCCGGTGTAGGCGATCTGCTGGATCTCGGAGAGCCGCTCGAAGGCCTGCTTGTGCCGGTTGCGGTGTTCGATGCGCTCCTTGCGGATCTCCACCAGCTTGGCGTCGGCTTCGTCGTTGTAGGTCAGGATGTGGCGTTTGATCGTCCCGTAGAGCAGGTAGGCCACCGCGCCGCCGAGCACCGGCGAGAGCACCCAGGAGATCGCGATCTGACCGATCTGGTCCCACTGCACCATGTCCAGCGCGGAGTTGCCCTGACCGGTGACGAATCCGAGCATCAGCGCGGCACCGACGATGCCGCCGATGATGGAGTGCGTGGTGGACACCGGGTAGCCCATCCGGGTGGCGAACAGCAGCCAGAACGCGGCGGCGAACAGTGCGGCCATCATGATGAACACGAAGTCCATCGGCGAGATCTGCACGATCGCGAGGTCGACGATGCCGCTGCGGATGGTGTCGGTGACCTCGCCGCCGGCGATGACGGCGCCGCTGACCTCGAAGATCGCGGCGACGAGCAGCGCCTGCTTCATGGTCAGGGTGCCGGCTCCGACGCTGGTGCCGAACGAGTTGGCCACATCGTTGCCGCCGATGTTGAAGGCCATGAACATGCCCAGCGCGGTGGCGGTGATCAGGATGACCTTGCTGGCGGAGCTGTCCACGTAGCCGAATGACCACCAGGTGAACGCGCCGAAGGCGACGGCGAGCATCAGCCCGAATGTCAGATGCCAGTTGCGGTCGTCGCCCAGGAACACGGTTTCCGCTGGTGTGGGCGGTGATGAGGTTGACGGTTGAGCCACGGGCGGAAAGTTATGCCCACCAGGAAATCAAACAGGACCCGCGCGGTGAACCGCCGGTGAACGACCTGCTACTTCGTGGCGTTGTCCACCATGGCGCGCACGATCTCGGCGGCCTCGTCACCGATCGCGTAACCGCACGCCCAGGCCTCCACCGTCACGTTGGACACCAGCGACAACGCGTGCTGGCAGGCCCAGCCGTCGGCGCCCTCCTGGGTGGTCATCTGGGTGATCAGATCGTTGTCGACGTCGGCCTCGCCCAGCTCCCACAGGTAGTCGCCGTCGCCAACGCCGATCGAGGAGTCCGCGCACTCCTGCCAGATCTCGGTGGAGTCGTCGAAGAAGACCTGAGCGTTCTCGGGGGTCGGGTAGAGCACCACGGTCTGCTCGACCCAATGCTCGTTGTCGTCGTTGGGTTCCCGCGCCACCTGGTCGCGCACCGCGGTCCAGCCGTAGCCCGCGTACACGGGTTCCTCGGCCCCGTAGATCGCGCCCAGGCAGTACGGATCCGACACCTCGTCGGCGTGATCGGTCATCTCGTCGAGTTCGCTGGTGACCGTCATCTGGGTGGACCCCATGATGCCGTTGAGCTCACCGATGCTCAGCAGCACATCGTCGAGCTGCGGCTCGGTCAGCGGGGGGACGTTCAGTGGGCCGGTGGCCTGGCCACGCACCGCGGTGCCGTCGACCGTGGAGACGCACCCGGCCAGCAGGGCCGATGCGGCGAGCGCGGCGCCGGCCGCCCGGATCCGCCCGACCACGATGCCCTGCGCCACCCCGTGATTGTCCCGCACCCAGCGCAGCCGCGTCACCGCCGGGCGGCGATACCGTCCAGGACCGCCCCGGTGACCGCACCCGCGGCGCCGGAGTCGGCGTCGGGGCGCGGGTCGAGGACCTCGACGTCGACGATGCAATCCCCGGCGACGCCGAGGGCACGCAGGCCGGTGGGCGACCCGGCACCCGCTGAGGCGTGCAGGACGGTGGCCGACACCATGCTGTCGGTGAAGGTGACATCGCTGATGCGGCTGAGCTCACCGGGGGTGGCCCCGGGCCGATGCAGGGTCACGGTCTGCCCGTTGCATCCCACCCAGCGGTCTGCGGTGGCGGCGAAGAAATCCCGGGCGGCAGCCGGGCTGGCCAGCTGGACCACGCCGACGTTCGCCGACACCGGGGCGGCGTCGAATCCCCCTCCGGACCACGAGGTGCTCGCCACCGACAGCACCGGGCTGTCCTGATAGACCAGTTGCTGGAGCCGATAGGGGGCGCCGACGCACTCCGCGGGCATCACCTGGGTTTCGGCGACACTGCGCAGCAGCAGATCGGGTCCCCCCTCGACGGCAGGAGTCATGAGCGCGTCCGGACCGGTGTTCAACAACGCCGAGAGCTGCTCGGCCGAGGGCAGGAACCCGCCGAGCGGGATCGGCACCGGGGCCGGGGCCGGCTGCGCGGCGGGGGCGATCTGCACGGTGGGACGGTCGTCGACCGGCGCGCTGGAACAGCCCACCAGCGCGAGGCAGGCTCCGGCGGCCACCGCCGCGGATTTCATGGCCATCTGCCTCTCCCATCGAAACGCGTCACTTGCGTAACACTTCGATAGCACGTCGCGCGCCGCGGCGCGACCGATCGGGCGAAGCCGGTTTACTTCTTCGGCTTGTCGGCCGAGGACGCATCGGTGGACAACGCGGCGACGAAAGCCTCCTGCGGGACGTCGACCCGCCCGATGGTCTTCATCCGCTTCTTGCCTTCCTTCTGCTTCTCCAGCAGCTTGCGCTTGCGGGAGATGTCGCCGCCGTAGCACTTGGAGAGCACGTCCTTGCGGATCGCGCGGATGTTCTCCCGGGCGATGATCTTCGACCCGATCGCGGCCTGCACCGGCACCTCGTACTGCTGGCGCGGGATGAGCTCCTTGAGCTTGGTGGTCATCTTGTTGCCGTAGGCGAATGCCCCGTCCTTGTGCACGATCGCGCTGAACGCGTCGACCGCCTCGCCCTGCAGCAGGATGTCGACCTTGACCAGGTCGGACTCCTGCTCACCGGCGTCCTCGTAGTCCAGGCTGGCGTAGCCGCGGGTGCGCGACTTCAGCGAATCGAAGAAGTCGAAGATGATCTCGCCGAGCGGCAGCGTGTAGCGCAGCTCGACGCGTTCGGGCGACAGGTAGTCCATGCCGCCGAGGTCGCCGCGCCGGGACTGGCACAGCTCCATGATCGAGCCGATGAACTCGCTGGGCGCGATGATCGTCGTCTTGACCACCGGCTCGAACACCGTGCGGACCTTGCCTTCGGGCCAGTCCGACGGGTTGGTCACCGTCAACTCGGTTTCGTCGTCCTTGATCACCCGGTAGACGACGTTGGGTGAGGTTGAGATCAGGTCGAGGCCGAACTCGCGCTCCAGGCGTTCGCGGGTGATCTCCATGTGCAGCAGGCCCAGGAAGCCGCACCGGAAACCGAAGCCCAGCGCCACCGACGTCTCCGGCTCGTAGGTCAGCGCCGCATCGTTGAGCTGCAACTTGTCCAGCGCATCGCGCAGATCGGGATAGTCGGAGCCGTCGACCGGATACAGCCCCGAGTACACCATCGGCTTGGGCTCGCGGTAGCCGGTCAGCGGCTTCTCGGCGCCACCGCGCGCGGTGGTCACCGTGTCACCCACCTTCGACTGGCGCACGTCCTTGACGCCGGTGATCAGATAGCCGACCTCGCCGACGCCGAGGCCGTCGGAGGCCTTCGGTTCGGGCGAGACGATCCCGACCTCGAGCAGCTCGTGGGTGGCCCCGGTGGACATCATCTTGATCCGCTCGCGCGGCACGATCTTGCCGTCGACGACGCGGATGTAGGTGACCACGCCGCGGTAGGTGTCATAGACCGAGTCGAAGATCATCGCCCGGGCCGGCGCGTCGGCCTCCCCGGTGGGGGCCGGGACCTGACGGACCACCTCGTCGAGCAGCTCGGCGACCCCCTCGCCGGTCTTGCCGGACACCCGCAGCACGTCCGTCGGTTCGCAGCCGATGATGTGGGCCAACTCGGCGGCGTAGCGGTCCGGGTCGGCCGCGGGCAGGTCGATCTTGTTGAGGACCGGGATGATCACCAGGTCGCGGTCCAGCGCCAGGTAGAGGTTGGCCAGCGTCTGCGCCTCGATGCCCTGTGCGGCGTCGACCAGCAGCACCGCTCCCTCACACGCCTCCAGGGCACGTGACACCTCGTAGGTGAAGTCGACGTGGCCGGGGGTGTCGATCAGGTGCAGCACGTAGCGGCCCTGCTGCTCGCCGTCGGCGATCTCCCACGGCAGCCGCACGTTCTGCGCCTTGATGGTGATGCCGCGCTCCCGCTCGATGTCCATCCGGTCCAGGTACTGCGCCCGCATCGAGCGCTCGTCGACGACCCCGGTCAGCTGCAGCATCCGGTCGGCCAGCGTGGACTTGCCATGGTCGATGTGGGCGATGATGCAGAAGTTCCGAATCTGCGCCGGCGCGGTGAAGGTCTTGTCGGCGAAGCTGCTGATGGGAATCTCCTGGTGAGCGGGCGGCTGTCGGCATCGAATCGACAGGTGACGGCTTGTCCAGAGTATCGAGCGCAGGCCCCCGCGACACAATCGAGCCGGGTGCTCAGCGCCTATGCTTGGCGGCTATGACGTCGTATCTGAAGACGTTGCAGCGGTTCCTGGTCAAGAGCACCGAGAACCTGGTGTTCAACGAGGCCCCCAAACGCATCCAGCAGGGCCTGCGTGCCGGTCGGGAGGCCCTGATCACCGCGCAGGCCGGGCCCGGGCCGGCGCTGCCCGCCGGACGTCCGGTGTCCAGCAATTTCGTCCCCACCGCGCACCGGGCCCGCCGGGTCGCCTACTCCCCCGACCTGGACGGTCGCGCCGATCCCGGCGAGATCGTCTGGACCTGGGTGGTCTACGAGGACGACCCCAGCCGCGGCAAGGACCGGCCCGTCCTGGTCGTCGGGCGCGACCGCAGCGTGCTGCTCGGGCTGATGCTGTCCAGCCAGGACCACCACAGCGAGGACCCGAACTGGATCGGCATCGGCAGCGGCAGCTGGGACTACGACGGACGTGCCAGTTGGGTGCGCCTGGACCGGGTTCTCGACGTTCCCGAGGAGGGCATCCGGCGTGAGGGAGCCATCCTGGAGCGCGAGATCTTCGACCTCGTCGCCGCCCGGCTGCGCGCCGAGTACTCCTGGAGTTGAGCTAGCGGGGCGGGCGCCACATCTGCCAGATCCCGGGACCACCGTCCGGCAGCGCCAGCTCGCCGGTGACGTCGAAGCCGTACCGCATGTAATAGGCCACGTTGGATTCCTTGGTGGATTCCAGGTAGCAGGGGGCGCCCTCGGCGTCGCAGCGGGAGAGCCGGGACAACATCAACTCCTTGCCGAACCCGACCCCGCGGACCTGGGGGTCGCTGCCGATCACCCCCAGATACCAGTGCGGCTCGTCGGGATGGTGGCTCTTCATCAGCTCCGAGACCGCCATCCCACGACCGGCGCGGCGGCCCAGCGCCAGCAGCAGGCCGGGCATCATCCGCAACTCCTCGGACTGCGTCTGGCGCCAGCGGCCCGGCGGATCCCACAACGCCGCCGCGCCCACCTCACCGACCCGATGGGCGACCTCGACACCGCCGCCGGCCAGATAGTGGTGCCGGACCATCGCGGCGAACATCCGCGGCAGCGCCGCGGCGCGGCGCTTGTCCTCGGGCAGCATCCACGTCATCACCGGGTCGTCGAAGAACGCCCGGCCCAGCACCCGCGACAGCGCGGGCACATCATGCTTCTGCGCGGCGTCGACCGCGATGGCGGAACGCACCCGGTCAGCCCTGCGTGATGTAGGCCTGGAGCTGCTGCTGCTCGCTCTCGAGTTCTTCCATCCGGGTCTTGACCACGTCGCCGATGCTCACGATTCCGGTCAGCCGACCGTCGACCACCACCGGGACGTGGCGGACCCGGTTGCGGGTCATCAACGCGCTCAGGCTGTCCACCGTGTCATCGGGCGAGCAGGTCGCCACCATCGCTGTCATGATCTCCGACACCGGACGATGCAGCAGGTCACCGCCCACCTCATGCAGCTTGCGCACCACGTCCCGCTCGGACACGATGCCCAGCAGACCGTCCGGCGAGACCACCACCATGGCCCCGATGTTGTGCACCGACAGTTCGGTCAGCAGCCCGGCGACCGACGTCTCCGGGGTGATCGTCGCCACCGTCGCGCCCTTGCTCCGCAACACGTCGGATATCCGCATGGCCCGCTCCGCCCCTCGTCACTCACCGCACACTCCAGGCTAAGCAATTCCGCGCCGCGAATTCGGCGTTTCCGGTACTCCGGAACGGCGCGGACAGGGTTAGGTGAAATCCATGATCGAAGTCACCCTCCTCGGTACCGGAAGCCCCATCCCCGACGCGCGCCGGGCGGGCCCGTCGACGCTCGTGCGCGCTGGTGATCAGACCTTCCTGGTCGACTGTGGCCGGGGGGTGCTGATGCGAACCGCCGCGCTGGGCGTGGCCCCCAACACCATCACCGCGCTGCTGCTGACCCATCTGCACAGCGACCACATCGCCGACCTGGGTGACGTGCTGATCAGCCGGTGGGTGGCGAACTTCGACCCGAACCAGCCCCCGCTGCCGATCATCGGCCCACCCGGCACCGCCGAGGTGGTCGAGAACACGCTGCGGGCCTTCGCCCCCGACATCGGCTACCGCATCGCCCATCACACCGATCTGACGGCGCCACCGCCGGTCGAGGTCGAGGAGGTCACCGAGGGTGTGGTGTGGGGCCGCGACGGGGTCTCGATCGCGGTGGGCCCGACTGATCACCGACCGGTGGCGCCCACCATCGGGTTCCGCATCGAGCACAACGGCGCGTCGGTGGTGCTCGCCGGTGACACCGTGCCGTGTCCGGGGCTGGACGCGCTGGCCGCCGGAGCGGGCGCCCTGGTGCACACCGTGATCCGCAAGGATCTCGTCGACGCGATGCCGATGCAGCGCATCCGCGACATCTGCGACTACCACTCGACGGTCGAGCAGGCCGCCGACACGGCGGCCAGGGCCGGCGTGGGCATCCTGATCCTCACCCACTACGTCCCGCCGATCCCGCCCGGCCAGGAGGACGACTGGCGCGCGCTGGCCGCCTCGGTGTTCGACCGTCAGATCGAGATCGGCGACGATCTGCACCGGGTGGAGGTCCATCCCGGCGTGGGCGGCGCAGCGGCTAAGCCAGCCGGGTGATCTCCACCACGACGTCGAGGTCGGTGGACCCCTCGCCCGAGTAGATGCCCTTCAGCGGGGTGACGTCGGAGTAGTCGCGACCCACCCCGACGCTGATGTACTGCTCGGTGATCCCGGTGTCGTTGGTCGGGTCGTAGTTCCACCATTCGCCGGTCCAGGCCTGGATCCAGGCGTGGCTCTGGCCGTCGACGGTGTCACCCACCTTGGCCTTGTGTTTCGGGTGCAGGTACCCCGACACGTAGCGCGACGGAATCCCCATGCCGCGCAGGAGCATCAGGGTGAGGTGCGCGTAGTCCTGGCAGACGCCCTTGCCTTCCCGCAGCGCCTCCACCCCGGAGGTGTGCACCCCGGTGGTACCGGGCACGTACTGCAGTTCGTCCTGCACCCAGCGCACCGCCTCGATAACCGCATCGGCCGGTTCGTGGTACTTGGCGATGCGGCGGCCCACCCGCTCGATGCGCTTGCTCGCCGGGACGTAGTGCGTCGGTGCGAGCACTTCGTCGTAGCGGTCGATGACGGCCTCGGCGCCCAATTCGTCCCACGATATCGACTCGGCGGGGGCATCGGGTTTCTCGGTTTCCACCACTGAGGAGGCCGTGACCTCCAACTCGGTGTGCGGGGCGTGCAGGTCGAACGACGTCACCGCGGTGCCCCAGTAGTCGACGTAGCGGTAAGACCGTGTCGCCGGGTCGGTCTCGACCCGGTTGAGGATCACGTTCTGCCGATTGTCAGATCGCGGCGTCAGGCGCGCCTCGTTGAAAGAAGCGGTGACCGGTGACTTGTACGCGTAGCCCGTCGCGTGCACCACGCGCATCCGCCACATCTAAATCTCTCCTTCTTCGATCACCAACGCGTTGCGACCGGCATCGGTCCACGCCACCCACGGCGCAGAGTGGAAGTACTGCAGCGCCAACGATTCCCCGACGTCGAAGCAGGTCTTCTGCAGTCCGGCGAGGCGCACCTCGAGCTCGTCGAGCACCGCTCCGGGCTGCAGGAACTCCAACTCGCTGCGCGCCCGGCCCAGCAACCGCTGCGCCTCGGCGGTGGCCCCGAGCCGGCCGTGCGGACGGTTGAGCAGCTCGTCGAGACTGTGCTCGGCCAACTTGAGCGAGTAGAAGATCGACCGCGGGAAAAGCCGGTCCAGCAGCATGAATTCGACCACCCGCGCGGCATCGAGAGCCCCACGATAGGTGCGCAGGTAGGTGTCGTGCGCACCGGCACAGCGCAGCAACGTGACCCAGGCCGGCGACGAGGTCGTGTCACCCACCCGGGACAACAGCAGCCGCACCGTCATGTCCACCCGCTCGACCGCCCGGCCCAGCACCATGAACCGGTAGCCGTCGTCGCGACTGAGCGTGGAGTCGGCCAGACCGGCGAACATCGCCGCCCGACCCTCCACGAACGACAGGAACTCGTGCGGTCCGAGCCGTTTGGCCGCACGCTCGCGCTCAGCGAGCGCGTTGTAGGTGGTGTTCAGACACTCCCAGATTTCACTGGAGGTGACTTCCCTTGCACCCCTGGCATTCTCACGTGCGGCCGAGATCGCCTCGACGATCGAGCAGCCCCCGTAGGTATCCCGGCTGAACGCCACGATGTCGGTCAGCGACCACACGTCGAGCTCTTCGTCGGGCGGCTCGATCCCCAGCACCTTGAGCAGCGTGCGGGAGGCCTGGTCGGGATCGACACTGGCGTCTTCGAGCAGCTGATGCACCGTCACGTCGAGAATTCGGGCGGTGTCATCGGCGCGTTCGACATAGCGCCCGATCCAGTACAGCGACTCCGCATTGCGTGCCAACATCGTCGTCCACCTCCCTACTGCTGTTGCTGTTGCTGTTGCCGCAGCTGGTTTTGCTGTTGCTGCTGTTGCTGATTCGGATTGTCCGAACTGTCGGCCTTGCCGTTCTTGTTGACCGCCTTGGGAGCGGTCTTGGCGGCCTTCGCGCCACCGGACTTGCCGGAGTTCGGCAGCGCCCGCACCACCTCATCGCCGGCCAGCTCGCGGTCGGCGCCCGAGGTGCGCGAGGCCAGCACCCAGGTGTCCTTGGATCCGCCACCCTGACTGGAGTTCACCACCAGCGACCCCTCCGGCAGTGCGACGCGGGTCAGCCCACCGGGCAGCACCCAGACGTCGTCGCCGTCGTTGACCGCGAACGGACGCAGGTCCACGTGGCGCGGCGCCAGGTGGTTGTCCACCTGGGTCGGGACCGTGGACAGCTGCATCACCGGCTGGGCGATCCAGCCACGCGGGTCGTTGTTGATCTTCTTGGTGATCGTGGCGAGTTCCTTCTCCGAGGCGTCGGGTCCGAACACGATGCCGTAACCGCCCGAGCCCTCCACCGGTTTGATGACCAACTCGTCGACGCGGTCGAGGACCTCCTCGCGCTCCTCGTCGAGCCAGCACCGGAACGTGTCCACGTTGGCCAGCAGCGGCTTCTCCCCGAGGTAGTACTCGATGATCGTCGGCACGTAGGTGTAGACCAGCTTGTCGTCGCCGACACCGTTGCCCACCGCACTCGAGATGACCACGTTGCCGGCGCGGGCGGCGTTGAGGATGCCGGCCACCCCGAGCACCGAGTCCGGCTTGAACTGCATCGGGTCGAGGAAGTCGTCGTCGATACGCCGGTAGATGACGTCGACCTGACGCTCACCCTCGGTGGTGCGCATGTAGACGGTGTTGTCGCGGCAGAACAGGTCACGTCCCTCGACCAGCTCCACACCCATCTGCCGGGCCAGCAGCGAGTGCTCGAAGTAGGCCGAGTTGTACACACCCGGGGTGAGCACCACGACGGTCGGATCGGCCACATTGTTGGCCGCGGCGTTGCGCAGCGCCCGCAGCAGATGCGAGGAGTAGTCGCCCACCGCCCGCACCCGGTGCGTGGCGAACAGGTTCGGGAACACCCGCGCCATCGTGCGGCGGTTCTCCATGACGTAGGACACCCCCGACGGTGAGCGCAGATTGTCCTCCAGCACCCGGAAATTGCCCTGATCGTCGCGGATCAGGTCGATGCCGGCGACGTGGATGCGCACCCCGTTGGGGGGCATGATCCCGACGGCCTCGCGGTGGAAGTGCTCACAGGAGGTCACCAGCCGGCGCGGAATGACGCCGTCGCGCAGGATCTCCTGCTCCCCGTAGATGTCGTCGAGGTACATCTCCAGGGCCTGAACCCGCTGCCGGATGCCCCGCTCCAGGCGGGTCCACTCCGCGGCCGAGATCACCCGCGGGACGAGATCCAGCGGAAAGGGCCGCTCCTGCCCCGACAGCGAGAACGTGATGCCCTGATCGATGAACGCACGCCCGAGCGCTTCGGCACGCGCCTCGAGTTCGGAGGCGTCGGACGGGGCGAGCTCGGAGTGGATGCCCTTGTAGGGCCCGCGTACGTTGCCCTGTCCGTCGAACATCTCGTCGAACGCCTGCGCGTACGAGCCGAGCTTGTTGTACCCACCGAAGACGCCGTCATGCCGTTTCACCGGTTTGGAGTTACTGCGTGCAGTTCGTGCCGTCTCCGTCGCCAAGTGTCCTCTGCTCCTCCCTCGCGCTGCGCTGAGCGCACAACTGCCATGCTGCAACATTTCTGCCGTTTCGGCAGGCTGCTAGGTCTCGCTTTGGGAGATTTCTGGCCTCACTGGTAACCTGAACAGTCGCTGCCCGCTGCGGGCGCCCCCATGACTCAAGCAACCCAGTCGAGATTTACGAAGGATTACACGCGTGGCCAACATCAAGTCGCAGGAGAAGCGGAACCGCACCAACGAGCGCCGCCGTCTGCGCAACAAGTCGGTGAAGTCGTCGCTTCACACGGCCGTGCGTGGATTCCGTTCGGCTGTGGAGGCCGGCGACAAGGAGAAAGCCGGCAAGCTGCTGATGGCGACCAGCCGCAAGCTGGACAAGGCCGCCAGCAAGGGTGTGATCCACCGCAACCAGGCCGCCAACCGCAAGTCCGCCCTGGCCCAGGCCTACAACAAGATCTAGTCGCTCACGAGCTCCGGACCGTCTAGTCGCTCACGAGCTCCGGACCGTCTAGTCGCTCACGAGCTCCGCGACACCGCGGACCGCCTTTTCCAGCGCATAGTCCGCGTCGGCTGCTGCCCCTTTGACGTCGGCGTTGAGCTGGGCGACCAACCGCACCGCCTCGGCCACCGAGTCCCGCGACCATCGGCGTGCCTGTTTCTGCGCCTTCTGCACCCGCCACGGCGGCATGCCCAGCTCGCCGGCCAACCCGTACGCATCCCCGGAGAGCGGCCCCACCCGCGCGATGGTGTGCACCGCCTCGGCCAGCGCATCGGCGAGCACCACATGCGGTTCGCCGCCGAGCATCGCCCAGCGCAGCGCCTCCGCCGCCCCGGCGACATCACCGACGACGGCCCGGTCGGCGATCTCGAACCCTTTCACCTCGGCCCGGCCGGAGTGATATTTGCGCACCGCCGCGGCATCGACCTTGCCGTCGGTGTCGGCGACCAGTTGCGAACACGCTGACGCCAGCTCGCGGATGTCGGACCCGATCGCGTCGAGCACCGCGGCGACCGTGTCGTCCCCGACCTTCACCCGCAGGGAACGGAACTCTTTGCGGACGAAATCGGCGCGCTCCGAAGCCTTGGTGATGCGCGCACAGGGATGCACCTCGGCGCCGAGTTTCTTCAGTCTGTCGGCCAGGGCCTTGGCGCGCCCTCCCCCGGAATGCACCACCACCAGCAGCGTGCCCTCGGGCAGGTCGGCGGCGGCAGCCTCGATGACCGACACCGCCTCCTTGCCCGCCTCGGCTGCCGATTCGAGCACCACCACCCGTTCGTCGGCGAACAGCGACGGGCTCAGCAGTTCGGCTAACTCGCTGACACCGACCTCACCGGCCCGGAGCCGGTCCACCGGCACATCCTGGGTGCCCGCAGCCTTGCGCGCCTGCCGCAGCACCGTGGCCACCGCCCGCTCCACCAGCAGCTCCTCGTCGCCGAGGATGAGATGCAAGCCGGTCAGGGTGTCACTCACCGCACGATCGTGTCACGCCGCCCCGACAGCACCCAATGCCACACCACCGCGACGACCGTCGCCGCGACGGCGACGGTGATCACCCCGGCCGGTCCGGAGGGCACCGCAACCGACGCCGCGGGCACGTCGGCGGCGTAGCGGGCCACCGTGAGCAGCCACCACACCTCCGGGCCGGTGAACCGGATCAGCAGCTCGGCCCCCGCCGGCCACAGGGGACACAACGCCGCCGCGGCGGTTCCGACGACGGTGATCGGCGGTATCACCGGTGCGACCAGGAGGTTCGCCACCACGCCGACCAGGCTCACCGAACCGGAGATGGCGGCCACGAGTGGGGCGGTGACCAACTGGGCGGCCAGCGCGACGCTGACACCGTCGGCCAGCGGCCGCGGCCAGCCCCGGGCAGTGAGCATCCGCGACCAGAGCGGCGCGATGAGCACCAGCGCGGCCGTGGCCGACACCGACAGCGCGAATCCGGCGTCGACGGCCAGTTCCGGGGTGGCGATCATCAAGGCCACCACGGCGGCGGCCAGGGCGGGCAGGGCCTGCCGACGCCGCCGCGACACCACCGCCAGCAGGGTGATCGCGCCCATCACCGCGGCGCGCAGCACGCTCGCCGAGGGCTGCACCACCACGACGAACCCCAGCAGCGCCACCGCGGCCAGCAGGACCGCGATCCGCGGACCCACCACCATCGCCGACAGCAGCACCGCACCGCACACGATCGTCACGTTGGCCCCGGACACCGCGGTCAGGTGGGTGAGGCCCGCGGTGCGGAAGCGCTGGGTGACCTCGGCGGGTACCGCCGAGGTGTCCCCCAGCACCAGTGCCGGCAGTACCGCTGCGTCGCCGGGCGGCAACACCCGCCGCGCCGCCCGCGCGAACGTCACGCGCACGTGCTGGGCGATCCGGTGCACGGGCGCCGGTTCACCGGGGTTGGGGGCTCCCCGGGCGGACAGCACCGCCACGGTCAGATCGCGCCGCTTCGGCGCGCCCACCTGCGCCCGGAACGCCGCCGGCTGCCCCGCGGCCAGGCTGGAGTACCCGGGACCCGAGGCGAACACCAGCACCCGGCCCGAAGCCGGTGCCCCGTCCAGCTCGAGCAGCGCAGCGCGGAACATCACCCGACCGCCGGCGACGATCCGCGGGCTTTCCGCCGGTGCCGCGACGACCGCGGCCGTGGTGCCCACACGCAGGCTCAGCGGGTGATCGCGCACATGGTCCACCCGCAGTCCCACCGCGGCCGCGAAGCCCGCCCCCACCAGCGCTACCGCCGCCGTGGCCGCACCCAGCGCCCGCAGATCGGGCGCACCGGGACGGCGCCGGCCGGCCCACCAACCGGCGACGGCGGTCACCGCCACCGAGGCCGCGGCGGCAACCCAGCCTCCGGTGTGCGCCCACACGATGCCCGCCGCGGTCACCGCCCAACTGGTCAGCGCCGCCGGAACCAGTCGCAGGTCGAGCGAAGTCATCCCGCCTGCACGAGATCCCGGAGCTTCGCCAGCCGCACCGGCCCGATTCCGTCCACCTCTGCGAGCTGGTCCACGCTCGCGTAGCGCCCGTTGGTCTCCCGCCACGACACGATCGCGGCCGCCGTCACCGGGCCGACCCCCGGCAAGGTGTCGAGCTGCTCGACGGTGGCGGTGTTCAGGTCCACCAGCCCCGCCGGGCCGCCGCCGGCCGCGGTGGGCGCCGCGGCCGGCGAGGACGCCGACACGGCGGGGTCCGAGACCACCGAGCTGCCCATCTCCACCGGCTCACCCGGGGCTGCCCCGATCCCCACGACGATCTGTTCGCCGTCGGCCAGCCGCCGGGCCATGTTCAGGCCCAGCACGTCGGCCCCGTCGAGCACCCCGCCGGCTGCGTCGAGCGCGTCGGCGATCCGCGCGCCCGGTTCCAGGGTCACCAGCCCCGGCGTTCGGACCAGCCCGACGACACTGACCACCACCGGGGCAGCCGGCTCCGGCAGCGCGGCGGCCGACGAAACCGGCTCCACGGGCGGCAGTTTGGCCGACACCACCGCCGGCGAGCGGTCGGCGAACAGCGTCAGCACCGTGACCAGTACCGCCGCCGCTCCCACCGCGCCGAGCGCGAGGACACCGGCCCGGCCCGGATCGGCGCGGATCCGGGCTAGCCAACCGTCCGGCGCCGCCGCCGGCAGCCACCGCGACAGCGCGGTGTCCGGCTGCTCGGCCCCGTCGTCGGCGATCTGGTCGTCGGCGGTCTGGGCGCTCCCGCCGCCGTCGCCATCACCGTGGGCCCCCAGGCGCCGGCGCACGCGCTCGGCGGGAAGTTCGCTCGGCATGGGGCGACGGTAGGTCGGCAGGCCGACGCCGCGGGCCCGAGAGCCGCGCCGTCCCCCCAAACTGTGGATGAACTCGGCTTTGGGGACTGCGATGGCTACCATTGCTCTCTGTTATGAACCGTCGAGCCCCGCTGATCGCAGGTATCGCGTTCGCGGTGCTCTACGCCACGGCCGTGCTGGTGCTGCACGCCCTGCCCGGATCCGACCCCGGCGTGATGCGCGTTCAAGCGCTGCTGCTGACCTTCGCCGCGCTGGCGCTGGCAGTGGTGCTGGCCTTCGCCCGCGAACACCTCACCGGCCCGCCGGCGCGCCTGTTCACCCTCGGTTCGGCCCTGGTGGTCACGCAGCTGTGTGTGGCGATCTGGTTCACCGGCGGACCCGCGCTGCGCCCGGGACAGGTTCCGACCGACACCGCCTACGCGATCGAGGACATCGGGTTCTTCTGGCTGCCGACCGCCACCATCGCCCACATCTGCGTCGCCGTCCCGATCCTGTTGTCGGCCAACGAGGGTCACCTGCCCCGCTGGCTGGGAATCGGCGCGGCGATCTTCACGGTGGAGCAGCTCATCGAGACCATCACCATCATCGGACCCCCCGGCAGCTTCATCTCCCCGGGCGGCCCGATGAACCACTACCTGGGCGGCACCCTGACGGCCGCGTTCTTCCTCGCCGTCGGTATCGCCCTGACACCACGCCGCCCGGCCACCGCCGGGCCCCAGCCCCCCGACGACACCCCGGCCGCAGCTGAGCAGCCCGAGCCCGTGGACGAACCCGCAGGAGAGCGATGAGCCTTCCCCGCCTGGTGCCGCGTTCCACCATCGATCCGGCCTCGACCACCGGCTTGCGCAGCGAGGTCCGCCGGTTCCTGGCCGAGCAACTCGCCGCGGGCACCTTCACTTCGTCGATCGACGGATGGCTGTGCGGCTGGGACGAGGACTTCACCGCGGCGCTTGCCGACCGCGGCTGGCTGGGCATGACGGTGCCGACGGAGTACGGCGGCCACGGCAGGTCCTTTCTGGATCGCTTCGTCGTCACCGAGGAACTACTGGCCGCCGGCGCCCCGATGGCCGCGCACTGGTTCGCCGACCGCCAGGTGGTGCCGTCTCTGCTCAAGTACGGGACCGAGGCACAGCGCCGCGAGTTCCTGCCCCGGATCGTGGCGGGCCGGTGCTTCTTCGCGATCGGCATGAGTGAGCCGGACTCGGGATCGGATCTGGCCAGCGTGCGCACTCGCGCCGACCGCGTCGACGGCGGCTGGACGCTGACCGGCACGAAGGTCTGGACCTCCGGCGCACACCGGGCCCACGCGTTCATTGCGCTGGCACGCACCGCGCCGGTGGATCCGGAGCACCGGCATGCCGGACTCAGCCAGTTCATCGTCGACCTGCGCGGGCCAGGCATCGAGATCCGGCCGATCGTCTCGATGAACGGTGCGCACCATTTCAACGAAGTGATCCTCGACGAGGCCTTCGTACCCGATTCGATGGTGTTCGGCGAGATCGGCCAGGGCTGGCAGCAGGTGACCTCGGAGCTCGCCTTCGAGCGCAGCGGCCCGGAGCGGATCCTGTCGACCTTCGCCGTTCTGGACGCATGCGCCAAAGAGATGTCCGCACAACGGCTCCCCCGCAACATCGAACTCGGCAGGTTGGTGGCGCGCGTCGCCGGACTGCACCAGATGTCGTCGGCCGTGGCCGGAGCTCTGGAACGGCACGAACCCGCCGACGTCCCGGCCGCGGTGGTCAAGGTGATCGGGACGAGCACCGAGGGCGACATCGCCGAGTTCGCCCACCTCGCCGACGACGGGGCCGGGGGGCGACAGTTCTCCGACCTGGCGGCCGCCGCGGTGGATCAGCGGCCAGGCTTCACACTGCGGGGCGGCACCAACGAGGTGTTACGGGGCGTGATCGCACGCGGATTGGGGTTACGGTGAGCACATCCGGAGTCGATCCGGCACTGACGGAGATGATCGACGCCGTCTTCGCCGACTACCGCCGCACCCGGCCGCAGCCCCACCAGGGCGGCCTGGACCGGGACCTCTGGCACCGGCTCGACGAACTCGGACTGGTCAGGCTCACCGGAGCCGAAGAGGCCGGCGGCAGCGGCGCCGGGTGGTACGAGGCTGCCGAACTGCTGACCGCGGCAGCTCGGCACGGTGTCCGAATGCCGTTGGCGGAAAACGACCTTCTGGCCTGCTGGCTGCTCGACACCGCAGGTGTGTCCAGTGCCTCCGCGGTGCGCACGGTATGCGACGTTGACGCCGGCGGGAGCGCCTCGGGTGTGCCGTGGGCGTCATGTGCCGATCGGGTCGTCGTCGTGTGGGCCGACGACGACGGGCACCGCGCCGCCGACATCGCCGCCGAGCAGCTCACGATCACAGCCGGAACCAACATGATCGGTGAGCC